>JAAXQG010000143.1 GCA_012974445.1 Desulfuromonadales bacterium
TCCCCCGCTGGGGGAGGGAGCTAAATGCACTCAGCGGAAGATTCGTGCTAATCAGGTCAACTAATCCTCCCGACTCAACAGGGCTGATGCGGATACGACCTGCACCCCCATGGCGGCAAAAAGCGGGGCCTCGATTTCCAGCGCCCTCAGGGTCTCGGGATAAGGATGCCCGATGCCCAAAGCCTGCCCGTTCTTCAGCGCCTTCTCCACCAACTTGACCAACTGCGCCCGTATCAGCTCCACATCCCGATCGTTGTCCAGAAAAATATCCCGAGTTGCAAAGGGCACTCCGACTGCGGCAGCCGACTTGCGGGCCACGGATTGACTCGTGGTGCGACTGTCGACGAAGTAGAGTCCCTGCTCGGACATCACCTGCAGCACGGTGGTCATCCCCGAAACATTCTCGGTAAAGCGCGATCCCATATGGTTGTTGCCCCCCACCGCGAAAGGAACCCGGTCGAGATACCCCATGAAGAGGCTGCGGATCTGCGGGGAAGAAAGCCTTGTAAACAGGGCATTTTCCCCAGGGTCCGCCTTGGGATAACTCCGGGGTTCCATGGGGATATGAATCATAACCTCCCGACCTGCCCTGTGAGCCAGAGTCGCCACCTCACGGGAACGCTCCGTATTGGGCATGACGGCAAAGGTCACAGGAATCTCCAGGGCCACCAGTCGACGAGCCGACTCGAGATCTCGCCCCAGGTCATCCAGAACGATGGCTATCCGGGGCAGCGCGAGCTCAGCTGGGGGAATCGCCACGGGGAGCGGCTCTTCGGGGGGAACGAAATCGAGGCGGTGAGTCTCCCGCCCCTTCCACCGCAGGGACAGTCTCCCCTGCTTCGGATCACCCAACAGTTCGATCTGGGTCGAAATCCGCTGTAGACGATGAGACAGCTGTGAAACCAGAGGCTTCGGAGGAAATTCGGCGCCGATGCGCCAGTGCAATGCCCCCCCCTGCTGTTGCGCAGAGATGCCGGCAGAACCATAGCCTCCTCTGAGCAGGGTGCTCTCGATCTCGACCTGCATATCTTCAAGGATCAGGGTTTCCGAGGGCTGCTCTAGCTGGACTAGGACAGGAGCTTCATCGCCAACGCTCTGACGCAGCTTTGCCAGGACCAGCAGGCTTGCAGCCAGAAAGATAAGCAGAAACAGGCAGGCCAGATAGATGCGCATCTGGCGACTTATGGGCCCTGAAGACGGAGGTGGGGAGGAAGGCTCTTTTTTTTGCGGAACCTTCTTCATCGACTTACTCATATATGCGTACCTATCGAACAAAGAAAAGGGGGGAGTCATCGCTCCCCCCCGGTGAGATTACCAGATTCCCTCTGAGCCCCTGCACCCTAGTTGCCGGAGCCTGCGAGGTCTTTAAATATTGTCAGGCCTTTGAGCAGATCAAGGGCCCGAATGAGCTGATTGTCGTTGCGGGTCGCCTCATCCAGACCATTGGCAGAATCTCCCTGCGAAGAGGACTCCTGCCCCAGAGTCTCGAAGTGCCCCGCCAGATCCTGCTCACGCACATGGCCTGAGGGCTGGGGGATCTCCCTCATCTCCATCCGGGGAACGATGAGGTCAGGGACAATACCTAGGGCCTGGATCGAGATGCCGGAAGGAGTGAAATAACGGGCGGTGGTCAGACGAAGCCCCGATTCGTCACTCAAGGGAATGATCGTTTGCACCGAGCCCTTACCGAAGCTCTGCGTTCCCATGATCAGCGCTCGGTCGTGGTCATGAAGAGCTCCGGCGACGATCTCCGAAGCGCTGGCGCTACCTTCATTGATCAGTACGACCATGGGGTAGAAAGGTTCAGTACCGGGGACTGTTGCCGAGAAAGACATCTGGCTGCCAGTCTCGCGCCCCTGAGTATAAACGATGAGCCCCTCGGAAAGAAATATATCCGAAACCCGCACCGCCTGATCCAGCAGGCCGCCGGGGTTGTTGCGTAAATCCAGGATAAGCCCCTTGAAGTTACCGTCGCCATCCTGCTTCAAGTCTTCAAGCCCCTGGGTCAACTCCTCAGCGGTGTGAGTCTGAAACTGGGACAAGCGCACATAGGCGTATCCGTCCTCGAGCATTCGGACCTTCACACTCTTGAGCTGAATGACTTCACGCACTATGGTGAAATCCTTTGGTTTGTCGAAGGAGTCCCGCATGATGCTGATTTCGATAGAGGCTCCTGCCGGTCCACGCATCAGTTTGACCGCCTCCATAATGGAGAGGTCCTTGGTGGGCTGATCGTCAATGGCCACAATAATGTCTCCAGCCATCAGCCCGATGCGATCGGCCGGAGTATCCTCGATGGGAGCCACGATGGTCAGGACCCCTTCGCGCAGGGTAATCTCGATGCCCAGGCCGCCGAACTCCCCTTCGGTGTCAATCTTCATCTCGCGATAGACATCGGGGGGCATGAATGCTGAGTGAGGGTCCAGAGTCGCAAGCATCCCCTTGAGGGCACCCTGAACCAGCGAGCTCAGGTCCACCTCTTCCACATAGCTGCGCTGGATAATGGAGATCACATCGGTGAGCAGTTCGATTTCCCGATAAGGGGAAGTCTCCTCCTGCCGGGCATGCAGAGGCGCTACGAAGAGCAGAGAGCAAAGTATCAGCGACAGAAACACGGCAGATTTTTTTTTATTCATCCGATTCGTCCTGTTCGGGTTCAGTATGGTTAGCGCGGAGCAAGCCACTGGTCCGGATCGAGAGGTTTCCCATGAAAACGCAGCTCAAAATAGAGGCCTTCGGGCGCCCCCTTGCCGGCACGGGCCAGAACCTCCCCCCTTTCCACCGGATCTCCCAGTTTCTTGTTCAGGGACAGGGCTCTAGCGTAGAGACTGAAATAGCTGTCACCATGATCGACAATAAGAAGCTTACCGTACCCCTTGAAATAATCGGCAAAGACGACTCGCCCCCCCCAGACGGCGCGTACGGAAAGATCCGACTGGGCGGAGAACTCGAATCCATTGCTTTCTGTGGCGATCCCCAGGCGGGGATTGGGGTGGGTGCCGAACCGCACTTTCACGGGAGCCTGAAGTGGCCATGGAAGGCGCCCCTTCTGATCAGGAAAACGCGAATTGGGGGCAGTATACTGGGGGGTCGGAGTCGATTCAAGCCTTTTGACCAGTCCCTGGAGGGCCTCTGCATTGCGTTTGAGTTCCGCCAGTTGAGCGCTGAGGGCCTTTTTCTCGGCCCGCACCCGGGCCAGAAGTTTTTCCTTCAACTGCAGGGCGCGACCATGCTCGGTGCGCCCCTGGTCGATCTCATCGAGCAGGGCGCTTCGGCGGCTCTGGAGGCTTTTTCTGCGCTCCAGCGTACGGCTGAGGTTGCGACTCTTATTCTGATAATCCTTCATCAGAGCATCATCGTCCTGAAGAACTCGGTTCATGTAAATGAACTGCTCCTCCATATTCGACGGGCTCAACCCCGAGAACAATAGCTGTACAGGACCGGCGGGACCAGCCTTATAGAGGGCGACCAATCGAGCCTCAAAACGCCCTCTGACCTTATCAAGAGCCTGCCTGGCCCAGAGGGCCTCGGCTTCAGACTCCTCGATAGCTGCCTCTCCCTCCCGAAGCTGTCTCTTGAGACTTTTTTTCCGTCTCTCAAGTGCCTTCATCTCCGACTCGACCGCCTCGACATCCTCCTCAAGCCGCTGCTGAGTTCTGGTTTTTTCACTCAGCTCCTGCCCTGCGGCCTCGATGCGTTTCTGGATGGCATCAAGGCGGCTGCGGGTCTGGTCTAGAGATTCACCGAAAACCGGTACGGCCCAGATCAACGTAAAAAGCAGGAGAATAAAAAAAACAGCTCTAGTCAAGGCACTTACCCGATTTTCACGAATTTACGCAGGGAACTCAGACTGCCGAACAAACCGAGCAACACTCCGGCCCCAAGGATGGCAAGCTGATGGGAGGCTGGGAGAAAATGGATCTCGTAACCTCCGATGGAAAAGAGCAGCGAACCGAGACCTTCACGGAAAAACGCCTGATAAAGCAGATAGACGGTGCCCAGCGAGAGCCCTCCCCCCAATGCACCCTGAGCCGCCCCTTCGAGTAGAAACGGGGCTTTGATAAAAAATGGGGTCGCCCCAACCAGCGCCATGATCTCCAGCTCGTCCTTACGGGCGTAGAGGGTAAGTCGAATGGTATTGGAAACGATGAACAGGGTCGCGAAGAGCAAAAAGCCCCCCAGCACCGTCGCCGCCGCATAAATCATCTGAACAAAGGACTCAAAGCGCTCAAGCCACTGCTGTCCATAGCGAAGATCGGCATTGGGCAAAACGGCCTTGATGCGGGGCAGCAGCTCCAAGACCCCTTCGCGGGACCGCAGTTCGCTGGCCAAGGAGATGTCGAAGGAAACCGGCAGCACTTCGGGGGAAAGCCCATCTAAGAGATCAGCGTTCTCAAGGCGCTGGCGCATACGGCTGTAGGCCTTCTCCCGGCTGACGAATTCGACCTCATCCACTCCGTCGATAGAACCAAGACGCTTCCTGAGCTGGTCGGCCTGGGCATTACGGACGGGCTTTTCCAGATAGGCCCGCACCTGAACATCCTCACTCCATCGCCCGGTCAGGGCCTGGAGGTTGATGATCACCAGGGCAAAAAGGGCAATAATGGTCAGGGTAGCCGTCAGGGTCCCGACGGTGGCGATACAGAGAAAAGAGCTCTGACGCATGTTTCGCAGAGCTCTTCGAATCATAAAAGAAATCATCAATTACAGCCCCTATTGATCAAAAGTGCTTCGCCGGTAAGTTGTGAAGTGCAACGGACAGACAGAGCCCTGTCAGAGCGATCAGCAGGACTCATCGCGCACCAGAGCTCCCCCTTCGAGGGTCAGGACGCGGCGAGGAAAGCGCTGTATCATCTCCTGGCTGTGAGTCGCAAGCACGACCGTGGTCCCCCGGGCATTGGCCTTTTTAAACAGCTCCATGATCTCCAGCGTCACATTGATATCTAGATTTCCCGTGGGCTCATCGGCCAGCAGAATATCCGGCCCCACCACCAGGGCCCGGGCGATGGCGATACGCTGCTGCTCCCCACCGGAGAGTTCCAGGGGGTAGCGGCTCATGCGCTCTTCCAGGCCGACCTCCTTGAGAGCCTGATAGACCTTTTTGCCGACCTCGATGCGCCGCTTTCCCTGAACCTCCAGCGGAAAGGCCACATTCTCAAAGATCGTACGACTGTTCATCAGCTTGTAGTCCTGAAAAACAACCCCGATGGTCCGCCGCAGATAAGGGACTTCGCGGCTTTTGAGTCGGGTGATGTTGCGCCCCTTGATCAGGATCTGCCCCTTGTCCGGCCTCTCGGCGCAAAACAGCAACTTGAGCAGCGTGGATTTGCCCGCGCCCGAAGCCCCCGTCAGATAGACAAACTCCCCCTTGTCGATTCTCAGGTCAATATTGGCCAAAGCCGCCGAATCACTGCGGTAATGTTTGGAGATATCGTAGAGCCGGATCATCGCCTCAGTATTCACTGTAGGGTACTCCCTCAAGGCCAATGCGGTCGCTGCCGCTGAACACATCATAGATCCCCCCTTCGGGGGTATCGGAGCTGCCCCCCTCAGGCGTCAGGGCAGCGGTGGGAGCCACCGTCTTCCAGCTGTCGTTTTTATCCGTAAAAGGATCCACCGGTATCGACCGCAGATAGTGGGCCTCTACCAGATCCTCTAGAGAACCGGGATAGACCGCATGGTCGGCATAATAGGCGTCGATAGAGCGGCGCATCTGATAGAGATTTTCCTTCAGTGACACTTCGCGGGCCTTTATCACATGCCTCTTGTAGCTGGGAACTGCCAGACTGGCAAGTATCCCGACAATCGACATCACGATCATCAACTCGATCAGGGAATAGCCCAAGATATTTCTGAGGTTTGAGAGCCGAATCATCATCCTCTACCAATCCGCATAATAGGTGGCATCCAGGGCGGTAGCGTCGCTCTGAGAGTAGACATCAAAAACATCCTTACCGTCGCTCACCGTCGAGTCAGGATCATCCGTCACCGACCGCCCCCCCCACCCCTCGTCATAGGGGTCGAAAGGATCTTTGGGGATGCGCCGGAGATATTTGCTGGGAGCATTCAAGGTCCCGTTCCAATCCGTGGCCTCAAGGAGCAGCTCCAGCTCCTCGGGATAGCCACTCTCGCCGATAACCTCTATGCATTTCTGCTCAAAAATGCAGCGATCATAGTCCGCCTTGTAGCGATCGATGGCCGTGCGAATCTCTCGAAGAGCCTGTCGCAGCTCGATCTCCCGGGTGCGCTTTACCGTCATCTCGGCCATGGGAATCACCGTTGAGGCCAAAACCGCTAAAATCGCCATGGCAAGAACCATCTCAAGCAGAGTCACGCCACGCTGATTTCGGCTTGATGAGAGGATGGACATATTTATTGCTGTCTCTTATACACATCT
>JAAXQG010000200.1 GCA_012974445.1 Desulfuromonadales bacterium
CCCGCCTTTGAGGCGGGCTTTTTTGTATTCATTTTCAAGCGACCGGGAAATCGGGACAGGTATCCCTTTATCCGGTGCTCGGCGCCTTAGATGGCGTCGATGATCGCGTTGAAGGTGCTGCTGGGACGCATGACCTTGGTGGTCTTGGCGAAGTCGGGGCGGAAGTAGCCACCCAGGTCCGCGGGCTGGCCCTGAACGGCGAGCATTTCCTCGACGATCTTGGCCTCGTTGGCCTTGAGTTCAGCGGCAATCTTACCGAACTTGGCAGCGGCATCGGCGCAGCGGGTCTGGGAAGCCAGTGCTTCGGCCCAGTAGAGAGCGAGGTAGAAGTGGCTGCCGCGGTTGTCGATGCCGCCGACTTTACGGGCAGGGCCCTTGTCGTTTTCCAGGTGCTTGCCGATGGCCGCATCGAGAGTCTCGGCCAGGATCTGGGCCTTCTCGTTCTTGAGGCTGGCGGCGAGGTGCTCGAAGGAGGGCACCAGGGCGCAGAACTCGCCGAGAGAATCCCAGCGCAGGTAGTTCTCCTTGACCAGCTGCTGAACGTGCTTGGGAGCCGAGCCGCCCGCGCCGGTCTCGAAGAGTCCGCCGCCCTCCATCAGGGGGACGATGGAGAGCATCTTGGCGCTGGTGCCCAGCTCCAGGATGGGGAAGAGATCGGTGAGGTAATCGCGCAGAACGTTTCCGGTGACGGAGATGGTGTTCAGCCCCTTGCGGATACGCTCGCAGGATACCTTCATGGCATCGACAGGCTTCTGGATACTGATATCTAAGCCGGTGGTGTCGTGATCCTTGAGGTAGCTCTCGACTTTGGCGATGAGCTGAGAGTCGTGACCGCGGTTTGCGTCCAGCCAGAAGATGGCGGGCTCACCGGAGGCCTTGGCGCGGTTGACGGCGAGCTTGACCCAGTCCTGGATGGGAGCATCCTTGACCTGGCACATGCGAAAGATGTCGCCGGTCTCAACGCTCTGCTCCATCAGGGTTTTACCGGCGGCGTCCACCACGCGGATGCTGCCGTTGCCCTCAGCGGTGAAGGTCTTGTCGTGAGAGCCGTACTCTTCAGCCTTCTGAGCCATGAGACCTACGTTGGCGACGCTGCCCATGGTGGAGGGGTCAAAGGCACCGTTTTTCTGGCAGTCGGCGATGGTCTCCTGGTACATGGTGGCGTAGCAGCGATCGGGAACCATGGCGACGCAGTCATGGAGCTGATCGTCGGTGCCCCACATCTGACCGCCGTCACGGACGACGACGGGCATGGACGCATCGATGATGACGTCGTTGGGCACATGCAGGTTGGTGATGCCTTTGCTGGAGTCGACCATAGCCAGCTCGGGGCGAACCTTGTAGACCGCTTCGATGTCCGCTTCGATCTCGGCCTTCTTCTCTGCGGGCAGGCTCTGGATCTTGGCGTAAACGTCGCCCAGGCCGTTGTTCAGGTTGACGCCGAGCTCCCTGAGGGTCTCGGCATGCTTGTCGAGGGCGTCCTTGTAGAAGACAGAGACGCAGTGGGAGAACATGATGGGATCAGAGATCTTCATCATGGTGGCTTTGAGGTGCAGAGAGAGCAGGATGCCGTCTTTTTTGGCTTCTTCGATCTGCTCGGCGTAGAACGCGCGCAGGGCCGCAACATTCATGACCGAGGTGTCGATGACCTCGCCGGACTGCAGGGAGACTTTCTCCTTGAGTACCTTGGCCGATCCGTCGGCGCCTACGAACTCGATCTTGACGTCCGTTGCGGCGGGCAGGGTGACGGACTTCTCGCTGGCGTAGAAGTCTTTCTCGGTCATGTGGGCAACGCGGGTCTTGGAGCCTGCGGGCCAGGGCTTCATCATGCGATGGGGCTTCTTCTGGCCGAAGGACTTGACCGAAGCTGCGGCGCGGCGGTCGGAGTTGCCCTCGCGAAGAACGGGATTAACGGCGCTACCCAGAACCTTGGCGAAGCGGGCTTGAAGCTCTTTTTCCGCGTCGGTCTTGGGGCTCTCGGGGTAGTCGGGAAGCTTGTAGCCTTTTTCCTGGAGCTCCTTGAGGGCTGCCTGAAGCTGGGGGATAGAGGCGGAGATATTGGGTAGCTTGATGATGTTGGCCTCGGCGGTCTTGGCCAGCTCGCCCAGCTCGGTGAGAAAATCGGGGATTTTCTGCTCTTCGGTCAGATAGTCAGGAAAGTTAGAGATGATACGGCCGGAAAGGGAGATGTCGCGGGTCTCAACGGAGATCCCGGTACCCTTGGTGAATGCCTGGACCACGGGCAGCAGCGAGTAGGTTGCCAGTGCCGGGGCTTCATCAATTTCCGTCCAGATGATCGTGGATGTTTCGTTGGTCATGTTTCTCTCCTTTGTTATGAGCCTGTATCGAGCAAAGGCTTTCCTGAGGGCGTACCGAAATAATGTTTTGATTCTGCAATTCTGTATACAGTATACAAAGTGGGGTGTTGAGATCAAGGAAAAATGGATGATCGTCTGTGGACGAAATCGCAGGGACTGCTTTGGGCCTGCGATTAGGCCGGGCAGGGGCGATCAATATGTAGAACAGGATTTTGAATCATAAGAATGAAATGATCTTTTTCTCCCTCTCTCCTGCGGCGAAGGAGTCTGCTGGTAGTGCCTCGGTCCGGGGATGTCTTTGTGGATGGAAGCTGTTTTTGACACTGATAGGCAGCGGGTATAAATTTGTACTATGCTCTTCAAGTTATTGAAAAACAGGGAGTTAAGGCTCTTGGGGTGTTTTTTTGGGATGGGGAGGGGGAAAGAGGTTAGATGATGAACGTTCTGGATTTTGCGATGGATGTAGAGCGCAGCGGAATTCATTTTTACAGACAGATGGCCAGCAGGACAGGGCAAGATGGTCCGCGTACGATTTTTCAGATGGTGGCCGAGGACGAGCAAAAGATTCTCGACAGGTTGAAGGAAATGAAGAGAGAGCTTGGCCCCATTGGTCGGGAAGACTCCGGGGTGCTGGACCGGTTAAGTAATCCCTTCAGGAGTCCGGCTCTGGCGAAGGATGCTCTGGCGCTCAAGACAGATATTGAGGCCTATGCCTACGTCATCGGCTTGGAGGAGGGCTTGTGCCGTCTCTTTGAACAAGCCTCCGAGCATGAAACAGACCCTGCTGTTCGAGATCTGTTGAAACAGGTGGCGCTAGAGGAGCGGCGCGAACTCGAGAGTCTGAGTACCATCCGGGACTTTGTCGGTGCTCCGGCAGAGTTTCTGGCCTGGGGGGAGTTCAGCAATCAGGGGGAATTTCACAACTTCGGGCGCGATGAGGGCTGAGATGGTCTCTGTCGATGAAAACTCTGGTGCGGTTTCAGCTTCGGGCCGCACCAGATTTCCTGCCCAGGGGGGCCTTTTAAGAGCGGGACCTTTTTGATTCGATGGCTCTGGCGGTGTTTTTTTAGTATAAGGGTGTGATTGTTGTTTTTAATATGGAGGAGATTCTCAATCATGAATTCAAGACAGACCCTTATCCATCGCACCGTTGAGCAGGCCTTGCAGGATGGAGCCCCTTTGAAACCCAAGAATATCCGGGAGCTGCGCGAGAAGAGCGAAGGCTCCATTCGGCGGGCCAAGCTTAGTTTTTGGCTGGCCATCGCGGTATTTAATCTACTGATCTGGGCGCCCGCGCCTGAGAGCCTGGATCGCTCTGTGATAATTATTGTCGGGGTGATCTGTATTGCTTTCGCCATGATCTATCCGATTTTGGGGATCCGAAAGCACCAGAAGAATTTATTCTTTCTTCAGGACTGCTCGCCGGGGCCGAAAAAGCGTAAGGCCAGCGATGAAGGCAGGGCGTATATCGAGGAGGTGAAGGAGCAGGGGCGCTCTTTCATCGGGGCCGAGGTGGAGATTCTCGAAGGGCGGGAGCTGGAGGAAGCTGAGCTCTGAGCTCTTATGCCTTGGGGTGTCAGGGCATATACTGGTGGATGTATTTGCTGGGTTATTGCCTCAAGCTTCCAGGTTGTTTCGCCTCCTAGGGGAGGGAATGCTGAGGTTGCTTACGCGGAAACGTTTTGTTGCCCTCGTTTAACTTCGATAGCAAATCTGTCCAGATTCTTAGGGCCCTGTGCTGCGATCTTTGATCTCAGGCGCAGGGCCTTTTTTTACGCTTGATACAGGGGGAGCTGTATTTCGAATCGGGTTCCTTTATCGGGGGCGCTTTGCACGCTGATGGTTCCTCCGTGCGCTTCGATAATCGCACGGGTAATGTAGAGGCCAAGACCGTGCCCGCTGGGCGCATGGTCACCGGCATGGGCTCTGTAGAATTTATCAAATATCCGGTTGACCTCTTCGACACTGAGACCCGTACCTTCATTGGCCACATAAAAACAAAGCATTTTTTGATGGAGCTGTGCGCCGATGCTGATGGTGCTCTGATGTGGAGAATATTTGGCAGCGTTGCTGATCAGGTTTTCTATGGCCTGGGAGAGGCGGTCGGAGTCTGCCATGGCCGCAGGGCAGGGGCGTGGGAAGTTTAGCTCGAACAGTTGTGAAGACCTTTGCGGCCTCTGATGAAGAATTTTCTTCGTCAGCTCTTCCGGTTGCACAGGGGCCAGGGTCAGGGGGAGGTCCCTGCCGGATTCAATCCGCTCCACGTCCAGGAGCTGGTTGACCATTCGAGAGAGAAAGCCGGCCCGTTCATGGATGACCTGCAGGTAATCCGTCTTTTGAGATTTCTCAATGGGGTTACTGGTAAGGAGCAACTCGCAAAAACCGAGAATGGCTGTAAGGGGGGTCTGAAATTCATGGGCCGTGGTAGAAATGAATTCTCGTCTCAGTCGGTCCAGCTTGCGTTCACTGGTCAGGTCGACCAGGGTTCCCACAATACCCTCGATCTGCCCCTGGAGCCCCTTGAAAGTGGCTTTATGGAAGGCCGCATGCTGAATGACCCCTGAAGGAGAAGAAAAGGTCGTTTCATATTGGTAGGCCCCAGGTTTGTTTATCAACTCCAGATCGTTGCGCAGATGTTGTGCTGCTTCTTGGGCCGCGAAGAGATCCTTGACGGATTTTCCGATAATTTCGTCTCTGGATTTACCCAAGGCGTTTTCGTAGGCTCGATTGCACAGCAGATAGGTCCCTTGAGTGTTTTTATAGAAGACCGGAAGCGGAAGCTCATCCAGCAGGGTCTTCATGAAGTGGAGCTGGGAGGCCAGCTCCTGCTCGGCCTGCTCTCTGCCTTTAATTTCCCGTTGCAGTTTGAGGTTTTTGGTAAGCAGTTCTTCTCTGGCTTCGTCCAGGCGGTAAAGCATGCCGTTGAATGCTCTGGCCAGTTCGGCCAGCTCATCCGTTCCTTTTTCTGGGACGCGCTGTTCCAGGTCGCCCTCGGCAACGTTTTTTGCCGCTTGGGTCAATCTTGACAGGGAACGGGTCACTCCGAAGGAGAGCGGGATCGCCATCGCAAGGGTCAGGACGAACAGTCCGAAGATGACCAGCAGGGCATGATCGGTCATTTCGTCGATGTGGCGATTGATGGGGGCTGCACTGATCCCGACACGGACGAAGCCGAGGCCACCCTTGGAGACGGGAACCCTGATATCGTAAATCTGACCCTGTTCTGTATCGAGGTAGGCAATTTCGTATCCTGGCCCCTCTTTATGGGACTGGATGCCGAGCAGGTTGACGGGAAATTTATCGCCGTAAGTATGGGCCAGCAGCTCTCCGGGAGCGGCTCCGAGAAACAGAACGTAGATGATGTCCTGCTCGGCCTTTTTCTGAGTATGGGCGGAGATGCTCAGAGCCAGGGGATTGCGGGAAAGTATGGGGCCGACGCTGTTTTGGGCGATATGGCGCGCAATGGAGATGCCGCGTTTTTCCAGTTCGTTCCTGAAGCGCTCGGATATCTCCACGTGGATGAACAGGGCCATCGAGGTGCCGAAAAAGGCGGCCAAGACGGCGATAAAAAAGAAGATTTTATGACGAAGATTCATCGTTGAATTGCCTCAGGTGCCGGGAGATGGAGCCTCGGACAGCTGGCGACTCAGTTCTCGGATGCTGTCGTAATGGCTGTCTTCGACAATGGTGAATCGTTCGATGTTCATTCCTTCGAGGATTTTTTTTCCTCTCGGGATTTTATGCATTGCGATAAGAATCTCTTGAATCCGACTCTGAAGCTCAGGGTCCAGCCCCTTGCGTGCCACAACCGGGGGGATGCCATAGGGACCGAAGCGCTGAATCACCTTGGCCTTTGTTTTGAGTTCAGGGGTTCGGTTTATCATGAAGTCCCAGATCAGGCTGTCGACGGCAGAGCCGTCCACAAGCCCATCGGTCACGGCTATAATGGATTTGTCATGTGCTCCTGAAAAGTAACTGGAAGAAAAAAAACTGTCGGGTGCTGAGCCCAGGCGGGCGAGTTCAGAAGCGGGAACCAGGTATCCGCTGTTGGACTGAGGGTCAGAGAAGGCGAAGGTCTTGCCCCGCAAATCTTCAAGGCTACGGGCCTGACTTGTCGCCGGTACGATAAGGTTAGAATAGTAAGCAGGTTCGCCTTCGACAACGGGTGCTGCCAGAAGTGCCAGTCCGTATTGATCATGTCCCTCCACGTAGGGGCCACCGCAGATAAAGGCGATGTCGGTTCGCCCGTCTTCCAGCTCCCGGTTGACCTCGGCGTAATTGCCCGGGTCGCGGGCCTGCACGGCGATTCCCAGTTCTTCGCTCAAATACTGGATAAGTTTGTGGTAATAGATGTAGCCATCCTCCGGGGTAATCATCGAACCGACGCAGAGCTGAAGGGGCCTCGGGGCCTGCTGGTTCTGGATTGCCGACAGTGAAGCACGCTCTGTCAGGTCGATTTTCTGGGGAGGCGCAGAATCATTGCAGGCACTGATGAGCAGGGAGGCAGGAAGAAGGAGATACAACAGTTTTTTGAGAATTAGATACATTATTGCTGTCTCCTGAGGAAGTTGAGTGTTACTTGAGAATATAGAGATACCTCATGTCGTGGCAAGTTAGAAAAGTGGGATTTTATTCAGGACAGGTACATGAAATGGAAGAGTCGGAAATTCTGGAAGGATTAAGGCCGATCTGTCTGTGCAAGGGGGTTCGGAAAAGTGCCTTATTGAAGCATATACGTTCCGGCGTGACCGATGCCGGGGAGCTCAAGCGTTTGACAGGGGCCGGTACGGGCTCTTGCGGAGGGAAGCGCTGTGATGAGCGTATCGCCCGTCTGCTGGAGGAGGTGTCCCTTGGGCGATGAAGAGATTCTGGTCATGACGCATGATGCGCGGGTGCGCATCATGCTGCTGGCACCGGGGGAGGGCACGGTCTTTCACCATCACAGCCGGGTGACGGATCACATCTTTTGCCTTTCGGGGAGAATCAAGGTCCGGTTGAAAGATCCCCGCGAGTCGCGGGTGTTGGTTCCCGGGGGGCGCATCGAAGTCCCGCCCTTTCGGGTGCACAGCGTCGGCAACGCTCTGGCTGAAACTGTCTCGCAATACCTGTTAGTGCAGGGGGGCGGGACTTACGATTTTCTCGCTGAATCCCTCTGCTGAGAGGTTGTCCCGGCGGCGGGGCAGGAGTCGGCAGGGCTAAAAAATGGTTTGACAAGAACTCGCCCCACTCCCTATAGTTGGTTGATTGAAAAGTTATGAATTCCGGGCGTTTGACATTGTCGAACGCCTTTCGTTTTGAATAAAATAATGAGGGAGAGAAGACAAAAATGGCAAAGCAATTCAAGGTAGCTGTTCTGCCCGGAGACGGGATCGGACCCGAGGTTATGGCCGAGGCGCTCAAGGTGCTCGACGCTGTTGAGCTCAAGTATGGCGTCAAGTTCGAGCGAACCCACGCCAATGTCGGTGGCGCAGGCATCGATAACGAGGGCAAGGCGCTGCCGCAGACCACCATCGATATCTGTAAGGCTTCCGATGCCATTCTCTTCGGCAGTGTTGGTGGCCCCAAGTGGGAAAGTCTCCCCCCTGAAGAGCAGCCCGAGCGTGGCGCTCTGCTTCCTCTGCGCAAGATTTTCGGTCTTTACGCGAATCTTCGCCCCGCGATTATCTTTCCTTCCCTGACCGCTGCCAGCAGCCTCAAGGAAGAGGTCATTGCCGGTGGTTTCGACGTGCTGGTGGTGCGTGAGCTTACCGGTGGTATCTACTTCTCCTCCCCCAAGGGGATTGAGGGTGAAGGGCGTGAGCGCGTCGGAATCGATACCATGCGCTACAGCGTGTCTGAGATCGAGCGTATCGCCCATGTGGCCTTCAAATCCGCCCAGAAGCGCGACAAGCGCCTTTGCTCCATCGACAAGGCCAATGTTCTCTCCAGTTCGGTGCTCTGGCGCGAAGTGGTTGAGACGGTGGCCAAGCAGTATCCTGATGTGGAACTTTCTCACATGTATGTGGACAATGCGGCCATGCAGCTGGTGCGCTGGCCCAAGCAGTTCGACGTCATGCTGTGCGAGAACATGTTCGGCGACATTCTCTCCGATGAGGCTGCCATGCTGACCGGTTCTCTGGGCATGCTTCCCTCGGCCAGCCTTGCCGAAGGTAGCTTCGGCATGTATGAGCCTTCTGGCGGCAGCGCTCCGGACATCGCCGGACAGGGGATCGCCAATCCTATCGCCCAGATTCTCTCGGCGGGGATGATGATGCGTTTCTCCTTCGGCATGATCGATGCGGCCGATGCCATCGACGCAGCTGTAGCCAGGGTGCTGGATCAGGGATTTCGCACCGGCGATATCTATCAGAAAAAAGCTGACGAAAAGCTTGTAAATACCAAGGAGATTGGCGACGCCATTGTCGCAGCTCTCGCTTAAAGGTTAGTTTGGAACCCCTTCGCCGCTGCCGGGCATGGTGCCTGGCAGCGGCGACTTTATTTGTCGAGCCAGAAAAGGATCTTAAGAGTATGAAAGTCGGACTCGTCGGTTGGCGTGGTATGGTCGGTTCGGTGCTTCTTCAGCGCATGGCGCAGGAGAACGATTTCGAAGGCATGGAGTCGGTCTTCTTTACAACCTCCCAGGCAGGGCAGAGCGCCCCCATGGGTGCCGGAACCCTGAAGGATGCCACCGACATCACCGAACTGAAAAAACTCGACGTGATCCTGACCTGTCAGGGGGGCGATTACACCAAGGCGGTCCATGGTGCGCTGCGTGCCCAGGGCTGGAATGGTTACTGGATCGATGCCGCAAGCACCCTGCGCA
Organism: Desulfuromonadales bacterium; assembly: GCA_012974445.1. Taxonomy (GTDB): domain Bacteria; phylum Desulfobacterota; class Desulfuromonadia; order Desulfuromonadales; family JAAXQG01; genus JAAXQG01. The sequence continues at coordinate 9,121 of JAAXQG010000200.1, forward strand.
TGGAGAAGGACGCGGTGATCATCCTCGACCCCGTCAACCGCCCTGTCATCGATCAGGCGCTGCTAGACGGAAAAAAGGATTTCATCGGCGGCAACTGCACCGTCAGCCTGATGCTGCTGGCGCTGGGCGGGCTCTTTCGGGCCGATCTGGTGGACTGGGTCAGCTCCATGACCTATCAGGCCGCCTCGGGATCCGGCGCACCCAACATGCGCGAGCTGCTCAGCCAGATGGCGGTACTCGGCGGCAGCGTGGCGGATCTGCTGGATACCCCCTCTTCGGCTATTCTCGATATCGACCGCAAGGTCACCGAGACCCTGCGCGCCGGAAGCTTCCCCAGCAAGGAATTCGGTTTTCCCCTGGCAGGGAGCCTGTTGCCCTGGATCGACCGGGAGGTCGAAGACGGCCAGAGCCGCGAGGAGTGGAAGGGCTTTGCCGAGACGAACAAGATCCTGCAGCCCAGTACGCCGATCCCCGTGGATGGTCTCTGCGTTCGCGTGGGCGCCATGCGCAGCCACAGCCAGGCCCTGACTATTCGCCTGAAGAAGGATGTGCCCATGGCGGATCTGGAGTCGCTGATTGCAAACGACAACGACTGGGTGCGCCTGATTCCCAACACCAAGGCTGACTCCCTGGCGTCTCTGACCCCTGCGGCGGTTTCCGGCACCCTGAATATCCCCATCGGCCGCCTTCGCAAGATGAAAATGGGCCCTGAGTACATCTCGGCCTTCACCTGCGGCGATCAGCTGCTCTGGGGCGCGGCAGAGCCGCTGCGCCGCATGCTCCGAATACTGAAAGAGAAATAAAACCATGGCCATGTCCAGGCAGTACAATGTTGCAATTGTCGGCGCCACCGGTGCCGTCGGTAAAGAGATGATCCGGGTGCTTGAAGAGCGTAACTTCCCGGTGAAATCACTTCGTCTGTTGGCCTCCGAGCGCTCGGAAGGGGACTTTCTCGAATTCCAGGGTGAGGATCTGATGGTTCAGCGCCTGTGCAAGGAGTCCTTTCAGGGGATCGATATCGCTCTGTTCTCCGCCGGTGGCGCTCTCAGCGAGGAGTTCTGTCCGGTGGCCGTGGAGGCCGGTGCGGTCTGCATCGATAACTCCAGTGCCTGGCGCATGGATGCCGAAGTTCCCCTGGTGGTCCCCGAGGTCAATCCCGAGGCCCTGGCAGGCTACCGCAGCAAGGGGATTGTCGCTAATCCCAACTGCTCTACTATCCAGATGCTGGTGGCCTTGAAACCTCTGCATGACGAGGCGCGCATCCGTCGCATTGTGGTCTCCACCTATCAGGCTGTTTCCGGCTCGGGGCAGCAGGCCATCGAGGAGCTTCGCAACCAGTTGGGAGATCTGCTCAACGGTCGTCCGACCAGGACGGATATCTATCCCCATCAGATTGCCTTCAACTGTCTGCCGCAGATCGACGCTTTCCTGGATAATGGCTATACCAAGGAAGAGATGAAGATGATCCGGGAGACGCAGAAGATTCTGGGGGATGAGAGCATCCGGGTCACCGCTACCACGGTGCGGGTCCCCGTCTTCTATGGTCACAGCGAGTCGATCAATATCGAGACCGAGTCCAAGATCTCGCCCGATAGGGCCAGGGAGATTCTTTCGGCCGCCCCCGGCGTGGAGCTGGTCGATGATGTTGCCAATGGGCTCTACCCAATGGCCAAGGATGCCGCCGGTTCCGATATGTGCCTGGTGGGGCGCATCAGGGAAGATGAATCTCTGGAGTGCGGGTTGAATCTCTGGGTTGTTGCCGATAACCTGCGCAAGGGCGCCGCGACCAATGCGGTCCAGATTGCCGAACTGCTGTCACAGAAGTATCTCTGAGCTGTGTTGCAAACTCGAAGCGGGGGAGGGGGGCTGAGCCCTTTGCCCCGTTTTTTGTTCTGATTGTTTCGCCATGACCTCTGTTGAAACTCAGCCGGTTTCAGCTTCGCGCCCCGATGCCAGGCTGATTCTTCTGCTCTGTCTCTGCGGTGTGATCTGCGCCTTTAGCGCAACCTCGGCCTCCCAGTTTGTGTTGCTGGGGCTCTCGGCGATGATCTTTGGCAGAGCTTTTCGGCTGGCGCCTGCGCGCCTGCTCGCCCCGGTCTGGAGATTTCGCTACCTGCTGATCGCAACCTTCGGGGCGCATCTGCTGCTTTCTTCGGGGCACACCCTGGGGGGGACCTCCTGGCTTTTCAGGGACGGACTGGAGACGGGGGTGCTGATGACGGGGCGCCTGAGCCTGGCGCTGCTCTTCGCTTCGGCGCTCTGTCTGCTCTGCTCGCCGCAGGAGCTTGCCGCCGTGGTTACCCTGCTGCTGCGCCCCCTGAGTTCCCTGGGGGTTCCTCTTGAGCGCTGTAGCGCCTTTGTGGCTCTGGTCTTTTCATTTCTCCCCCTGGTTGCCTCTATGAAGCCCGCAGGGAGGGTAAACACTGCTACGCCTATCGGTCTTGATCGGGCTTTCGGTCAACGCCTTCAGGCCTTGATGGTAGCTATGGAAATACTGCTGGAGCGGTTGCTGAAAGAGGCGCAGCACAAGGCTCATTGTACCCGGGGCGGGCGGGATCTTCTGCGCTCTGGATGGAGGCGATTTGCCCTGGCCGATTTTGTATCCCTGACGGTGGCTCTGGTGCTGCTTGTTTTTTTCTGGAGACTAGGCTGATGCCCAGAATCAAGTTGCTTATAGAATATGATGGTACCGATTATGTCGGATGGCAATTCCAGGACAATGGCCTCTCTATTCAGCAGGTGATGGAGCAGGCGCTGGAGAAAATCCTTGGAGAGACTGTCAGGCTTCATTCCTCCGGGCGTACCGATGCGGGCGTGCATGCCAGGGGAATGGTCGCCCATTTCGATACGACAAAATCCATTTCCCTGAAAGCTTATATTGACGGGGTCAACGGTTTGCTTCCTCCGGATATCGCCGTGCGGGAGGCCTGTGATGCGGATCCCGATTTCTTTGCCCGTTTTGACGCATCCGGGAAGTGGTACCGGTACAGTATCTATTCCTCTGCGGTGCGCTCGCCCGTGGAGGCCCGTTACAGCTGGCATCTGAAGAAGACCCTTGATCTTCACCTGATGAAACAGGCCGCCGCCCTTCTGGTCGGAACGCACGATTTTGGTGCTTTTCGCTCCAGCCGCTGCAGTGCTCGGGGGGCAGTGCGCCAAATCTACTCCATCGAACTTTTGCAGGAAGGGGCGATGATTCATCTGGATATACGAGGCAGTGGTTTTTTGCGTAACATGGTGCGCATCATCGCCGGAACCCTTGCCGAAGTAGGGCTGGGCAAGAGATCGGTGGAGAGTATCGAGGAGCTACTGCAGGGCAGGGATCGTCAGTTGGGGGGGCGAACCGCACCAGCGAGTGGACTATGTCTGATGGAGGTTTATTACGACCCGAGTGCACGCGAAGCAAGAAAAGCACGGCAAGGGGAAAAGGCCCTTGACAGGGCAGGGTAATTCCGCTACTTTTTCGGCTTCTGTGAGCCCCGTACTATCACAGTTACGCATATATAGTGAGGAAATTTATGAGCACCCAAATTGCCAAGCAAGATGACATCAAGAGAAATTGGTTCGTGATAGATCTGGATGGGGTCGTTCTCGGCCGGATCTCCACTGAAATTGCCCGTGTACTTCGCGGCAAGCACAAAGCTATCTACTCCCCCAGTGTTGACACTGGTGATTTCGTCGTTGTTATCAATGCCGATAAGGTCAAGCTGACCGGGAACAAGCTGGCTTCAAAGACGTACTACCGCCATACCGGCTATCCCGGTGGTATCCGCTCGATCACTGCTGAGAAGCTTCTTGAGAGAAAACCAGAAGATCTCATCAAGAAGGCTGTTAAAGGGATGCTGCCCAAGAATCCCCTTGGTCGCAAGATGTTCGGCAAGCTGAAAGTCTATGCTGGTGCAGATCATCCCCATGCGGCTCAACAGCCTCAAGATCTGAAATTCTAAGGCTCGATTCAGGAGAGATTAAATGGTTCAGGAAAAAGTATACGCAACCGGTAGAAGGAAAAGCTCCGTTGCCCGTGTTTGGATCAAGCCGGGACAGGGCGAAATTGTTGTAAACAAGCGCACGATTGACGAGTATTTTGGTCGCGAGACTTCCAAAATGATCGTTCGTCAGCCTCTGGAACTGACTGAAAACATCGGCAAATTCGATATTTTCGTTAACGTTTCAGGTGGTGGCGCCTCCGGTCAGGCCGGAGCAATTCGTCACGGTATCACCCGTGCACTTCTCGAAGTCAACGCTGAGCTTCGTGACGTTCTGAAAAAGGCTGGTCTGGTTACCCGTGACAGCCGCATGAAAGAGCGTAAGAAGTACGGTCGCAAAGCTGCTCGTGCCAGCTTCCAGTTCTCCAAGCGTTAATCACGCCGAGAGCAAAAAGATGCGTCATCAAGGGGGAAGCCAGCTATGGTTTCCCCCTTTTTTTGTTTATCCTTCGTTAAAGGAAGAGGTGTCTCGTGCTGAATGTTGCCATTGTTGGTGCCAGTGGTTATACGGGGGTTGAGCTTGCCAGGTTGCTGAGTGTGCATCCAGGGGTGAGTATTGCCTGTGTAACGTCTCAGCAGTCTGCTGGGAAGCCCCTGTCGTCGGTTTTCCCTTCACTGCGTGGATTGGTGGATCTGCCCTGTGATCCCTTGGATGTGGAGCTGGTCTGTTCAAAGGCCGATCTTATTTTTGCAGCCCTTCCCCACAAGACCGCCATGGAGGTTGTTCCCGGTTTTCTGGCTGCGGGGAAAAAGGTTGTTGATCTCTCCGCCGACTATCGTCTTCAGGATCAGGCGGTGTACGAGCAATGGTATCAGGCTCACAGCAGTCCGGAGTTACTGGCTGAGGCAGTTTACGGTCTTCCCGAGCTGTACCGGGATCGTATCAAGGAAAGCCGCCTTGTGGCCAATCCGGGATGCTATCCCACCAGTGTGGCTATCGCTCTTGCTCCACTGCTCAAGGCCGATCTCATCCGCCCTGAGAGTCTGATTATCGATTCCAAGTCCGGCACCAGCGGGGCGGGACGTTCGGCCAAGGTCGGAGCACTATTCTGTGAAGTCAACGAAGCCTTTAAGGCCTACGGGGTGGCTTCGCATCGCCATACTCCCGAGATCGAACAGACACTCAGTGCGGTGGCCGGTACCCCTGTCCGGGTCAATTTTACCCCCCATCTGCTGCCGGTCAGTCGTGGTATTCTCTCGACTTGCTATGCTGATCTGAGGCAGGGAGCGACGTCTCGGGACCTGCATGAACTCTTTGAACGCACCTATGCCGATGAGCCCTTTGTGAGGGTCTGTGAGGCGGGTGCTCTGCCTGATGTTTCTTTTGTTCGGGGGAGCAACTTTGCCGATGTCGGTCTGGTGGTTGATTCCAGGACTCAGCGTGTCATTGTGGTTAGTGCGATTGATAATCTGGTTAAGGGGGCTGCAGGGCAGGCGGTTCAGAACATGAATCTGATGATGGGCTTTGATGAAAAGGATGGGCTGGGCGTGGTCCCCTTGTTTCCCTGATCACCGCTTTCGTATAAACTTAAAAACCCCCTGTGTCGCACCGGCGATACAGGGGGTTTTTTATGGTCTCATTAGGGAATCACCCTTGGGCGCTTGCGATGTTGACGACTTTAAGGGGGGGGCGCGTTGTTGTCGCAGGTAGAGCTTTCGTCGATGTTGAAGCTTTGGGATGGCTGAACATCTCGATGAAGGTCATGGCGAGCTGGGGGTCGAACTGCCCTCCTGCATGGTCGAGAATCTCCTGGATGGCGATTTCGTGCGGCAGTCCCTTTCGATAGGGACGATCGGATGTCATGGCATCGTAGGTATCGGCGATAGCCAGAATCCTGGCCTCAAGAAGCAGCTCGTCTCCACTGATGCCATTGGGGTATCCCCGCCCGTCAAAGCGCTCGTGGTGCTGAAGGATGATTGTTCGAACGTCATTTAAGAAATGGATAGGCTCAAGGATGCGGGCGCCAATGGCGGGGTGCTGACGCATGTGAGCAAATTCGTCGTCAGTGAGTTTTCCTTTTTTGTGCAGCACGGCTACGTTGATACCGATTTTTCCGATGTCGTGCAGAATGCCGGCCTTCTCGATACGGGCTAGGGATTCGGCGGGCAGTCCCATGTGGTTGGCCAGGTCAAGGCTGAAGCGCGTGACCCGCTCGGAGTGACCTCGGGTGTAGGCATCACTGGCCTCAATGGCGGAGACCAGGGCCAGTACCGTGTTGAGGTAGGTGTCCTGCTGATCGTGGTAGAGCTGAGCGTTATTGATCGCGACGCTTCCGGCCGCAGCGATGGTTGAGAGATGATCCAGGTCGGACTGGTTAAAGGGGGTTCCGTCCCTGGGGTTTGCGACTACGATCGTGCCGACTATCTCGTTTTTCACCATCAGGGGGGCGCAGAGGGCCGAATCGACCCGGTATCCCATGAGGTTTGAGTGGTGGATATCGTTGTTTTCCCGGATGTTTCTGACCAGAAGAGGGATCTTGTTCTTGACGACCCAGTAGCTAAGCCCGCCGGGCTTCAGGGGGAGCCTTGAGCCTGCCTTGAAGTGGGGGGGGAGCCCCAGGGTTGCGCCAACTTTCATCTCCCAGGCATTGCGGTCCAGCATCTGGATGTAGCCGATTTGAGCCTTGAGCGATGAGGTCGCCCGACTGGTCAGTAGCTCGAAAAGGGCAGTGGTTTCCATGGTGGAGTTGAGGTCCAGTCCCATCTGGTGAAGCGAAGAGAGTCGAGAAACGGAGAATTCAAGGCTTCTGTTCTTGTCTTCGAGATCAGAGGCGAGATCAGCAATTTTGAAGTTCGCTTCTTCGATTTCCTCGATCCGCTCTTCGAGGGTGATGTTCAGATATTCGATTTCCTTCAGACGTTCTTCCAGGGTCGCGTTCATGGCCTGGATTTCATCGTGATGGGAGATTTTTTCCTTCTGAGTCGCCAGGGCTCGTTCAGCGTCGATTTTTGAGGCGATCAGCTCTTTGAGTCGCGCGACCATCAGGTTGAATTTGGAGGCAAGCAGGGCCATTTCGGCAGAGCTGAATACCTGGGCGTGGGCGTGGTCGAAGTCTCCCTTTTCGACCCGGTTCATCATGGAGACGATATGGCGGATCGGTTTGTCGACATAAAAAAGGATAAAGCACGAAAGGATGATAAACAGAGCCGTGAGCATGCCGACGGAGGAGAAGAGTACCGAGGTGTGCCCTTTTTTCTGCAACGCCATCAGGGTGTCAAGCGCCGTGTGAACCTGAAGAACACCCAGCACATCGATATCGGCATTGTGGCAGCGATGACAGACTGGGGCATTATAGATGGGGGTAAAAGAGCTGTAGCGGTTGGGTTGTTCTGTGTCCTGAAGCAGTCTCTCTCCACCGAGGTAGGCGCTGAGGCTCGCCTGGGGTATTCGGGCTCCGATCTCTTCGGAGTCGGCAGAGGTGAGGATCTTTCCCGTGGTATCGAAGATATTGACTGCCTCGATGGTCGGCTCGTTGCGAACCCTGCTCAGGATGTCGGCAACTTCTCCGCTTTTGCCCGAAGCCATGGAGGATATGATGCCATTGCGAATGGTGCTGGCGAGAACCTGGCTGTTCTGGGAGGCCATCTGGCGGATTATGGCTGTCTGAGTCTTTATCTGATAAGAAGCGACCAGACCCACGGCAGCAACCATGATCAGAGTGGTCAGTCCAAGAATCTTGAACTTTAGTGATCGCATGGTTCTCCTTCTTGGTGAAAATTAATTAGACTGCACGACCGTTTAAGATTGTAAATTGTCAGCCTAAAGACGTATCCGGTGTTGAGTTTGCTGCTGTCGGTCCAGGTTTAATCTCGATAGGTACCTGAAGCAGTGGTTCAGTTTTGATCTTTGATTTATCAATGTAAAAACAGCTATTTATCTGGTTCTTGGCACTGCGGTAATGATGGCCGAGCGAAGCAATGCTAAGGCTTTGGTTTGCTATTTATTATTGTTTACTGCAATAGTTTTGCCGGATTGTAGGGTTATACTTGTTTTTTGTTGTTAGGGTTTTTTTAGCATTTTCACTCTTGCGCCACCCGGGGAAAGAGATTGACTTTCAGGGGCATTTTATGGTCTTTTCCTTTTTTTAATAATGTTTTTTTTCCCTTATTTTATTAAATTCTAACCTACCTGGCACTGTATCCCTACCCTGATGTTTCTTGACGATTTCGACTATTTACTCCCCCCGGAACTGGTTGCCCAGCATCCCACCGAAAAGCGTGAGGGCTCTCGCCTCATGGTTATGGATCGGAGCGCCAGAAGTATCTCTGTCGACCGGTTCCCCGCCATTGTGGATGCCTTTAGTCCGGGTGATCTTCTGATTCTCAACAATACGCGCGTTATACCCGCCCGGTTACTCGGACATAAAGCTTCGGGTGGGAAAGTTGAAATCTTTCTGGTCTCGCGTCTGGAAGGGCCGCAGGAGTGCTGGAGCTGCCTGATTCGCAGTTCCAAGACTCCCAGGGAGGGAACCATTGTCTATCTCGATGGGGGCCTTCGGGCCGAGGTGTTGCCGGGGGGCATAGCCCCTAACCGTCTACTTCGCTTCGATGCCGGTGAGCGCTCTTTTGCCGATGTGCTCCAGGAGGTGGGGCGCATGCCTCTGCCTCCCTATATCCGCAGGGAGGTCGATCCGCAGGATCGGGAGCGTTATCAGACCGTATTTGCCCGCAGGGAGGGAGCCGTTGCCGCGCCCACAGCGGGACTTCACTTTACCGAAGCCATCTTGGAGTCCTTGCGTCAGCGGGGGGTCCAGATTGCGGATTTGACCCTCCATGTGGGGCTGGGTACTTTCTTGCCTGTTCGCGTCGAGAACATCTCGGAGCACCGCATGCACGAAGAGTATTACGATATCCCCCAGGAGACGGTGGATGCAGTACGCAGGGCCCGATCGGCTGGCCGCCGCGTGTTTGCTCTGGGGACAACGACGACCCGCGCTCTTGAGCATGCGGCAAGAGATGGAGAGCTTCGCAGCGGTGAGGGGTTCAGTGATCTGTTTATCAGTCCCGGTTTTCGTTTTCAGGTTGTGGATGCACTGATTACCAACTTCCATCTTCCCAAGTCTACTTTGCTGATGCTGGTCAGCGCTCTGGCGGGGCGCGAATTTGTTCTGGAAGGTTATCGCAGGGCCATTGAAGAGCGGTTCAGGTTTTTCAGTTATGGCGACTGCATGTTGATTAAGTAAGCACTGTTTAGAATGTTTTTCCTGAATGAGGTTTGGTTGCCGTGACGTTTTCTTTTGAGAAGATAGCCCAGGTCCCCGGTGGCAGTGCCCGTAGGGGACGGATCAATACGCCTCGCGGAGTCATTGATACCCCTGCTTTCATGCCCGTGGGTACGCAGGGTACGGTCAAGGCCGTGCTCCCCGAGGCGATCCGTGAATTAGGGGCTCAAATTGTCCTGGGCAATACCTACCATCTTTTTCTTCGACCCGGCCATGAACTGATACAGAGCCTGGGGGGGCTGCACCGGTTCATGAACTGGGATGGCCCGATCCTCACCGACAGTGGTGGGTTTCAGGTCTTCAGCCTGAGCGATCTTCGAAAAATCACCGAAGAAGGAGTGAGCTTTCAATCTCACATCGATGGGTCGAAGCGTTCGCTGACTCCCGAGTCGTCCATGGCTATTCAGAAAGCCCTGGGCTCCGATATTATTATGGCTTTTGACGAGTGCATTCCCCATCCTGCAGACAGGGATTATGTGATAAAGTCCACGGCTCGTTCCAGTCGTTGGGCAAAAAGATGTCGGCAAGCGCACCCTGCAGGGTCTGTCGGGGCCCTGTTCGGTATTGTGCAGGGAGGAATGCACGAGGATCTGCGCAGGCGCAGCGCCGAGGATCTCATCGATATCGGTTTTGAAGGGTACGCCTTGGGGGGGCTCTCCGTTGGAGAGGAGGCCTCTATCATGTACGAGGTGATGGAGTACAGCCTGCCCATGCTTCCAGAGGATCAGCCCCGGTATGTGATGGGAGTGGGAACTCCGGAGAATCTGGTGGAAGGAGTACGGCGTGGCGCCGACATGTTCGACTGTGTGATGCCAACACGTAATGCACGAAACGGGGTGCTCTTTACCTCCTTCGGCAAGTTGAGCATCAAGCAGGCCCGCTATCGTGATGACGCCGCCCCCATCGACCCCCTTTGCAGCTGTTATGTCTGCCGTAACTACAGCCGGGCTTATCTGCGGCACCTGTATCAGAGCAAGGAGATCCTGGCCTCCATGCTCAACAGCCTGCATAATCTGCACTATTACCAGGATCTTATGGCGCAGATGCGCCAAAGTATCGAGCTTGGACGATTTGAAGAGTTCCGCCGGGAGTTCTACGCCTTGCGAGAAGCTGGAAACTGAGCATTTTTTAGTCGAATTTTTATGCAAATTCACTCATATTACAAAACCATTAAATCTAAGGAGGTAACAATCGATGGTATCTGAAGCATTTGCTATGGCATCAAACGGCGCAGCTGAGCAGGGGGGACGTTCACCCTATGAGGGACTTATCATGCTGGTCCTCATGTTCGGTATCTTTTATTTTCTCCTCATCCGCCCTCAACAGAAGCGGTCCAAGGCGCAGAAGAAGCTTATCGAGGCGATCAAGGCGGGAGACCAGGTCGTCACCGCAGGGGGAATCCATGGCAAGATCGTGGCTGTTGAAGATTCTATCGTGACCCTGGAAATTGCGACCGGTATCCGTATCAGGATTAATCGCGGCTCGGTCGTGGCTACCAAGCAGGACTGATGTTGCTGTTTCACTGATCTTCCCAGAGGAGAAGTAGAGTCCATGGCTACCAGCATTAAATGGCGGTCACTTTTTGTGTCCGTCTGTATCTTATTTGCCATCATCTGTTTGGCTCCGACCTTCGTCGGCGACAACCTACCGGGGTGGTGGAAGAATAACTTTGATCCTATTCATTTGGGGCTGGACCTGCAGGGGGGGATGCATCTGGTTCTCGGAGTCGATGCAGACGAGGCGGTTATCAGTCGTCTTGACAGCATCACCGACGAAGCTCAGAACCTGCTGAATGAGAAAGATATCGTCTTCAAGCGTATCGAGCGCCGCGCCGGTGAGCGTGTCGTGATTACGGTGTACGACGCCGAAGCGGGCCGTACACTGGATGTGCTGATGAAGGAGAGTTTTCCCAATCTCGAGCCTATGACTCTGACCACCGATGCGGGTTATGTGGAGAAGAACTACCGCCTCAGTGACAAGGAAGTGGCCGATATTCGCGAATTCGCTATCCGTCAGGTTCTCGAGACGCTGCGTAACCGTATCGATCAGTTTGGGGTCAGTGAGCCGACGATTCAGCGCCAGAGCGGCAACCGGATTCTGGTTCAGCTCCCCGGTATCAAGGATCCCGAGCGCGCCGTTGCTCTGCTGGGTAAAACCGCCAGGCTCGACTTCCGTATGGTGGCCGAAGAAGTCAACCCTGCCGATGCCGTTACTGGCAAACTGCCCCGTGGCACCCGGCTGCTCTATCAGAAAAATACCGATAAGCGTACCGGCGCTGTCACTGAGACCCCGGTCGTGGTCTATGACAAGACCATTCTCACTGGGGATCTGCTCGATGATGCCCAGGTCCGCATAGACACAAGATTTAATGAGCCCTACGTCTCCATCAAATTCAACTCCGTGGGAGCGCGCCGTTTCGAGCAGGTGACCTCTGCCAACGTGAACAAGCGCATGGCTATCGTTCTGGACGATACCGTTTATTCAGCGCCGGTGATTCGTGAACGCATTGCAGGCGGTGAGGCTCAGATCAGCGGGTCTTTCACTGAGCAGGAGGCTACTGATCTGGCTATCGTGCTGCGGGCAGGAAGCCTTCCGGCCCCGGTCCATATCCTGGAAGACCGTACCGTCGGTCCTTCTCTGGGACAGGATTCCATCAACAAGGGAACCCTCTCGGTGGTCGTGGGCTTTATGCTGGTCATCGTATCGATCCTGATTTACTACAGGCTCTCTGGGCTGGTGGCCAATGTCGCGCTGATGCTTAATCTGCTCTTCATTCTGGCCCTGCTCTCGCTCCTGGGTGCTACCCTGACCCTTCCGGGGATCGCCGGCATCGTTCTTACCGTCGGTATGGCGGTGGATGCCAACGTTCTTATCTTCGAGCGGATACGCGAAGAGCTTCGTCTGGGCAAGACGGCCCTTGCGGCGGTGGAGGCAGGTTATGAGAAGGCCTTTCTGACCATTATCGATGCCAACGTCACCACGCTGATTGCCGCGCTGGTTCTCTTTCAGTTCGGTACCGGTCCGGTCAAGGGCTTCGCTGTGACCCTGTCTATCGGGATCATCGCCTCGCTCTTTACCGCGATCTTTGTGACTCGAACAATTTTCAACTATTTCCTGTACGGCCGCCAGGTCAAGCAGCTGAGTATTTGAGGAGGTCGACATGGAACTTATCAGACCCGATATTAATCTGAATTTTGTCGGCCGTCGCAGTCTGGCTATGGGATTCTCCATCCTGATTATCCTCATCGGACTGACTTCCCTGGTGGTGAAGGGGGGGCCTAACTACGGAATAGATTTCGCCGGAGGAACCCTGGTCCAGGTTCAGTTCAAGGGAAATACGAACGCTACTGCCATCAAACAGGCTCTGAGCGACCCCTTACTCGGCACCATTGTCGTTCAAAGCTTCGGTGATGAGGCCAATGAGTTTCTGATCCGCACCGAAAACGTGGCCGGGGGCCTTGGCAGGCTCTCTGAGGTCATTACCGCATCGCTCGCTCAGGGCTATGGCGCCGATGAATTCGATGTGCGACGCGTTGAAATGGTGGGACCTCAGGTGGGCAAGGATCTTCGGGAGAAGGGCCTGCTGGCTCTTGTCTACGCCATGGTCGGCATACTGGCCTATGTCTCCTGGCGTTTTGAATTTCGCTTTGCCGTCGGTGCTATTGTCGCTCTGCTCCATGATGTAATTATCACTCTTGGGCTCTTCTCGCTTTTCGACAAGGAGATCGATCTTCCCATTATTGCGGCCTTTCTGGCCATCATCGGTTATTCGCTCAACGACACCATCATCGTCTATGACCGGATTCGCGAGAACATGGCCCGCCACGGTCGCGACGGTTTTTTGAAAGTCGTGAACCGCAGTATCAATGAGACCCTGTCGCGAACCATCCTGACTTCGGGTACGACCCTGCTCGTGGTGGCCGCCCTCTTCGCCCTTGGGGGAGGTGTTATTCACAACTTTGCTTTTGCCCTGTTGTGCGGAATCCTGGTCGGCACCTATTCTTCGATCTTTGTTGCCAGCCCGATCCTGATTCTCTGGGATGAGCGCAAAAAAAAGAAAGTCGCGCAGGACGCGGCCTGAGGAGAACCAAAGTATGAAAAAAGAGACTTTATTTATTATAGGCGGCGCCCTGATCGTGGGCCTCTTGGTGGGTGTTATTTTCAGCCAAAGCGGAAAAAACAGCGGGACTTCCCAGTCTTCTGCCCCGAACGCTGCGCCAGTAGTTAAAAGTCAGAATGATATTCAGATTCTTCTGGGCGTGGTCGCTCAGGATCCCAACAACCGCAATGCCTGGGTTCAGTTGGGTAATCTCTACTTTGGTTCCAACCAGCCCATGAAGTCCGTAGAGGCCTATGACAAGGCTCTGGCGCTTCAGGGTGACGATCCCAACGTGCTGACTGACCAGGGCGTCATGTTTCGCCGCATCGGCTGGTTCGACAAGGCGATTGAAAACTTCAAAAAATCCAACGCGATGAATCCCAATCATCACCAGAGCCTTTTTAATCAGGGCATTGTTTACCGCTATGACCTGCAGGATTTCCCCAAGGCTATCGAGGCCTGGGAGAAATATCTTCAGGTGATCCCCGAGCCTCCAGGAGCCGCTCAGGCTCGTGCCGAGCTTGAGTCCCTCAAGTCTCTACCTCAGTTATGATCAGAAAATGCGGGCCGGATACTCTCCGGCCCGTTTTTTTTATGAATCTACG
>JAAXQG010000030.1 GCA_012974445.1 Desulfuromonadales bacterium
AGATGTGTATAAGAGACAGCAGGGAGACTGAGTCGGAATTCACCGGTTTTAATTATCTCATCTCTCCCTCCAGAAAATTAGAGATGCTTACCGAATAATGATTTCGATTTTTTTCCCGAATACCGAAGCGAACTTTTCAAGCGTCGAAAGCTTGATGTCTTCTGCGTGGTTTTCTATTCGGGAGATGGCGGATTTCTTGGTGTGCATCTCCTCGGCAACCTGCTCCTGCGTCAACCCCGACTCTTCGCGAACCTGCTTCAGAAGCGCACCCACCTTGAATGCCTGGTAACCCTCCGCGAAGTTTTCGGTAAATTCACCATCTCGTTTTTTGCGTTCGCTGATGTATTTTTTCAAGTCGTTCATCTCTCATCCCTTCGACTGAGAAAGTCTTTCTTTCGCGTTTCGGCGATCTTGATTTCCTTCTTCGGCACCTTCTGGGTTTTCTTCTGAAATGCATGGTTCAGGATCACGAGTTCACCGGAATTAAGGAATCCAAGAATTCGGAAAATATTGTTACCTGACTGGACCCGGACTTCCCAGATATCGTCTGTGGAGACAAGTTTCTTGAAATAGCTTGTCGGAACGACTTCAAGCTCTTCGATCAGTTGGAGAACCCATACCACCTTTTGGGCCTGTTTTCCTGATAATGAATCGAGGAAATCTTCAACAGGCGACTCGCCCGAATTTGTGCGGTAGAAGCGAATGGTTTTCATAGAGGATATGTTAACTTGCGTGTTAACTTTTTGCAAGCAGCCCGGAGTTCTGGGGGGGATTGTGGGTGTGTTGAAGGAATAAGGGCGTTTTCGGATTGATTTGCTAAAGGCGCGCAGTAGTCTGCTGGCTTGTGCCTTTGGTTTCGCCCTGGATGGGCGACTTACTTTTGTCTGAAGCGACAAAAGTAAGCAAAAACGCCGTCCCCCAGAGTCGCTCTCGAAGGCCCCCTGTGACGGCCTCCGTCAGCGGGGTTTTTCGTATGGGGCTCCTGCCCCACGAAAAAGCTCGGCATCCCTGCCTCGCCCCCATCAAAGATGGGGCCTGTTTCCGCTGGCGGATGCCGACCCAGGCGAGAGTAAATAGGGGGAGTCTTGCTCGCCCTGTCGGGCGAGTCGATGATTTACTCCCTCTCCCGGGGAAGAGGGCTGGGGTGAGGGGGCGTCTCCCGCTTTTGAAGTAATTGTCACGATTAACCACAGGGAACACCAGAGCTTAATTGACAACGGTGTATTTTGTCTTTTTTGGGCTCAGGGCTCAAGTCCCGACTCTGTCATCCGTGCCGGATCAAGAAGTCTCCCAATCTCTTCCGCTCCCAACTCCCCCGAACCTTTTAGCAATTCCCTAATCGTCTGATGGGTATTGTGCGCTTCTTTGGCAATGGCGGCGGCGCGATCGTAGCCGAGTCTGGGTGCAAGAGCGGTGACCATGGCGAGGCTTTGCTCCACCTGTCGGGCGCAGCCCTGCTCGTCGGCACTAAGGCCCCGGAGGCAGCGTTTTTCGAAGGCCTTGACGCCGCGGCTGAGCAGTTCGATGGATTTGAGCAGGTTGTGAGCCATCATGGGCATCATGGTGTTGAGCTCGAAGTTGCCCGAGAGGCCGCCGAGGCTGATGGCAGCATCCTGTCCCATGACCTGGGCGCAGACCTGCATGAGGCTTTCGGCCATGACGGGGTTGACCTTGCCGGGCATGATGGAGCTGCCGGGCTGCACGGCGGGAAGGCGCAGCTCGCCGAGACCGCAACGGGGCCCGCTGCCCAGGAAGCGGATGTCGTTGGCGATCTTGAAGAGGCTGACGGCCAGTGCTTTGAGGGACCCGCTGACTTCCACCAGGGCATCCCGCGCTCCCTGGGCCTCGAAGTGGTTGCGCGCCTCCACGAAGGGCAGTGCGCAGCTTACGGCGATGGCGGCGATGGTTTTTCCGGCGAAGTCGGGGTGGCAGTTGATGCCGGTGCCCACGGCGGTCCCTCCCAGGGGGAGTTCAAAGAGGCTGGCTCCCGCCTGCTCGACGCGCCTGATGCCCAGCTCCACCTGGCGGGCGTAGCCGCCGAAGACCTGCCCGAGGCGCACGGGGGTGGCATCCTGCAGATGGGTTCGACCGATCTTGATGATGTCGTCGAAGGCGTCGGCCCTGGCCGCAAGACTCTGGTGCAGCGTCTTCAGGGCCGGGATGAGCTGGTTGTTCAGGTCGCAGGCGGCGGCGATATGGATAGCCGTTGGGATGACGTCGTTGCTCGACTGGCAGAGGTTGACCTGGTCGTTGGGGTGAACGCTGCGGTCGCCGATCTGCTTTCCCATAAGCTGGATGGCGCGGTGGGCGATAACCTCGTTGGCGTTCATGTTGGTGCTGGTGCCCGAGCCGGTCTGGAAAATATCGAGCACGAAGTGCGCATCCAGATCCCCGGCCTCCGCCTCCTTCGCGGCCTCGATAATATGGGCGGCTATCTTCTCATTCAGCAGGCCGAGCTCAAAGTTGGTCCCGGCGGCGCATCCCTTGATGAGGCAGAGTGCGCGGATGAAGGAGCGGCCGAAACGCCAGCCGGAAATATCGAAATTCTCAAGCGCCCGGGCCGTCTGCGCGCCGTATAGCGCGCCATCGGGAACTTGCATTTCTCCCATGGAGTCTTTTTCTGTCCGTGTCATTGCGTGCAGTGCCTTTCTTTCTGTAGCTCCTCTGGAGTAGAATGCCCCCCATGAGTGCCACCGCCTTTTTCTTTATATCGTTTTCCGCCCTGATGCATGCCCTGTGGAATCTGCTGGTCAAGCGCAGTCAGGACAAGACCATCTTCATCTGGTGGATGTTTCTCGTCTCCGGCATCATGCTCAACATCGCCCTGGTGCTGAGCGATCAGCCTTTTCCTTCGCTGCCTCCCAGGGCCTTTGCGCTCGCCATGGCCGGAGGGATCTGTTTCGTTCTATACCACCTTTTCAGCGGTATGGCCTACCAGGAGGGGGAGCTCTCCCTGACCTATCCGCTGACTCAGACCTCCATGCTCTATGTTCCCCTCTGGGGGGTCTTTTTTCTCCACGAGGTGCTCAGCCCTGTGGGGATTGCCGGCATCGTGCTGGTGGCCTGCGGAGCCTATTGCATCCAGTTCCGTCGATTTTCGGCCGGGGAGGCGCTTCGCCCCTTTCTCAGCCTGGGGGAGAGCTCGGTGCAGGCCGCCCTGGCTGCGGGGCTGATTTATTCCATCGGAGCCGTTATCGACAAGATCGGGGTCAGTGAGTTTTCTGCGATCCATTTTACCTATGTTCTGGTCATGTTCATGTTTTTATTCATGAGCGTCAACCTGATGCGTCCCCGTTATCGGGGGAGGATACTAGGAGAGTGGCAGGTCAACAAGGGGCAGGTGCTCATTTCGGGGCCCGTCATGCTGCTTTCTTTCATGAGCTTTCGTTTCGGCCTGCAGCTGGCACCTCTGAGCTATGCGGTGCCCCTGAGGCAGCTCAGTCTTCTGGTCGGGGTGGGAATCGGGACGCTCCTGCTCAAGGAGCGCTGCGGGGCCATCCGGCTCTGTTCGGTGATGATCATACTGCTGGGCGTTTTCTTTATCCGGCAGGGTTAGAGCTCCGGGAGGCTCAGGAGCTCAGGAGGATTCAATTGGACCAACTTGCAAAATTTCTCTTCGAAGCGGGGATGCTCAAACAGACCCCTCGCAGCGGTTTTCAATTTCTGGGCTCCGGCGGCGAGTCCGTGGCAGAGCATAGTTTTCGAACGGCGCTGATCGGGTACTCGCTGGCTCGCAAGGTTCCCGGCGCCAATGCGGACAGGGTCATGCGTTTTTGCCTGTTTCACGATCTGCACGAGGCCCGTACCGGTGACCTCAACTACGTCAATAAAAAATACGTAAAGGCCGACGATCAGAAGGCCTCCCGGGATCTGGCCGCCCAGCTGGATTTTGGCGCGGACTTTCTTTCCTGGCAGGACGAAGTCAGTGAAGCTTCGACAATCGAGGCCCGCCTTGCCCGCGATGCCGATCAGCTCGATATGATCCTCAATCTCAAGGAGTGTCTCGACCGGGGCAACGCCTTTGCCGCCCAGTGGTACCCCTATGCTCTGGAGCGTCTCTGTACCGCTGAGGGGCGCCGCCTGGCTGAGGCGATATGGAGGGGGGATTCGCTTCGCTGGTGGTTAGATGATGATCATCAGTGGTGGGTGCGAGGAGAGCGCGAAGACGAGCTTGACGACTCTCGCTGAGGGTGTTAATAAGTACAGCTTCGTTTTTGAAAGGACGGCCATTCAGACCATGCTGGACATAAAATATCTACGCGAGAACACCGAAGAAGCCGAAAGACGCCTCTCCTCACGGGGTAGCGGTGTCGACCTTTCCGAATTCCGCCGGCTCGATGCCCGCAGGCTCGATCTGCTGCGCGAATCAGAAGACCTCAAGGCCGAGAAGAACCGAGTCTCGGCGCTGATCGGCCAGACCAAGGACAAGAGCCAGATTCAAGGCGAAATTGTTCGGATGAAAGAGGTCTCTTCGCGTATCAAGTTACTGGATGATGAGCAGAGACTGGTCGAGGAGGATCTTCGCGAACTGCTGTTGGGGATTCCTAACTTGCCTCATGGCGACTGCCCTGCTGGTACCGATGAGAGTGGAAATGTCGAGATTCGCCGCTGGGGGAATCTGCCCGAGTTTAATTTCGAGCCGAAGAACCACTGGGATATCGGTGAAGAGCTCGGGATCCTCGATTTCGAGCGGGCGACAAAGATTACTGGCGCCCGGTTTGTCCTCTATACCGGGGCAGGCGCCAGGCTTGAGCGGGCCCTGGCAAACTTCATGCTCGATCTGCATACCGAAGAGCATAAATATATTGAAGTCGTTCCTCCCTTTATGGTAAACAGGGCCAGCATGACGGGAACGGGGCAACTTCCCAAGTTTGAAGACGATCTTTTTCATACTGAAGATGTTGATTTCTTCCTGATCCCGACCGCTGAGGTTCCGGTGACAAACATTCACCGTGATGAAATCCTTGGCGCCGAAGAGCTGCCCAAGTGCTATACGGCCTATACTCCTTGTTTTCGCAAGGAAGCCGGTTCACACGGGCGGGATACTCGGGGGTTGATTCGCCAGCATCAGTTCACCAAGGTTGAACTGGTCCAGATGGTACGTCCCGAAGATTCGGATGCCGAGCTTCAGAGCCTGCTCGGTCATGCTGAGGAAGTGCTTCGCCGCCTTGAGATCCCCTATCGGGTCATGGATCTCTGTGCCGGAGACATAGGTTTTTCGGCCGCCAGGACTTACGATATCGAAGTCTGGCTCCCGGGGCAGCAGACATACCGCGAGATTTCATCCTGTTCCACCTTCGCTGATTTTCAGGCAAGGCGTTCCGGAATTCGTTTCCGCAGAGCTCCCGGCGAACGTCCCGAATTTGTTCATACCCTGAACGGTTCCGGTCTTGCTGTCGGTCGAACTCTGGTCGCAGTGCTTGAGAATTACCAGCAGGCTGATGGTACAGTGATTGTCCCTGAGGCTCTTCGGCCGTATATGGGTGGACTGGAAAAAATAAGCAATTGATTTTGCGGAGGAGTGGCCGAGTGGCTTAAGGCGGCGGTCTTGAAAACCGTTGTACGAAAGTACCGTGGGTTCGAATCCTACCTCCTCCGCCATTTAAGTAATATGCGCAACCTCAGGTGTGAACCAGCATTTGAGTAATAATTTAATATTTTTGCGGAGAGGTGACCGAGAGGCCGATGGTGCTCGCCTGCTAAGCGAGTGTACTGTAAGGTACCGGGGGTTCGAATCCCCCCTTCTCCGCCATAATTTAAAAAGGGAGGGCAATTTGCCCTCCCTTTTTCTGTAGGGGTAGTTCATGGGGAAAAACTTGGGAACACTGTTGTTTCCTGTTTTGCTTGGTGCGGTGCTGCTGGGGGGCTGTGAGTCCCGGGAGCGCAGGGGTGTTTCCGAAGGTCCTCCGATGACCAGTGCTCCAGCTGTCGCAGGCTCCGCACATCGGCGGGGATTGCCCCTGGAAATCACCCCCGAGATTCGTGCTTCCTGGTCAGCCGTCAAGATTTCGGTGATCGACAAGGAGCTGGGTAACGAAATACTCTACACGATCCCTATTGGGAGCTATGTCGAGCTCGATAAGAGCGATCTCCATCTCCGTGTCGAAGCTTTTTTCCCTTCTTTTGTCATGACCGGTACCGTACTGACCTCGACATCGAACAATCTTGACAACCCCGCAGCTCTTATTCTGGTGGAAAGCTCGGGCTCCGAAGTCTTTAGAGGCTGGATTTTCAGCCTCTATCCGGCTGCTCATGCCTTCGAGCACCCGCGATTCAGCTTTGTTTTGGCTGATTTTGTCCCCGGTGAAAAAAAGGTGTTGACAGTCGAAGGCAAATAAGAGATAACGTCCACCTGTTACGCGCCTCTAGCTCAGCTGGATAGAGCGTCTGACTACGGATCAGAAGGCCGGGAGTTCGAATCTCTCGAGGCGCACCAAACAAGAATCAAAGGCTCCAACGTTATCGTTGGAGCCTTTTTTCGTTTTTTTCCTCCCCTGGTTTCAGGACCAATCTCCCGTATCTAGGAAATCAACAATCCGCTGCCCGAGTCGCCACTGTCTCTGCGCAGGGGCGGATAGCGCCCCAGCAGCTCCCTGCTCCACCATTGTCCCGTCTCTCTTTTGGTTTTCACGTCCGTGAATCTATATCGGTAGACGAGTATGCGTACAACCTCCGGCGGTTTCTCCCTGAAGGGGTTCTTGCTGAAAAAACCGCTGATCACCTTGTCTCCTTCCAGTAACCGGTACAGCAGATTGACCAGCCAGGGCTCTAATGCTTGAGGGTTGAGGGCGGCAAACCACATCTGCCAGTCCAGTCTGGGTTGATGTGGGGCCGCCTGTCTCGGCGCACGCATGGGGTCGCCAGGTTTCCATTTGAACTCGTAGGGCTCCCATGCGAGTCCGTCCCTGCTTCCTTCGATCACCAGTTCCAGGCGCTGGGTGGTCATCACCGCGAAGAGTCCGTAGGGATTGGAGATGCTGAAGGGCCCCAGGATCTGCATCAGTCGCGAGGGGCCGAATCCGGGAGAGAAGAGCTGTATCAGCCGGATCAGGTTCAGCAGCAGGAAGATGCAGAAGATCGCCGTGCAGGCAAAGGAAAGAAAGGACGAACCCGCTGCCTCAAGGGCGATGCTCTCCGGCAGCAGACGCAGATACCGATTGTCGAGCAGAGGAATGGTCAGAACCATGGCCAGTAGGTTGAAGAAACCGTAGCTCCCGGTGCCAAATATCAGCAGCTGGAAAAATAGGGACAGGCCGAATGCCGTCAGGCGCGATGCTGCGGGGCCCAAGGCCAGGAAGGGGACGAGGATTTCGAAGCAGAAGGTCCCCAGGGTTGAGAGCTTCTGAAAGGACCGGGGCATCTGGTGGCCCCACCATCCGAGCCTGTTGGGCAGCGGCTGGGTCTCGTAATGGTAGCGGAGCGCCGTCAGGTTCCTCCAGTTGGGATCTCCGCTGGTCAGTTTCGCCGCGCCTGCGGAGAAGAGGAAGCGGAAGAAGAAAAACCAGCAGCCGAAGATCATCAGGCGGGTCGGCGGCCTCACCAGAGAGAAGAAAATCGCCAGAAAACCGGTCTCCAGAAGCAGGGCGTCCCACTGGTAGGCGAGGAACCTCTGCCCCAGAGAGGTGAAGGAGAGGTAGAGCAGGTAGAGCAGGGTCAGCATCAGCGGCGGAAATACACCCAGCATCAGAAGCAGGGAAAGCAGCACCCCCAGGGCGGCGGCCGTCAGCAGGGCGCCGTCCCGGCAACAGAACCAGAAGAGACTGGGATAAATTGCGTACCTCAGCGCGCCCGGGATCCTTCCTTCGATGGCTCTGATTTGCTCGGCGATGGGAGAAAGCCCTCTGGAGCAGTACAGCCCCCGGACCTGAACCAGCAGGGAGAGGAAGGCAAGCAGATAGATGAGCCCGAGAAGCCTGAGAAAAAGCGCCTGGGCCAGGGCGTAGGAGGTAGCAGCTTCGATCAGGAAGCTCATGGCTACGGCTCCTGGTCGAGGAAGCGGCTGCGAATCTCGTCAGAGGGGACCGGGCAGCTCTGTTTCTTGCCGAACCAGCGATAGCGGTACCTTGCCACCTGATCGTAGGCCCAGTCGCGAACCGGTTTGGGAGCGATACGCAGCCACCTCAGCAATGACCAGAGGCCGCCGAGGTCACGGGCCACTTCGATGGCCGCGTCGCTTCTGAAGAGCACCCGGCCATTTTTGATCAGTACAAAGCTCTCTGCGCCTGGGTGCTGCGTGCCCTGTTGTTCAAGAAGCCGCTGTCCGGCGCCGGACTCAAGGGAGGCGAACCGGAAGCGGGCCCCGGGATCGTGCCGGATGACGAAGCGTACGGCCTCGTGACAGAGGTTGCAGATCCCGTCGAACAGAATGACGGGATGGTCAGTCGTATTCACGTCCCTTCCCTTCGATGTTCTGTCTCTCTATTGAGTGTACCTCTCTGTGCAGCGCGGTACGTCCCTGGCAGTGCCCGCTTGTGCTTAGCAGCTCGGAACTGGACCGTAGCCCTCGTCCTGCCCAGAGCCCCTTGACCGTAGTCGTGATTTTATTGCATTTACAAAGAGTAATCTGTGTTGAGCAGGGTTCGTTTGCGGGGTATTATCCGAATTCAATGAATGCCATGCTCAGGGAGGCTGGACAAATGAACCGATTTATTTCGCTGATTATTGCCGCCATCGTCATCGCGCTGTCTGTCCCGTGCTGGGCTTCCGAAAGTCTTCCGGGTGAGGGAGTCAGGGTTCGGCCGGCCCGGGCGACCTGGAATACAGGATACTTCCAGGAGGTCCTGGTGCGCATGGGGCTGAAGGAGCTGGGGTACGAGGTGGAGAAGCCGAAGGAGCTGCAGACCTCCATGTTCTACCAGGCCCTTACCCTGGGGGATGTGGATTACTGGCCCAACGGCTGGTTCCCCATGCACAACGAACAGATGCCGAAAAATTTCTATCAGCATGCCGAGGCCGTCGGTTACCTCCTGAAGGCTGGGGGGTTGCAGGGCTATCTGGTATCGAAGGCGGCAGTGGAGAAGTACGGTATCAGCTCGCTTGCGGATTTCAGGCGTCCGGAGGTCATCGAGGCATTCGATCATGATGGTGACGGGAAGGCCGACCTGGTGGCCTGCCCGCCTGGTTGGGGATGCGAAACGACCATTTCGTACCACCTGGATGTCTACGGCATGAATGACTACATTTACCCCATCAAGGCGGCCTATGCCGCCAGCATGGCCGATGCCCTGGCTAACCACAGGTCCGGAAGGCCGGTGTTCTTCTTCACCTGGGCGCCGAACTGGACCATTTTCAAGATGAAGCCGGGGCAGGACGTGATGTGGATCAATGTTCCGGAGATCAAGGCGCGCCCCGTAGAGGCCGAAGCCGTGGACCGGATGACCCTCTCGGGGGTGGAGGGGGCCGTCAGTGATCCCATCAAGCTTGGTTTTGTCTCCGCCGATATCCGCATCGTGGCCAACAAGAAGTTTCTGAAGCGGAATCCTGCGGCAGCGAAGTTCTTCGAGCTGTTCAGGCTGCCCCTTCAGGATATCAACGAGCAGAATACTTTGATGCAGGACGGGGAGAAGTCTGGCAAGGATATCGAGCGCCATGCCAGGCTCTGGATCGCCAGGAATGCGGGGACCTGGAAGGCCTGGATCGAGGAGGCCCGGCGGGCTGCCAATTGAGTCCTGGCGGGCTTGCGCACAGGAAATAATTGACAACCATAATGCTCCGTGTTATTGCAGTTCACCAAATGTTTTTGAGGGGATGTAGAGATGGGTTTTTTCGTCATTGAAAATGCACGAGCGATGGCGGCCGCAGCAGCGGCCCGGAACCTGTGCGCCCATCTCCTTGCCCGGTAGAAAAAAAGATTTTCTCCAACAAGTAAGGCCATGGGCAAGGGTGCTCATGGCCTTTTCTGTATCTGCGCCCCCTTTGACGGGGTGCAATGAATTGTACTGCGGGGAGTATTAATCATGCGCAATAATATTGTACACATCGGTGCCGGCGAGCTGACATACGAGATTCGCGCCATTGTTGAGATTGCCGAGAAGATGAACAAGCTCGGCATGAAGACCAACATGGAAAACATCGGAGACCCGGTGGCCAAGGGGGAGCAGATCCCTCTCTGGATGAAGGAGATCGTTGCTGGTCTCGCGATGAAGGATTGTTCTTATGGGTACTGCGCCACTCGTGGGCTTCTTGAGACTCGCGAGTTCCTCTGTGAGATGACCAACAGGCTCGGCAGGGCTCAGATCACCCCGGATGACATCATCTTCTTCAATGGACTGGGCGATGCGATTCAGAAGGTTTACGGTATGCTGCGTCGTGAGTGCCGCGTTATCGGACCTTCTCCGACCTACTCGACCCATTCCTCGGCTGAAGGTGCCCATGCCGGTCAGCCTCCCGTGACCTATCGTCTGGATCCGGCCAACAACTGGTATCCGTGCCTGGATGATTTGCGTCTGTCCATCAAATATAATCCGGCGATTTCCGGTATTTTGATCATCAATCCAGACAACCCCACCGGGGCCGTCTATCCCGAGCGAATTCTGCAGGAAATCGTGGACATCGCCCGGGAGTACGATCTGTTCATCATTTGCGACGAGATCTATCACAATCTGGTCTATAACGGGGCCTCCACCAAGCCGATCTCGGATCTTATCGGAGATGTCCCCGCCATCGCCATGAAGGGGATCAGCAAGGAGCTGCCCTGGCCGGGGAGCCGCTGCGGCTGGATCGAGGTCTATAATGCCGATAAGGATCCGATATTCGCCAAGTATGTGGAGAGTATTCTGAACTCCAAGATGGTCGAGGTCTGCTCCACCACGCTGCCTCAGAAGGCAATCCCGCCCATCATGAGTCACCCCGAGTATCCGGTTTATCTGGAGCAGCGCCGCAATCGCTACGAGAAGCACTCCAATATCGCCTATGAAATTCTCAAGGCGGTACCAGGGGTCAAGGTCAACCGGACCAACGGCGCCTTCTATATGAGTGTCGTTTTCGACCGAAGCCTCCTGAGCGCCAGTCAGAGCCTGAGCATCGACAATGCGGAGGTCAGCTCACTGGTGGAGTCATTGGTGGAGGTGCCGGGACAGTCTTTTGACAAGCGCTTTGTCTACTATCTGCTCGGCTCTACCGGGATCTGCACCGTACCCCTGTCTTCTTTCTGCACGGAAGAGTGGGGCTTCCGGGTTACCCTCCTGGAGCTGGACGAGGCCGAGTTCACCCGAATTTTCAAGAACATCGCTGTTAAGATCACCGAGTATCTCAATTCTTGAGCCATGCGGGTTTCCCGGACGCAGAAGGGTGATATCCTGTAGCCATGACAACTATCATTAAGAAGGGGCTTGATCAGCCTCTGGAGTCAAAGCAGGATCTCCTGCGGTATCTGCTTGCGGGGGCCCGCACCCAGGATGACTGGGGCATCGGTGTCGAGGTCGAGAGCCTCGCTCTGGTCGAGGCAACGGGGGAAGCTGCGCCCTACGCCCGCATCGAGGCGCTGTTGCAGTCACTGCTCGTCACGGGTTCCTGGGAGCCGATACTGGAGCAGGGGCATCTGATCGGGCTCAAGGGGCCCGAATCCCAGATCACCCTGGAGCCTGGTGCCCAGGTCGAGCTTTCGGGGCGATTCTGTCACGATCTGCATTGCAGCCATGCGGATCTGATGAACAATTTCAATCCTGTGCTCGAGGCTGCCCGCCGGCAGGGCCTGCTCTTTCTCGGTCTGGGAGTGCAGCCTTTTTCCCGGCTGGATGAAATCCCCTGGGTACCCAAGTCCCGTTACGACGTCATGGGCCCCTACATGCTGCGCTGCGGTGACATGGGGCAGCGGATGATGAAGCAGACCGCGGGGCTTCAGGTCAATTTCGATTTTTCCGATGAGGCGGACTGTCTCCAGAAGCTTCGAATCGCCCAGTGGCTCTCTCCTCTGCTTTATGCGCTCTTTGCCAATTCTCCCCTGCTGGAGGGGGCCCCGAGTGGATATCTCTCCACTCGGGGTGAAATATGGTCCAGGACAGACTCCCAGCGATCAGGGATCATCCCTGCACTCTTTGATCCTGCTGCCAATATGGAAACTTACGTGGACTACGCCCTTGATGTGCCCATGTACTTTATCCATCGGGATGGAAACTATCTGGATATGACCGCCGAGCCCTTCAGCTTCCGGCGATATATGGAGCAGGGCTTTGCCGGTCAGAGCCCGATCCTTGCCGACTGGGATATGCATCTCTCCACCCTGTTTACCGAGGTGAGGCTCCGTCCCCAGATCGAAATCCGCACCCCCGACTGTCTGCCCGCGCATCTGACCTTTGCCGTGGCCGCGCTGCTCAAGGGGCTGCTGTACGACGATCAGGCCAGAGCAGAGATCTGCGCCAGATTCGAGTCCTTGAGCATCGAGGACTTTATGAGCCTCTATCGCGCGTCCTGGACCCAGGGGCTTGGAACGCCCATGCAGGGGCAGACCCTTCGGGGTTTTGCCCGGGAGGCCCTGTCTCTGGCTCGTGCCGGGCTGGGACGTCAGCACGCTCGATTTGGCCGCGGTGCCGATGAAAGCCATTATCTTTCTGATGTCGACGAGCTGGTTGAGGGGGGCGTAACGCTCTCGGAGCGCCTTCTGGGTCGCTGGAGTGGCAGCGTTGAGCAGAAGATCGATGTGCTGCGTCAGCACTGTGCCCTTGTGCCTCAGCACTGATCTGGTTATTTGTGCGCTAAAGCACAGATTAAATACGTACTCTTTGTGTGATTTTTTCGCGTAACGCCACGTGGTCTTTCCTGGTGTGATCCGCTAGAGTTCTTTTCAACGAAGAGTCGTCAGGGCTTTTCGTTACTACCTCCAACAAAATGTTTTTATTTGCCCGATCAGAGTTTGCCTCCTTTTTGATCGGGCTATTTTTTTGCCTTGCGCCTCCCCCCTCTTCCTTGCATCGCCGCTCATCTCCTGATTGAATTATCCTGTAGGGAGCATTTCTCCCCGGAGTCCCTTATCTCGACCGCTCCTGTGGCCGCCAAAGGGGCAGGGGCTTTGCCAGCAGGAGGCTCAATATGGAACAGTCCACTCTGGATCTGGATCTTGCCGCCGACACCATCAGGACAATTCGCTTTCTGAGCGCCGATGCCGTTGAGGCTGCCGCTAGCGGGCACCCTGGAACCCCCATGGAGGCCGCAACCATCGGTTATCTCCTCTATCGGCGTCATCTTCGTCACAATCCGGCCAATCCCGGGTGGTGGGGGCGTGATCGCTTTGTTCTCTCCTGCGGCCATGCGTCCATGCTTCTCTACAGTCTGCTGCATCTCTGCGGCTACGATCTTAGCCTGGAGAAGATCAGGAATTTCCGCCAGCTCGGCAGCGGCACTCCCGGTCATCCTGAATTCCCCCAGGTCCCGGGATGTGAGACCACCACGGGGCCGCTGGGGCAGGGGGCTTCCGTAGCCGTAGGCATGGCCATGGGGGGGCGTCTGCTTGCGGAGAACCTCGATGAACACCTTTTTGACGGCCATATTTACGCCCTATGCAGCGATGGTGACCTGATGGAGGGGGTGACCAGCGAGGCGGCTTCTCTGGCCGGTCATCTGTCCCTTGGGAATCTTACTTGCATCTATCTGGACAATCACATCACCATCGAAGGCCCCAGTTCCCTCTCTTTTTCCGAAGAAGTTGCCACCCGTTACCTAGCCTACGGTTGGCGGGTGATACGGGTGGAGGGGGATAACGTCCTGGAAGTCGATGAGGCCCTTTCGCGTTCGCGCCTCTCCCTGCGCCCCACCCTGATTATCGCCCGAACCCATATCGCCATGGGGGCACCTGGCAAGCAGGACAGTGCCTCGGCCCACGGTGCCCCCCTCGGAGCCGAAGAGCTGCGTCGGGCCAAGCTCCTGTCTGGCTGGGATCCTGAGGCCAGTTTCCAGATCCCCGGTTCGGTGCAAGAGCACATGGCTCAGGTTGCAGAGCATGGTGCCTTTGAGGAACGTCTCTGGAGTCAGTGCTTCTCGGAATTTAAGGACTGTGCTACAGAGCTCCAGCTCCAGATGCTGGAGATGATGGCCGGAGAGCTTCCTCCTGGCTGGGAGGCTCAGCTGCCGGTATTTTGCCCCTCCGAAGGCCCTATGGCCACCCGTAAGGCCAGCGGGAGGGTCCTTGAGGCTCTCGCCCCTCGTCTCCCATTGCTTGTGGGAGGTTCGGCCGACCTGGCTCCCTCCAACAACACCGAGCTTGTGGGGGAGCGCTACTTTGTTGCCGGGCGCAGCGGTCGAAACATTCATTTCGGGGTAAGGGAACATGCCATGGGGGCAATTCTGAATGGACTGGCGCACATGCCGGGAATTCTCCCCTTCGGCGGCACCTTCCTGGTCTTCTCCGACTACATGC
Organism: Desulfuromonadales bacterium; assembly: GCA_012974445.1. Classification (GTDB taxonomy): domain Bacteria; phylum Desulfobacterota; class Desulfuromonadia; order Desulfuromonadales; family JAAXQG01; genus JAAXQG01. The sequence continues at coordinate 14,351 of JAAXQG010000030.1, forward strand.
GTCCCCCCATGCGCCTGGCGGCATTGATGGGGCTGGCGCCGGTCTACGTGTTCACCCATGACAGTATCGCCCTGGGGGAGGATGGTCCGACTCATCAACCCGTCGAGCAGCTGGCGGCTCTTAGGGCAGTACCGAATCTTGTGGTCATTCGCCCTTGCGATGCCAACGAGCTCAGTGAGGCCTGGCGCGTGGCCATCGAGCGTCGAAATGGCCCCACTGCCTTGGTTCTGTCGCGTCAGGAGCTGCCGATTCTTGCCCGCAGCTGCCTGGGGGCGGCCAGGGATCTCGAGCGCGGTGCCTACGTTCTGGCTCCGGAGCAGGGGGAGTTGCAGTTGATTCTCATTGCCACCGGCTCTGATGTCCATTTGGCGCTGGAGGCCCGGGTCGAGCTTCAGAGGCGAGCTGTGGGCGTCAGGGTGGTCAGTCTGCCTTGCTGGGAGATTTTTGATGCGCAGGGAGCGGATTACAGCGAAGCAGTGCTGCCCGGGTGCTGCAAGGCACGCGTGGCGATTGAGGCCGCTTCACCCATGGGTTGGGAGCGATATGTGGGCCTTGAGGGCAGGATCATTAGTATGAAGGGGTTTGGGGCTAGTGCTCCGGCGAAGGATCTGCTCATGCATTTTGGCTTCAGCGTAGATCGCATTGTTCATGAGGCTCTTGATCTGCTGCGCAGGGCATAGTTCGGTACCGGGTTCTGCCTGCACGGGTTGAAAAAAGAAAAGGCGCCTCTTTCGAGACGCCTTTTCTTTTTTTCATTCGCAGTAAATTGCCTGGGGCAATTACTTGCTGAGCAGCTGGATGACCTGGTCAGCGAAGGGGTTGGCGAAGAGAATGATCATGGCAACAACGAAAACGTAGATTGCCAGGGACTCGATCATCGCCAGACCGATCATCATGGTGGTCAGGATCTTGCCGCTTGCTGCAGGGTTGCGAGCAACGCCTTCAACTGCAGCTTTGATAGCGATACCCTGACCGAGACCGGTACCGAATGCGCCGATAGCCATACCAAAACCAGCTGCGATCATACACCAAGTGAAAAATTCCATGTTGTTACTCCTTCTTTTCTCTGCTTTAAGTTATTTCCTATACAAACATAGGACCGCTCAAGGGTGCACCATGCAACCTTGAATAATGAATTAGTGTGCTTCTTCCAGGGAGCCGGCGATGTAGATCATAGCCAGCAGGGAGAAGACGAAAGTCTGAATAAAGGCAACCAGTACGCCCATCATCATCATGGGCAGGGGGGCCAGGAAGGGCACCAGGCCGAAGAAGATCATCAGAACAATCTCATGGCCGTACATGTTTCCGAAGAGACGAAGAGTCAGGGAAACGGGGCGGGCCAGGTGTCCGATGACCTCGATGATGAACATCAGGGGAGCAAGGGCCAAGATGGGACCCATGAAGTGCTTGAGGTAGCCGACACCGTGCTCCTTGAAACCAATAATATGGGTCATGGCGAAGACGATCAGCGCCAGAGCCGCATTGGTATTCAGGTTGGCCGTAGGTGGGAAGAAGCCGGGGATCAGAGCGATGAGGTTGGAAACCAGAATGAACAGGGCCAGGGTTGCGATCAAGGGGAAGTACTTTTTGCCCTTGTGTCCCATAGTCTCGTCGATCAGTCCTTCGACGCCGCCAATCACCACTTCCATGAAATTCTGCAGTCCTGAAGGCACCATCTTGATGCTGCGTGAAGCCAGGAATCCCAGGGCGATGAGAATCAGCATGACAACCCAGGTATAGGTCACGTGCTTCATGTCGGGCAGTCCAAGATTGTGGAAAAAGCTTTTTTCCAGCCACTCAAGGAAAATAAAAGGATGAATCATGGTCTGGTGCCTCCTTAAGACTTGTGCAAACTGCGTAGGGTCGACCAGAAGAGGTTAACGACCACAACGGATAGCCCGATAGAAAGGGCGACCGGATTGACTTTGGCTTTGGCTATCAGCAGGAAAAGAATCGCTGCCAGTGAGCCTAACCGGATGAAGTAGCTTATCTTGAATCGCTTTGCAGTCCGTTGCTCAGGGTTGTTGATCAGGCGAAGCAGCGAACCGTAGAGCCAACCGAACCCCAGAATTGCAACCATACCTCCCGATGCGACACCCGCGCTGATTTCAACGGAGCGCCAGGGCAGACTGGCTGCAATCAGTATGGCAAGGATGATCCAGTTTCGCCGGGCCATGGTGCCCAGCAGTTGATCAGTGTTCAGAGCCACTATTCTCCCCGTTTTCCCGTTCCTGGCGACGCAATTCCTGAGCGGTCAGGACAAAAATATTGCGAAAGCCTGCAACGATGCCGAACAGGAGAAATGCCAACGTCAGCCAAGGCGTAGTACCAAGCCACTTATCTAAATAGTAGCCCATTGCCATGCCGATGAAGGTGCACAACACCATGGAGATGCCGATACTCGACAGAAAGCCGACGCTGCGGATGAGTTTTCTGCGGTCGGCTTTTGGATCAACACTCATGCGGTGGGCTCTTCTTTTTTTGTATACAGCATACAATTTCAGTGTGAAAATCCGCCAGTTTAATACCACGGTATTTCTGGGCTGTCAACCGGTTTTTCCCTTCCTGGGCTGGGGTTGTCCGCCGCCGCGCCGGGAACCTTTCCAGTCATTGATGCTGTCCTCGATTTTCCCCCAGAGAGCTCGAAGCAGAGCGATTTCTCCCTGATCGGGATGGGCTCGGGCTGTGAGCTGGCGAAGACGGTTCAGGGCAGCATCGGGGCGGCTGGGATTGAGAAATCCTATGCGATTTAGAACCGACTCCATCTGAGTGTGCAGACCGTCGATTTGCGTCTGCTCGGGGAGCAGGGCCCTGTCCGGGGGGGGCAGGCTGGGCCTTGAAGCAATGTCGGCGGGGCGGGCCAGTTCGTAAAGAAAAAGAATGACCGCCTGGGCCAGGTTGAGAGAGCCGCAGGGGCCAGCTGTGCTGATAGTGGCCGCATGGGAGCACAGGGCGACTTCATCGCTGGAGAGTCCACTGTCTTCCCGGCCGAATACCAGAGCTATCCGGCTGTTGTCGGGAACTGACTGCAGCAGGGAAGGCAGTTCGGCGCTCTCCAGCAGTTTGCCTCTCAGGCGCCCCTCGCGGCGGGTTGTGGCTACGCTCAGATGCAGGTCTCCCAGCGCCTCGGGCAGGCTGTCGAACACCCGGGCGCTTTCCAGCAGGGGGCTGGCCGAGACGGCGAATTTTTTTGCTTCGGGATGCAGGTAGGTACAGGGGTTGACCAGGCGCAGCTCGCTCAGGCCGAAGTTGGCCATGGCTCGGCAGACCATGCCGATGTTGCCAGGGGACTGGGGCTCGACGAGGATGATGCTGATTTGTGACAGGGCTATGGGCGACATATTTTTCTGAAGCTCTCAAGAAAAAGCCCCCGCCGTGGCGGGGGCCAATTGTTCAGCTTGGGTTGGGCTGGGCTGGATCAGAGGGCCTTGAAAGCCTTTGCGGCCGCCTCGATGGTGCGATCCAGATCTTCCTGGCTGTGGGCGCTGCTCATGAATCCTGCCTCGAACTGGGAAGGTGCCAGGTTAATTCCCTGGTCGAGCATCAGGGCGAAAAACCTGGAGAAGGCCGCCGTGTCGCTCTTAGCCGCATCGGCGAAGGAGTACACCGGCCCTTCGGTGAAATAGGTGCAGAACATGCCGCCGACGCGCTGCAGGCAGGTCTTGAAGGGGGCGCTGCCGGCTGCATCGACGAGGCCCGCGGCCAGGTAGCTGGATTTCTGCTCGATGAGCTCGTAGAAGCCTTCTTCGCGAAGCAGTTGCAGTGCTGCTATTCCAGCGCTCATGGCCAGGGGGTTGCCTGAAAGGGTTCCTGCCTGGTAGACGCCGCCCTCGGGGGAGAGGCAGTCCATGATGTCGCGACGGCCGCCGAAGGCGCCCACGGGAAGCCCTCCGCCGATAATCTTGCCCAGGCAGACCAGGTCGCCCCGGACTCCGAATCGCTCCTGAGCACCCCCGTAAGCCACGCGGAAACCGGTCATGACCTCATCGATGACCAGAAGAATCCCTTCGGCGGTGCAGAGCTCCCGAAGTCCCTCGAGGAAGCCGGGACGCGGAGCCACGCAGCCCATGTTGCCCGCGACGGGCTCCAGAATGATACATGCGATCTCCCCCTTGTTGTCCGCAACCATTTTTCTGGTTTCTTCCAGATCGTTGTAGGCAGCGGTGAGGGTGTATTTGGCGAAGTCTGCTGGTACGCCCAGAGAGGTGGGGACGCCGAAGGTGGCGGCGCCGCTTCCGGCCTTGACCAGCAGGGAATCGGCGTGGCCATGGTAGCAGCCGTCGAATTTAAGGATCTTGTCGCGCCCTGTAAAGCCGCGGGCAAGGCGGATGGCGCTCATGGTGGCTTCGGTGCCCGAGGAGACCATGCGTACCTTTTCGATGTTGGGATAAGCCTGGCTGACCATCTCTGCCAGTTCGATTTCCCGGGCTGTGGGCGCGCCGAAAGATGCGCCACTGGCAGCTGCCTTCTGAATCGCCTCAACTATTTTGGGGTGACAATGGCCCATGATCATCGGTCCCCAGGACCCTACGTAATCGATATAGGAGTTGCCGTCAGCATCAAAGATCTTGCTTCCCTGTGCTCGTTCGATGAACAGGGGATCGAGGCCCACGGACTTGAAGGCGCGCACGGGGCTGTTGACTCCTCCCGGAATGACGTCTTTGGCTTTGGCGAAGAGTTCGCTGGATTTTTGATGATTCATGGAATCCCCTTAGGTTTGTCTGGATTTAAAAGAATAGTAGAATGGCTCTTGTAGGTTATTTTTGAAGTTGGTGACTGCTTATCATAGAGATTTTTCTCTTGTCAAGAAAGTGAAAGCTGCAGGTCTTCTCGCGTATTGAGCCTCCGTGGTGGTGATCTGGTCTCACTGCACAGGGTGGGGGCGTGTGTAATTAAAGCTGTGAGTTCCTGTTTGACATCAAATTGTATACAGTATACAACTTAATTCCCAGTACGTTGATATTTGTTTTTTTGGGGTGCGCCCGGGTGGGGCAGGGCATTGAGATCTGTTTTATTTCGTCCGCAAATCTCCCTTGTTTCTTAGGTACTGCTCGGGCACAGAAGAGAAGGATTTCATGGCAGACCTTGTACTTATATTTATTGGCGCCCTGCTGGTAAACAACGTTGTTCTGGCGCGTTTTCTGGGGATCTGTCCCTTTCTCGGAGTCTCCAGGAAGGTTGAGACTGCCCTGGGCATGGGGATGGCTGTTGTCTTCGTCATGACCGTCGCCTCGGTGGTCAGCTGGTACGTTCAGTATTTTGTGCTGAGCCCTTTCGGTCTCGAATATCTACAGACCATCGCATTCATTCTGGTCATCGCCGCCCTGGTTCAGCTGGTGGAGATGGTCATCCAAAAGGTCAGTCCTGTCCTCTATCAGTCTCTGGGGATATTTCTTCCCCTGATCACCACCAACTGTGCGGTGCTTGGGGTGGCCGTTATCGCCATCCAAAAAGACTACAGCTTCGTGGAGACAATCACTTTTTCGCTGGGGTCGGCCGCAGGCTTCACTCTGGCCATGGTGCTTTTCGCGGGACTGCGAGAGCGGGTCGACCTGGGGCCCGTGCCTGAATCCTTCCGCGGTACGGCCATTGCCCTGGTAACCGGAGGCCTGTTGTCGCTGGCCTTCATGGGTTTCGCTGGCATGGTAAAGGGATAGGGGGCGTACGATGTTCTCAGCCATACTTACCCTGGGCGTCATGGGGCTGCTTGCCGCCCTGGCTCTTGGCTTTGCCGCTCGCAAGTTCGCCGTGGAGGTTGACCCCCGTGAGCTGGCTCTGCTTGAGGTGATGCCCGGGGCCAATTGCGGTGCCTGTGGTTTTCCTGGTTGTGGTGGTTTCGCCAAGGCCCTGCTCGAAGGCAAGGCCATGGTTACGGACTGCTCCCCCGGCGGGGCTGATACGGTAGAGCGCATCGCCCATATTCTGGGAGTTGAGGCTATTGCCGCTGAGCCGGAAGTCGCTGTGGTTCTTTGCCAGGGGGATAATCTTCGTGCCAGGGATAAGTATATTTACCAGGGGCTGGAAGATTGCGTGGCAGCCCAGTCGCTGGCTCAGGGGCCCAAGGCGTGTCCCGGTGGCTGTCTCGGTCTGGGGACCTGCGCACGGATCTGCCCTTTTGATGCCATTGAGATGACCGCCGAAGGGCTGGCGGTGATCAGTCGTGAGAAGTGTACGGGCTGCCGCAAATGCGTGAGCGCCTGTCCCCGCAAGGTTATCGCCATGACTCCCCTTCGCACCACAGTTCACGTGCTGTGCAACAGTCATGATAAGGGCGCCCTGGTGCGTAAATACTGCGAACTGGGCTGTATCGCCTGTCATCTCTGTGTCAAGGCAAGCCCTGGCGCTTACAAGGTTGAGAACTCTCTGGCGCAAGTAGATTACGACAGCCACTGTGATGCTACCGGGGGAATTGGCAAGTGTCCGACAAAATGTATCCGTGACTTCATCCTGGGATATCCCGAAGGCAGCAGCTTCTCGCCCCCGGTGGTTCCCGTTCAGGCAGAGGAAAACCCTTAATCCTATGGGACATCATTCCTTCTCAGGTGGGGTTCATCCCCCCGACAGTAAAGCTCAGACCGCTTCGAAGGCGATAGAGAACTGTCCTCTACCCGAAGAGCTGGTCTTGCCGCTGATGATGCACATTGGCGCCCCGGCCTCGGCTGTGGTCGCCGTGGGAGACCGGGTACTGCACGGTGATCTCATCGCAGCTCCCAGGGGCTTTGTTTCGGCGGGCATTCATGCCTCGACCTCCGGTGAGGTGATCGCCCTCGAGCCTCGTCCCCATGTCTCGGGCAGCCGCCTGCTCAGTATCGTTATTCGCCCCGATGGAGAAGACCGCTGGGCACAAGGGCCGGGGGAGGCCGATCCCAATGAGCTGAGTACCGACCAGCTGCGCGATCGTATCCGGGATGCGGGCATCGTCGGGCTGGGCGGAGCGACCTTTCCCACTCAGGTCAAGCTCTCCCCTCCCGAAGGGAAGAAGATCGATACCTTGCTGATCAACGGCGTGGAATGTGAGCCCTTCCTGACGGCTGATCATCGCCTGATGCTGGAGCAGGGCGAGAGAATTCTGGACGGCATGGAGATTCTGCGCTGCCTTCTGGCCGTGGATCAGGTCATTCTGGGCATCGAAGAGAACAAACCCGATGCCATAGTCGCCATGCGTCAGATCTGTAAAGGCACCAGCATCGAGGTTTGCCCCCTGCCCGTGCGCTATCCCCAGGGCGCTGAAAAACAACTTATTTTTGCTGCCTGCGGCCGTGAAGTCCCTTCGGGCGGGCTTCCCATGGATGTGGGAGTCGTGGTTCAGAACGTAGCCACCGCCGCGTCGATCAGTGACGCGGTGAGGTACGGCAGAGCGCTGACCGAAAGAATATGTACGGTTTCCGGCCCGGCGGTGGCGCAGCCGAAGAATCTGCGCATCCGTATCGGTACTCCCCTGACCCATCTTGTCGAGGTCTGTGGAGGACTCAAGGAGGAAGCGGCCAAGATCCTGTTGGGTGGTCCCATGATGGGGATGGCGCAGATGAACCTGGCGGCCAGTGCCACCAAGGGAACCTCGGGACTGCTCGTTTTCGGCTCCAGCAGTCTTCCGAAGATGCTGCAGGGCCCCTGCATCCGGTGTGGTCGCTGCGTAAGTGCCTGTCCGGTTCGTATTTCACCGACGACTATCGCGGCCTACGCCCGTCTGGATATGATCGATGAGGCACAGCAGTGCCATGCCATGGACTGCATCGAGTGCGGCTGCTGCACCTATACCTGCCCTGCGGCACTGCCCCTGGTACAGTCGGTGCGCCATGCCAAGGGAGCCATTGTCGCAAGGAGAAGGAAGGTCTGATGGACCAGAAACTCTATATTTCATCCTCACCCCATTTGCATTCGGGGCAGAGTACCTCCCGGGTCATGCATACTCCTGGCGCTCAATCTGCCGCCGTCCTGTCCCTGGTGGATGGTTCTGCTCGGAGCCGTGATTGCCATCGTCATTGCGAAGCAGATCTACGGTGGACTCGGAAGCAATCCCTTTAATCCTGCCCTGGTTGCCCGGGTGGTGCTGCTCATCTCCTTTCCCGTACAGATGACCCGCTGGAGTGCTCCGGGGCTATTTCCAACATCACAGGCTGATCTGGTCAGCTCCGCCACCCCTCTGGGGGAAATGAGCTCCGCGCTCATGTTGACTGGAAGGCTCCCCGAAACCCTGGTCAGCCAGGGGATGGGAGACTACCTGATCGGCAACATGGCCGGCTCACTGGGTGAGGTTTCAGCCCTGGCGCTGCTGGCGGGGGCCGCCTACCTCTTCTGGCGCCGGGTGATTTCCTGGCATGTTCCGGTGGCTTTTCTCGGGACGGTCGTGCTGATCAGCTCCCTTGGCTGGCTCTGGGACCCGACCCGTTATGCCGACCCTCTCTTTCACCTTCTGACCGGCGGCATGATTCTGGGTGTCTTCTTCATGGCCACCGATATGGTGACATCTCCCGTCTCTAGCCGTGGACTCATCGTCTTCGGTGTAGGCTGCGGTTTGATCACCATGGCAATCCGGCTCTTCGGGAGCTACCCCGAGGGGGTTTCCTTCGCCATCCTGTTCATGAACGCTGCAACCCCCCTGATTGACCGTTTCACCCGGCCGCGCCGCTTCGGTTTTGTTGCGCAGAAAGGGGCGGGCGATGCGTGAAATTCTAAAACTCGTTCTCGTTCTGACGCTGATCACTGCTGGGTCCGGCCTTGCTCTTTCGCTGGTGGAAAAATTCACGCGTGAGCCTATAGCGCATCAGCGTCGACTTCAGATGCTTCAGGCGCTGCAGGCCGTGCTCCCCGCCTCGGACAATGCTCCCGACCAGGACCGCATCGAACTGGTGGTGGGCACCGATCGCAAGGGGCAGCCCCTCAAGCGCAGTTTTTACCGCGGACGCATGGGCGCAGATCCCTCCGGAGTCGCCTTTCAGGTCAGGGCTCCCGACGGCTACAGCGGCAATATAGACATTATGGTCGGTGTGCGTCCTTCCGGGGAGGTCAACGGAATCCAGATCCTGACTCATGCCGAAACTCCCGGACTCGGCGACAAGATCGAAGAGGGATGGTTCCGGGAGCAGTTTGCAGGCAAAGGTCTCGATAACGCCGACTGGAGGGTGAAGAAGGATGGGGGAGAGTTTGACCAGATCTCCGGGGCCACCATCTCTCCGCGGGTTGTAGTGGCGGCCGTCAAGAAGGGGCTGGAGTTCTTCCGCTCCGAGCGGGAAAAAATTCTCTATGGGCAAGAGGTGCAGCGATGAGTCTGGCGGGGGAATTTAACAAAGGTCTCTGGCGCGAGAACGCCGTCTTCAAGCTGCTGCTCGGCTTGTGTCCCATGCTGGCGGTTACGACCAGCGCCGAGAACGCCCTGGGAATGGGGCTGGCGACCACCTTCGTGCTGGTCTGCGCGAATCTGGTGGTTTCCCTGCTGCGCAAGCTCATCCCGTCGGGGGTCAGAATTCCGGCTTTCATCGTGATTATCGCGACCTTCGTGACCCTGGTTCAGCTTGGGATGGAGGCCTATCTCTACGATCTGCACAAGGCGCTGGGTATCTTTATTCCCCTGATCGTGGTCAACTGCCTCATTCTGGGGCGGGCCGAGGCTTTCGCCTCCAAGCGCTCAGCCTTGGCCTCCTTTTTCGACGGAGCCGGGATGGGGCTGGGATTCACCCTGGCGCTCTTCATCCTGGGCGCGGTGCGGGAAATCCTCGGCGCCGGCCAGCTCTTCGGCATCTCCCTCTTCGGTGCCGGTTATCAGCCTCTGCTGCTGATGATTCTCCCACCCGGGGCTTTCATTTCTCTTGGACTCATCATCGCTGCTATGGCCTGGGTGGGGCGCAGGTTTCGCTAGGCTTCCACCGAAATAGCCCCCCAGTCTCCTAGAACTTCCTTGAACAGCCTGCCGCAGATCTGCTGCTGCAGGCTCGTTTCTCCCACTCGAATCCTCTACATGTCAGCAGATGCGCGGCAGCTGCTCTCCCGAGAGCATCTCCAGCGCGCGGCGACCACCGATGGCGGTGGCGACGAAGACCCGTCCGACCTCGTCGGCAACGGTGATCTCACCGATGATGGCCGCCTCGCGTCCCGCCTCGAAGGTTCGTATCAGCTCCAGCAGAGGCTGCGCGGCCTCCGAGGCGACAACGGCCAGCAGCTTGCCCTCGTTGGCCACAAAGAGGGGGTCGAGACCCAGGATGGCGCAGGCTCCGGCGACGCTGGGGCGCACCGGGAGCTT
>JAAXQG010000140.1 GCA_012974445.1 Desulfuromonadales bacterium
AGATGTGTATAAGAGACAGGCCTTGTAGGGAGGGCACCGCCCACCGTTTTGATCCGTCGTTCACACAATGTATTTGGTGGGCAGTGCCCACCCTACCTGGACAAATCAGGAAGGACCATCGATGAACATTCCAGCTGTCTCCTTCATCGCCAAATCGGGCACCGGCAAGACCACGCTGGTGGAAAAGGTCATCATCGAGCTCAAAAAGCGGGGACTTCGTGTCGGCGCCATCAAGCATGACGCCCATAAATTCGATATCGACCACCCCGGCAAGGACAGCCACCGATTCACAGCAGCAGGCGCCGACACCATGCTCATCTGCTCCTCCGCCAAGCTGGCCCTGGTCAAGCAGCATGCGGAGCCTCCCTCCATCGAGGAGTTGATGGAAACCTACTTTCCCGATGTGGATATCATCCTCACCGAGGGCTTCAAGAAGAGCGGCCTTCCCAAGATCGAGGTCCACCGCGTCGAGCACAGCCCCACGCTGCTCTGCCAGGGAGAGGACTATGACGGGAGCCTGATTGCCGTGGTCAGCGACGAGGCGCTTACGCTGGACGTGCCTGTCCTCGACCTCAATGATGCATCGGCCGTGGCGGATTTCGTGGTGGAGCGGTTTCTGAATTAAGGCGCGAATTCAACTCGCTAGTGCAACCGGGCTCTTATAGCAGGTCGCCCTTCCTGGACTCGAATTCTTCGCGGTCGATCTCCCCCGACGCATAGCGGCGCTTGAGGATGTCCAGCGGGGAAGCAGGGGCCGCGGGCCTTCTTGTGGCGAACATCTGATACAGTTGAACCGCAAGAAAAATCATAATGAGCCAGAAGGCCATATTGACCAGCATTCCCCAGGGGCCGTGGACGAAACTCCCCGGACCGCAAAACCAACTTTCATTCCAGTCTATCATCATCTCTTTTTTCTCCTTTTTCGGGTCGTTTTTCCTCTCGGGTCCTCAAGTGTGTGGACGCCGGGGGCTTTTAATGTCCCTGAGTATGTTGGCACTGGCTGTGGGCCCCGTGTCCCCAGCAGCTCCAGTGCCCGCAGCCGGCTAGAAGGGTCAGGGAAATGAGGGCCGCGATCAGCAGGGACCGGGTGATGATCTTTCTCATGGGATTTCCTTTCACAGTTATCTGCTCACAGCTTGCGACGGGCTTCGATGGGTCATGCGGTCCTTCCTCCAGGACCGGGGTTGACAGGGGGAGACGATATTAGGTACTGTTCCGCAAACGATTGAGCATACGTTCACGTAAGGAGTGCCATGAAGCAGGACAGCTGTCAAGTCACGGTCATTGATCGCAAGCGTATTGAACTGGCCAGGAAGCAGATGCCCGGGGCGGAGGTCCTGGAAAATGTCAGTGAAGTATTGAAACTGTTGGGAGACACCACAAGGCTGCGGATTCTGCTGGCACTGGCGACAACGGAACTCTGCGTCTGCGACCTGGCGGCCTTGCTCGAGATGACTTCCTCGGCTATTTCCCATCAATTGCGCCTTCTGAGAGCGCGGGGCATAGTGAAATATCGCAAGGAGGGCAAAATCGTTTATTATTCTCTCGATGACCCGCAGGTCCAATCCCTGATCAAAGTGAGTATGGATCAAATAGGATGAGGGCCCCCTGAGCATCCATGGCTTTGCGACCGAAACGATGCATCGCTCGTGGCGGATTTCGGGGTGGAGCGGTTTCTCTCGAGGTTAACCCATGTGCTTGCCCGAAATAAGAAAAGGCCGATCCGGAACCCGGATCGGCCTTTTCTTATTCTCTGTTTCAACCCTCAGTTTTTCCGCAAGTCGAGATGTTTCGGTCCCCTTGTGTCAACAAGGCTGCGAGTCAAAACGTTCTCCTGACGGTGGCACTGCCCGCAGAGCTCTTTTTTAACCGAGGCTGTACGGGTAGGGCTCAAGCTGCCGTGGATGAAGTCGGCGTGGCAGCTGGTACAGGGCAGCTCAAGGCTTTCATGGATGCTATGCGCTCTCTGATCGGGCCAGAGGTTGCGCTCACTGTAGCTCATCTTCTGCGTGTCGTGACACTTGAGACAGGCGGCCCTGTGGGAAGCATCGTCATGTTCGGCACCGATGATGGGCCGGGTCAGCTCTCCGGTGAGATAGATAGGGACGTATTTCATCCCCTCGATGTGGGCGATGAATCCGCCGAAAGTCCCGGGACCCGAGTGACAGACGATGCAAGTGACATCGGCATGGCTCGAGCGTTCCCAGGAGGCGTACTTGGTGTTCATGTAATGGCAGCTGTTACAGAATCCGGGAGAATCAGTATAGCGGTATATCGGAACTGCAAGGATGCCTGCCACGAGAACACAGAGGATGATGAATCCTCGTATGGCGCTTTTCTTTTGCATCATAATCTCCCTGCAAGTTGTTCAAGGCCAACGGTGGAGAGCCGGGCGCGGCGGCATCGATGCCGCCGCGCCCGGACGCTTGGAACCTACCGTTTGGCCTGGATACGACGGGTCTTCTTCATCTCCTCGTCAAGAGCCCAGGGAGAGGTCGTCTCGTGATAGTGACAGCCGTTGCAGGAGTTGGGCTGGACACCGAAGAGCATGTTCTTGAATGATTTTCCATTTTCCTGAGCAACGCTGGCTGCGGATTTGAGCTTCGCTTCGACTCTGGCCGCATTCTTTCCTGCTACATCCGAGGGCTGGAGGCCGAAGAAAGCCAGGACTTTCTTGTCGCCCTTGGCTGCCTTGGTAACCATGGCCTTGATGGAGACGTTGGGAGTCAGCACGTCAAAGCGATGGCTGCGAATGTCGCCACTGACAGCGGTCTTGGCCGTGGGAGGCATGTGACAGCCGACGCAGTTGCCGAAGTCGTGGATGCTGTGGGAGAGCCCACCTTTGCCAGCGGCAATTTTCGGGGTGCCATGACAGCTCACGCACAGGGTGCTGCCGGGCTGCTTGAGCTGGAACTTGTTCGCCATGCCGTTGCCGTGAACTGAATGACAATCCCAGCAGGCCACGCCTGCTGCCGCGTGCTGTGTTTGCTCGTAATCCAGGAACTGCTGATGATGGGACTTGGAGTCGTCCGAGTCCATCCAGAACCGCTTGCCGCCCGGCTCAACCGGGTCGTAGAGATATTCGATGCGCTTGGCTCCGATGCCGGGACGGAACCCGTTGGGGAAGCCGTGCTTGCCGTCCAGAGACTTGCCCCGGGTATGGCAGGAACCGCAGACCTGAACGCCCATGGAGAAGTTCAGCTTGTCAGGGTTGACGATGGTGTTGAAGCGCTCCTTGTCCGGGGCGTTGACGTGGTTGCTGCCCGGGCCGTGGCAGGACTCGCAGCCGGCGCCTTCATCCACCCAGGTAGTCTTGTAGCTCTTGTTGCTTTCGTCAAAATTGATCTTCACACCTGTGGTATGGCAGCCGGAACAGTTCATGTTCCAGGTGCGCCCGGGGTGCGCCCAGTAACCCTTTTCGCCGGGCTTGCGCTTGGCCAGGCCATGGTAGTCGACCCATTGCCTGGTCTCTATGTTCCACTGTACCGGGAGGATATGGAGTCCACCGTTGGGGAACTCCGTCATGAAGCGCTGCTTCCACTGGTTGCCGCCGATGGTGTATTTGATGGGATAAGTATTCTCGTTGCCCTCGTTGTCGAGGGTCGTGATGGAGTACTTTCCGTTTTTCTCAGTCATCTTGCTGGTATATTCGCCGATGGTCAGGGTGTTGTTTTTGTAAAAGTCGGCCACAACGGTGCGCGGAGATGCTTCCTGGACCTTGTAGGCGTGCAGAGTCTCCTTCCAGCCCCAGTACTCTTTCTGGTGACATTCCTGGCATTTTTCGGAACCTACATAATCGGCGCCGACGTAGGTGGATGTTTCGGCCGCAGATGCGAGGGTGGCGAAAGATGCAACGGCCGCAAAAGTCGTCGCCAGGCCAAAAGCCATGATCCTTCGAATGTTCATTGGTGCCTCCTTGGTGGAAAGGTGTTGGTGGTCAATAGGTGAGGAGCCTTACGGCCTGCTCAAAAAAATTGTATGGTTCATTACAAAGCATCAAATGTGCCGTGGTTAGTCGAACCTTAAGATATAAACTCTATTTTGATAAATGAAAGGACTTGCGGATATTCTAATCTTTGATTTTGCGAGGTTTTTCCGCCGCAGTGGTGTTGTGCGATTAGATAAAAAAGTATAAAGAAGAAACGGGAAACAGGGTTTCTTTGCTGTGGCTGGGTGTAATGGCGTAAGTTGCTGTTTTTGTGAAATAGTTGGCTTGTTTTGTCTTTTGGTGGGGAGATACTGGGGTAGGAGTCGTTGGTTGAAGTTTCAGTCCCGGTGTTCGAACTTGTATCCCACCCCGTATACCGAGTGAATCAGCTCTGACTCTGAATCGACGGCCTCGATTCGCTTGCGCAGTTTCTTGATGTGGCTGTCGATGGTGCGGTCGCTGACGATGCGCTCGTCGGGGTAGATGCGATCCATGAGCTGGCTGCGGGAGAAGATGCGCCCGGGGTGTGCCACCAGCTGTCGCAGCAGCTTAAACTCCACAGCCGTCAGTCCCAGATCTTTTCCGTTGAGCAGCGCCTTGTAGCCTTGCTCGTCGAGCTGTAGGCCTGCGCTTTGATGCTCCGATTTTCCACCGCCACGCCGCAGCACCGCCTTGACCCGCGCCACCACCTCTCTGGGGCTGAAAGGTTTGCAGACATAGTCGTCGGCGCCCAGCTCCAGCCCAAGCAGCCGGTCGATCTCTTCAACTCTTGCGGTCACCATGATGATGGGGGTCTGGCTGGAGGAGCGGATGTCCCGGCAGATGTCCATGCCATCGCGACCGGGGAGCATGAGATCGAGCAGCACCAGATCCGGGACGAATTGGCGAAAGGCGGGAAGTGCCTCCAGCCCCTCGGTTACGATGCGGGTTTCGAAACCGCTCTGGTGCAGGTAGTCCTGTACCAGAGCGGCCAGTTTGCGCTCGTCTTCGACGATCAGGATACGTTGGCTCATGAATGGTTCTCCAGTGGCAGGCGGATCAGGATGTCCAGTCCGCCTGAGGGGGATGCGGTGGCCTCGATGGTGCCTCCGTGGGCCTCTACGATGTTGCGGCAGATGGCCAGCCCCAGCCCCGCGCCTCCGGTGTCACGGCTGCGGGAGTTCTCGGCGCGGAAGAGTCGCTCGAAGAGCCGGGGCAGGGCTGCGGGGTCGACGCCCGGGGCGCTGTCGCGAAAGAGCATGCGGGCGAAACGCCCCTCTGTATCGAACCGGATGCTGAGGCTGCCTCCCTCGTCGGTGTAGCGCAGGCTGTTCTCCAGCAGGTTCGTGAATAACTGGCGGATTCGCTCCGGGTCTCCCAGGACGGGGCAGGGCTCGGGGATGCTGAGGCTCAGGGCGATGCGACGCCGCTGCAGCTCGTCCTTCTTGAGGGCGAGGGCTTCTTCCAGGGCGCTGCAAAGATCGAGATGGTCTTTTCGATAGCTGAGTGCCCCCAGATCCGAGAGGGCGAGCTGGTAGAGATCGTCCACCAGCCTTGAGAGCTGCATCACCTCGGCATGAAGCGAGGCGATGGACTCGGGGGTGGTGGAACGCACCCCGTCCTGCAGCGCCTCGATCTCCCCCCGCAGCACCGAAAGCGGTGTGCGCAGCTCGTGAGAGATGTCTGCGATCCACTGGCGTCGTGCCCCCTCGTTGCTCTCCAGGGTGTGGGCCAGCTCGTTGAAATCCCGAGCCAGCTGTCCCAACTCGTCGCCCCCTTCTTCCCGAACCCGGTGCCCGAAGTGCCCGGCGGTCAGCTGCCTTGTTCCCGCGGCCAGAGCCCGTACGGGACGGGTAAGCCGTTGGCTCAGTGGCAGGGCCATAAGCGCCGAGACGATCAACAGGGTCAGGGCGACAAGTCCCAAAGTCTGCTTCTGGGCGCTCAGGAAGCTTAGCTGGTGGCTGTCCTTCAGCTCTTTTTGCGGGACGTAGACCAGGTTTCCGATGCGGATTCCCCCGGTGTTGATAAGTCTGTGGACAACGCCTCCCGGGGGGGGAGGAGGTCCGGCAATGCGCTGCCCTTCGGGGTCGAGCAGGGCGATGCGTCCCTCGAAGAGGTGGGCGAATTTTTGCGCCAGTCGCTGCGGAAACTCGCTGTGATGATTACGGTGCTCTATGCGCCGTCCCAGCTGTTCGAGGCGCAGCGAGCCGGGATGCCCCTCGGGAAGGGTCGCGGCCAGAGTCCTGAGCCAGGCCCCGGGCTTACCCTCCAGGCTCTCCCAGCTGCCGTCGCGCTCCCAGAGGTCTTCAAGCTTCCCGGTGAGCTGCTGCAGGCGATCTTGTTCCAGAGTATTGACATAGTGGATAAACCCCCGGTCGAGGCTCCACCGGATGCTCAGACGCATGAGACTTCGTCCTTTGTTTAAAGAGGATACCTATTTCCTATCATAGCGCCCGAAGTCGTTCCACTCTTTGAGCCCATAGGGAACGCATTTCCCCAATTCCTCCACATTCGGTGCACAATCGACCGGTATCATCTGATCATCGAAACCAAAACGTAGCCCGTATGAATAGGGCCAATAACAGGATGATGAAAGGAGGAAAAAAATGAAACGACAGATGATGGCAGGTGCGGCACTTCTGATGGTTCTACTCATGGGAGCAACCGGTTGGGCCATGGGCGGTGGATGCGGTAAAGGTTATTGCGGCTCGAAAGAGGGCTGCAATAAGGAGCGTAAGTCTCACGGAGGTGATCACTTGGCCCGGATGTTTAACAAGCTGGATCTGAGCGATGAGCAGAAGTCCAGGGTCGATGAAATCATTGCCGCCGAGAAGGAGAAAGTTGCGCCTCTGCGTACAGAACTCAAGGAGGGCCGTCTGGCCATCAAAGAGGCCAGTCTGGCTGTCCCCTTTGATGAAAACCGCGTACGCGACTTGTTGGAGCAGAAGGAAGCGGTACGTACAGAGTTGATGGTGTCGAAGGCTCGTACCAAAAACGCACTCTTTGCACTGCTGACCCCTGAGCAGCAGAAGGAAGCTCAGGAGATGTTCGATCGTAAAGAAAAGCGCCACCACCGCAAGATGGAGAACAGGCAGTAGCCTCCCTGCTCAGGCTCTGCCTCGCGCAGTGGATTGATAAAGCCCCCGGCCGCTCTAGCAGCCGGGGGCTTTGTTGGTTTTGATTAGCACGAATCTTCCGCTGAGTGCATTTAGCTCCCTCCCCCAGCGGGGGAGGGTTGGGGAGGGGGCT
>JAAXQG010000142.1 GCA_012974445.1 Desulfuromonadales bacterium
TCGAAGGCCACCGCCATGGCTACCAGCATGTAGCCGATAAAGGCGGTGAGCAGGGCCGGGCGCAGCAGGGCGTGATACTTGTGGCGGCCGAAGATCTCCACCACCAGCGCGGTGGTAAAGCCCCCGGCGGCCAGGGCCACGCCGCAGGCCACGTCGAAGGCGATCCAGATGCCCATGGGATAGGAGGGGTTGAGGTTGGTCACCGAACCGAAACCCTCGAAGAAACGGAAATAGGCGAAGTAGACACCCGCCGCCATGAAGAAGAGCAGAACCATGACGTTCGAGGTCCAGAATTTCTGGCGCAGAGGCGCCGCTTTTGCGCTCATGTCAGTGCTCTCCTTTCTCGGCAGCCGCCTTGTTGCGACGACCCGTGTAGGCCATGATGCCCCCGAGGGCCGCGTAGAGGGCCACCGGTGGAATGAAATACTTGAACACCCCATGCTGGATGCTCTCGGTCAGCCTTGAAGGAGCTTCGTCGCCGAGCTGGGGAAGCCCCAGGGAGGCGAAAGCCACCTTTTTTTTGCTCAGATAGAGCACGTTGCTTCCGCCGACCTCCTGCTCGCCGTAGATGTGGTCGAGATAGAGGTCGGGTTTTTCGGCAATGCGGGCTCGAGAGATCTTCAGCAGCTCGTCGCGTTTGCCGAAGACGATGGCCCCGGCGGGGCAGGCGCTCGAACAGGCCGTGGGCTGCCCTTTCTCCAGGCGGGTCGCGGCGCAGAGGGTGCACTTGCTGATATCGGGGATAGCTTTATGCCACTCGAACTGGGGAATGTTGAAGGCGCAGGCCACCATGCAGTAACGGCAGCCCATGCACTTGTCGCCGTCCCAGGTCACGGCCCCGTTCTCCTGCTTCTGGAGGGCCCCGACCAGGCAGGCGCTCTGGCAGGCCGGTTCGATGCAGTGCATGCACTGGCGCTTGACGAAAGTGGCCTCGCCCTGTGCGTCCTTGTGCATCTTGATCAGGGTGTAGGTCTTGTCGGAAAGTTCCGTGGGCGAGTCATAGAGCCCCTGCCCGTCCTGGAGTGAATTCTCCGCATCCAGCTTATTTTCGACCTTGCAGGCGCTCTGACAGGCCTTGCATCCGATGCAACGCACCGAGTCGTTGAGCATGCCGTAGCCCTTGGCCCCGGGATGCTCCTGAGAGGCCTCCGCCGGGGTCGGTGCGGACAGGGCGGTCGCCGCCGTCCCCCCGGCCACCGCGGCCAGCTTGAGAAATTTTCTGCGATCCATGCCCTACTCCTTCCCGTCCTGGTCCCCGTCGTCCTTAGAGTTTCCCTTTTTCAGAAGGTTCATGCCGACCACGCCGGCGGCCGCTCCGGCCAGAGCGCCGTAAGTCGGACCGAAGTCGATCTTCTGGGAGTGGTCCGTCTCGATGGCAGGATAGGCCGCAGGAGGGGTCACATGCTGCAGCGGCACCGTGGCATGCATCGAGCCCTCATAGGGGAACTCGGGCTCCACACAACCGATACAGGGATGGCCGTTTTCGATGCACCAGTTGGTGCCCGAGTTGAACTTCTTCTCGGGACAGTTGGCCCTGGCCACCGGCCCCTTGCACCCCAGCTTGTAGAGGCAGTGGGGATCGGAGAACTTCTGGGCGAAGCGACCCGCATCGAAGTGGCCGCGCAGCGGACAGTTGTCGTGGATCAGCTTGCTGTAAAACATCTCAGGGCGCCCAAGCTCATCGACCTTCACCGACTCCAGTCCACCCAGCAGCACCGAAGCCACGGTGCCGATGAACCAGTCGGGATGAATGGCACAGCCCGGCAGGTTGATCAGGGGAGTCGTGATCCCCTTGCTCTTGAAGAACTCACCAACGCCCACGGAACCGCTGGGGTTCATGTTGGCCTTGTTCACGCCGCCAAAGGCCGCGCAGCTGCCCACGGCCAGCACGGCCACGGCCTTCTTGCCCAGGCGCTCCACATGCTCGGTCACGGGGATGCCGTGGCCGTGGGCCTCGCCCACCTCCATCATGCGCCCGCCGTCGGCGGTGCCGACAGAGCCTTCCACCACCAGGATGAAGGGTTTCTCCTCTGTCTGGTACATCACGTCCATGGCCAGGTCGCCCGAGGCGGCCATGACGGTGGGGTGAAAAGCCAGCTCCGTGTGGTGCCCGGGCACCAACTCGTCCAGCAGCACGTCCTGGATGCGGGGGGAGAGCGTGTTGAGCAAGGATACGCTGCACCCCGAGCAGGCGCCTGCGGCCAGCCAGATGATGGGGGTTTCCTTCACGGCCTGGGCAAAGGCCTTGGCCATCAAGGGATTATCGAACAGATTAACGCCCATGGCCGCGACGGCCCCGGCGGAAAACTTCAGAAACTTTCTTCTGGAAAGTGACATTTATCCTGTCTCCTGATCAGTCTCGGTCTTGTATCTCGTTGATTTCTTTAAGAACCAGTCGTACCGCCTGGGGAACCGCGGCGCGAATCTCCTCGGAGAGCCCGATGCCCAGCCCCGTATCCAGCGGCTGGGCCCCGATGATCACCGACTCTTCGGGGCGACAGTCGATGAGCTCCCCCAGGCTCAGCGTCTCGAGCAGCCCCACCTGATGAAGGGAATTCATCGGCAGCTGCTGCGCCTCGATATCCGAGGGGCTGAAGCGATAGAGGGTGCCTGGAGCCTGGCCGCCGCGCACCGCGTCGATGGCGATGAGCTTCTTGCGGTCGGCGAAAATATCCATCAGGTCCACGGCGCTGGTTCCGGCATCGAAGAGCTCCACCGTTTCGGGGAGCTCCTCCTGCTCCAGCGCCTGAAGCACCGCATCGGCGAAGCCGTCGTCCTTACGCAGGATGTTGCCGATGGCCAGCACCAGGATGGGGGCGCGGTACGTTACCGGAGCCTCCATCACTGCGCCGCCACAACGAAGCGCCCCAGGTCCTCACCCTTGGGGGTGACCACGTGAACGGCGCAGGAGAGACAGGGGTCGTAGGCGCGAACGATGCGCACCAGCTCGAAGGGATTTTTCTCGTCCTTGACCTTGGTGCCGATGAGGGACTGCTCCATGGGACCGGGCTGACCCTTGGTATCCATGGGGCCGGCGTTCCAGGTGGTGGGGACCACGGCCTGATAATTCTTGACCTTGCCGCCCTGAACATCCAGCCAGTGCCCCAGCGCGCCCCGGGGTGCTTCGTGAAGCCCCATGCCGCGGTTGGTGACTTCCAGAGGAAAATCGGTAAAGGTCGGCTCGCCGGGCTTGAGCTCGAGAACCCAGTTTTTGAGCTTCTGGGCCACCAGCTTGCACTCGATGGCCCGGGCGGCGTGGCGCCCCAGGGTGGAGAAGAGAGCCGAGGGACCGGCGCCGAAATGGGCGAGCACGCCGTTGACCATGGACTGGATCTCGGTGTCGCCATTGGCGTAACCGGCCAGCATCCGGGCCAGGGGGCCGACTTCCATGACCTGCCCGTCGTAACGGGGAGACTTGATCCAGCTGTAGGCGCCCGCCTTGTCACGATCGGGAACGGTCTCACCATCGTAGGGATGCACCGGGCCGTTGTCGCGGAACCAGCTGCTCTGAACGTCTTCGGTGATCTTGGTGGGATCCAAGGGGCGCAGCTTCAGATCTGCTCCCACAATTCCCTGGGGCAGCCAGCGCTTGCGCTTTGTGAGGTCGGGGTTGCTGTCCAGGTCGAAACAACCGAAGGACATGAACTGCTTGCACCCCACGCCGATACCGAAATAGTCGCTGTAGCGCCCGGCGACCATGAGCACGTCAGGCAGATAGTGACCGTCGATGAAGTCGATGAGCTGATCTATCTTCCAGAGGAAGCTGGTCATCTTGTCCACACTGGGGGTGGCGGTGACGCCGCCTGCGACGATGGACATGTTGTGGGGCATCTTGCCGCCGAAAATCGCCACGGCCTCGTGGGCCAGGCGGCGCAGATCCAGCGCCTTGACATAGCTGCCCACGGCCTGGCGGTTCTCGGCCTTGGTCAGGCGGTAGTCCCCTTCGTAGCGGGGCATGAAGGGGCCCAGGGCGCCTCTGCCGATGAACTCGCGAACCTTCTTGAGGCCGGGATCATCACCGCCGTAGTCAGCCAGCGCCGTTACATCCACATAGTCGAGGGCGGCCAGATGGTAGAAATGCAGTATGTGGGACTGGACAAAGTTCGCCCCCTGAATCAGATTTCTCAGGATTCGTCCGTTGTCGGTGATGCTGCCATTGACGCCGTAGACCTCATCGAGGGCATAGGCGGCCGTCAGGCCGTGGGAGGTGGGGCAGACGCCACAGATACGCTGCATGATGCGGGCTGCGTCCCTGGGGTCGCGCTCCTTGAGAATGTTCTCCAGCCCCCGGTACATCATCCCCGAGCTGCGGGCTTCACGGACAACACCCCCCTCGACGACGGCCTCCACTTTCATGTGGCCCTCGACTCGGGTGATGGGATCGATCACAATCTTCGCCATAGACTTTCTCTCCTTCAAACATGATATTGCGCCGGCTCCCCCCGGACACCGGACAGGAAGACGCGGAACCTGTATGCGGCAAGGAGCGTGCCCCGATGGCGTATACGACAAAAGGGCAGCGGAAGCGCGGACTTAGCTTTAATGAGGAGGTGGGGCCCGAGAGGGCCGAGAGGGACAAAAGGCGACACCGCAATACCCAGTGCCACCTTTTGTCCCAGAGTCGAGGGGAGATTTTCGCGGGGAAAGATCCTCTAAGGGCTAGAGGCCGAAAGAGAGGAATCGATATTCTGGAACAGGATTCTAATCCAGGCCGTACTGCTGAAGCTTGCGATAGAGGGTCTTGCGAGAGACTTGAAGAATCTCCGCCGTGCGGACCTTGTGTCCCCCGGTCTGACGATAAACCTGCTCGATATAGAGGCGCTCGATCTGATCCAGAGGCAGCAGATCAGCAGGGAGCTCAAAGCTTTTAACGGCACTGCCGGAAACCTTGACGGGGAGATGCTCCAGACTGATGGGCTCTCCGGAGGCCAGAATCGAGCCCATTTCGATGACATTTCCCAGCTCCCGCACGTTGCCGGGCCAGCCGTAGGAGACAAGGCAGCGCGCGGTCTCCTCGCAGAGGCTCTGGGGGCTGCCCGGTGCGTATTTACCGAGGAAAAACTCCGCCAGAGGAATCACGTCCTCCGGACGCTCGCGCAAGGGGGGAACTTCCAGAGTAACGACATTGAGGCGATAGAAGAGATCTTCGCGAAAGCGCCCCTGCCGCACATCCTCTTCCAGGTTGCGATTGGTCGCGGCGATAAAACGCACATCGGCGTGAAGCACCCGGGTGGCTCCCACGGGCATGAACTCACGCTCCTGGAGCAGGCGCAGCAGTTTGGCCTGAAGGGCGGGACTGAGCTCCCCCACTTCATCAAGAAAGAGGCTGCCGCCGCTGGCCTCCTCCACCAGCCCCCGGTGCTTGGACACCGCACCGGTAAAGGCTCCCTTGGCGTGACCGAAGAGCTGGCTCTCCAGGAGCGTCTCGGTGAGCGCGGCGCAGTTGATGGTCAAAAATCGCTTGTCCCGCCTGCGACTGCCGTAATGAATCGTCGAGGCGATAAGCTCCTTGCCGGTGCCGCTCTCCCCGAGAATCAGCACACTGGCGCCGCTTGAGGCCACCTTCTTCGCAAGAGTCACAACCCGTCCGAAAGAGACGCTCTTGTACACCACCTGCCCCGGATCGAAGCGTCTCTGAATCTCTGCCTTGAGGGAGCGATTTTCTGTGGCCAGATGCCCCAGCTCCACCACCTTTTCCACCAGCACGAAGAGCTCCTGGGGCACAAAGGGCTTGATCAGGTAATCGTAGGCGCCCAGCTTCAAGGCCTCCACGGCCCCGCGCACCGTGGCCAGAGCACTCATCATCACCACCTTGGTCTCCGGACGCCAGCCCCGCAGCCGACGCAGCACTTCCAGGCTGTCTGATCCGGGCAGGCGCGCATCGAGAAGGATCAAGTCGGGGAACTCCCCCCGATCTTCTTCCAGCGACCGCAGCAGCTCCTTGCCCGAGGCAAAGTCGCACGCCAAGTGTCCCTTGCCTTCAAGCAGCTCCCGCAGATGTTGACGGACCCCGTCGGAGGCGTCACAGATATAGACCAACCCGTGTTCCATTTTGACCCACCTTTCAAGTGCGCCTCAACATATCAAAGCTCAAGCTGCAACGGCAACAGCCTTGTTCAGCCGAAATTGTTCTGCTTGATTTTGAAAGATATTTCCCCCTATAGTGCCCTTTCATCCAGGCTAAACTGCCGGGAACAGATGGTTTTATCTACCGTATACGTTACTGGAGCCTTGAACCGCCATGCACGAAGTCGGCATCACCACCAGCATGATTGAAATCGCCCTGGACCATGCCCGAACCCAGGGGGGCGGGGCAAAAATACACAGTCTGACCATGGAAATCGGCGCTTTGCCCTGCAACTGCTTTGCGGAGAAGAGCTACGACTCAAAGAACTGGAGGTTGAATAAATATGTGTATCGACTGCGGCTGCCCGAGTCAGGAGCAGCACTCCCATCATGACCATGATCACGGGCACAGCCACGAATCCCCGCCAGCGCCCCGGACTCTGAGCATCGAGCAAGACATCCTGGGCAAGAACGACCGCCTGGCGGCGCGTAACCGTGCCCAGTTTACTCACCACGGCCTCCTCTGCCTCAATCTGGTGAGCTCTCCCGGCTCGGGAAAAACCTCGATTCTGGAGCGCACCCTCACCGATCTCCGGCAGGAGCTGGGCTTTGCCGTGCTGGAGGGGGATCAGCAGACGGCCAACGACGCCGAGCGCATTGCCGCCACGGGCGTGCCGGTCCATCAGATCAACACCGGTGCGGGCTGCCACCTGGACGCCCACATGGTGGAGCACGGGGTGGAGCATTTCAACCTCGACGCCACCGACATCCTGATGATCGAGAATGTGGGTAATCTGGTCTGTCCGGCGGCCTTCGATCTGGGCGAAGACCTGAAGGTAGCCGTGCTCTCGGTGACCGAAGGGGAAGACAAGCCGCTGAAGTACCCTTACATGTTCCGCGCCGCCAAGGTGATGCTGCTCAACAAGATCGACCTGCTGCCCCACCTGCACTTCGACCTGGAGCGCTGCCGAGCCGCCGCCCGTGAGGTCAACCCGGACATCCGCATCTTCGAGCTTTCCTGCCACAGCGGCGAGGGGATGGAACAGTGGTACGACTGGCTGCGTGAGACCCTCTCCGCCAAACTCAGCGCAAAGGAGAACTAAAACCATGTGCCTAGCGGTGCCGATGCAGGTCAGGACCATTGAGGGGGACACGGCCCTCTGCGAAATCGACGGCGTGACCCGGGAGGCCAGCCTGATGATGGTGGACGGCGTAGAGGTCGGAGATTACGTGCTGATTCACGCCGGGTTCGCCATCGAGAAGCTGGACGAACAGGACGCTCAGGAAACTCTGGCGCTTTTCCGGCAGATTCTCGCCGACGGGGGGGGCGCTTCGTGAAATATTCGGAGGAATTCCGCAATCCCGAGGTCGCCCGCGCTCTGGTGGCGCGTATCAAGGCATTGGCCGGAAGCTTCGAGGGCACCATGTGCCTCATGGAGGTCTGTGGAACCCACACCATGGCCATCTACCAGCACGGCATCCGCGCCCTGCTGCCAGAAAAGATCCGCCTCATTTCCGGCCCGGGCTGCCCCGTGTGCGTCACCCCGGTAGACTACATTGACCGGGCCGTGGCCCTGGCGCGCAGACCCGGGACCATCATCGCCACCTTCGGCGACATGATCCGGGTGCCCGGCTCCACAAGCAACCTGCTGAGAGAAAAGGCCCTGGGCGCCGATGTGCGCATCGTCTACTCCTCGCTGGATGCGGTGGCCATCGCCCGGAAAAACCCGCAGCAGGCCGTGGTCTTTCTAGGCATCGGTTTTGAGACCACCACCCCCACCATCGCCGGCTCCGTCATCCAGGCCCAAAGCGAAGGGGTCGGAAACTACTTCGTTCTGACCTCTCACAAGACCATGCCCGCCCCCATGGATGTGCTCACCGCCGACCCCCAGCTTCAGGTGGACGGCTATCTCTGCCCCGCCCACGTCAGCGCCGTCATAGGGGCCGACGCCTACCGCCCCATCGCCGAGGGGCGCAACATCCCCTGTGTCATCACCGGCTTCGAGCCGCTGGACGTGCTTCAGGGAGTGGAGATGCTGGCGCGGCAGCTGGTGGAAGGACGTGCCCAGGTGGAGATCCAGTACAGCCGTATCGTCAAACCCGAGGGGAACCTCAAGGCGCAGGCCTTGCTCTCCCGAGTCTTCGAGCCCTGCGACGCCATCTGGCGCGGCATCGGCAATATCCCAGGCAGCGGCCTGAGGCTGCGCCAGGAGTTCGCCGCCTTCGATGCGGAAATCGCCCTGCCCGTCGAGGTGGAGCCTGCCGTGGAGCACAGAGGATGCCGCTGCGGCGAGATCCTGCAGGGGATGATCCGCCCCGGCGACTGCCCCCTCTTCCGCACCGGCTGCACCCCGGAGAACCCCGTGGGAGCCTGCATGGTTTCCAGCGAGGGGACCTGCGCGGCGGAGTATAAGTACGGGGTAGATTGAGCGGTCTTCCTGCTTCCCATTTTGTTCTGCCGAAGCGTAGCTGCGATGACGGGATAAGGCCGTTCAACTGTCTGAGGCGAAGCCGAGTTTTGAACGGCCCCCGACGACGTAGCGAAGCGCAGGGCACCCGCGCAAGCGGGCAGAACAAAGGGTGCGTTTTTTGCCTACTTTTTGCCGCACAGCAAAAAGTAGGTCGCCATCAAGGGGCGAGTCCCTTGAGTCTTGATTGATTAAAATGCCGGGATTTCGCCCCGGCGGGCGACTTCCTTTTCTTGCTTGTCCAAGAAAAGGAAGCAAAAGAAAGACACCCAATCGCATCCGCCCTGCGGGTTCCCTCCGCACGGCAACGCTGCCCGGGGTTCATCGCATGGGGCTCGAAGCCCCTCGATGAATCGGGGCATCCCTGCCCCGCCCCCTCCGGGGCCTTTTTCCGGTCATCGCCTCCGCGCTCCGGCGGATGCAAATGGAGGTAAAGAGACAAACTATTCCCCGTCGTTGTGTCGCCGCAGGTAGATTCGTGGCGTCCGATCAGGCCCCGAAGGGGGCGAGGCAGGGATGCCGAGCCTGACAGCGGGACAGGGAGGTCCCGTCGGTCAGCCCGGACGGTGCGAAGCTGCCTGCGGGCACCCGAAGGGCGACACATCCGGGGTGCCATTTCTTTGGTTCTTTCTTTGGGCAAGCAAAGAAAGAACGCGCCTCAAGGGGCGCAACCCTCGGGTTTTAAGAACTTTTTTTAATTACTCAAATAAATCACCCAATAGGATCCCCCCCATGAAAGACGACATCATCCTGCTCGGCCACGGAAGCGGCGGCCGCCTGAGCCACCAGTTGCTCGACGAGCTGATCATCCCCATCCTCTCCCAGGTCGAGGAGAAGGATCAGAATGACGCCGCCGTGCTTCCCTTCAGCGGTGAGCGTCTGGCCTTTACCACCGACAGTTACGTGGTGGACCCGATCTTCTTCCCCGGAGGGGACATCGGCAAGCTCTCCGTGTGCGGCACCATCAACGACCTGGCCATGAGCGGCGCCCGCCCTCTGTACCTCTCGGTGGGCTTCATCCTGGAAGAGGGACTGGCGATCTCGGACTTCCGGCGCATCCTGGAGTCCATGAGGGACGCTGCCGAGGACGCGGGGGTGCGCATTGTCACGGGGGATACCAAGGTGGTGCCCCGGGGCAAGGGGGACAAGATCTTCATCAACACCACGGGCATCGGCGTTTTCGACCACAACCT
>JAAXQG010000321.1 GCA_012974445.1 Desulfuromonadales bacterium
AACCAACGACCCGACCGTCTCGAACAATTCCATCCAATTTCTGGATGATGACATCATAACGGAAAAAGGGCGCAGCAAGCGGCGCCCCTACACAATCCGGCAATCTCATTATGACAACCTCCGTAGGGGCGCTGCTTGCCGCGCCCTGGATCGGCGATCCATCGCCGGGCGTAACCAACGATCCGAGCGTCTCGAACAATTCCATCCGAGTTCTGGAAGATTGCACCATGCGGGAAAAGGGCGCAGCAAGCGGTGCCCCTACATATTTATCTCCCGTCTTGATGGATTATTTTTGTCCTCTGCCCAATTTGCAGGGTTATTAACCACATATTGCCGAAGCGCATCCAATTCACCATCAGAACGAATAACACGCTCAAAATAGTTCCGTTGCCAGAGAGAAACCCCATGCCGATCAAGCATGCGGTTGACCGTGACTGCGGTTATGGATTTAAACGCACGGACAATATCGCCTAGTTTCGGGGAACCTGGCGCTTCATGCGTTGCCCCTGCATCGTCACTCAATACTAAAATGCCATGAAAATGGTTGGGCATCACAATAAAGTAATCTAGGCTAACCGCCGGAAACCTCGATTCCATTTCTCCCCAGATATCAGAAACTGTTTTTCCAGCCTCATTCATTACAACATCATCGCCTACAACTTCCCCAAAAAGACATTCCCGGTCGTGAACACAGATCGTTACAAAGTATGAACCGGCGCAGGAATAGTTGTAACCTTGAAGACGAACAGAACGTCGATTATGGATATCAGGATGAAACACCATGGACGGCCTCCCATGTCTATTTTCTCCAGCCCGTGAATCAAAGGCGTCGTAGGGGCGCTGCTTGCCGCGCCCAGGTCGGGGATCCTCTGCCGGATGTAACCAACGGACCGACCGTCTTGAACCTTACCATCCAATTTCCGGAAGATGGCACCATAACGGAAAAAGGGCGCAGCAAGCGGCGCCCCTACACAATCCGTCAATCTCGTTGCAACCTCTGCCGGATACAACCAACTATCCGACCGTCTTGAACCTTACCATCCAATTGCCGGGTGACATCGTAACGGAAAAAGGGCGCAGCAAGCGGCGCCCCTACCTATCCAATAATCCCGTTGCGGCAACCTCCGTAGGGGCGCTGCTTGCCGCGCCCTGGGTCGGCGATCCGGGGCCCTAGAGCCTGCCTTCCTTCTTTAAGCGTAGCCGCTCCTGATAGACCTCGGCGGCCGGGATACCAAACTGGGCGGCAACCTGTTTCACGGCTTCCTTCGGGGCGAGTTCTCCCCCCTGCTCGTAACTCAGCAGCGCCTCCTCCAGACTCATGGCCGGAAGGGCCTCCTGTCCGGGGGATACCAGCAGCACGATTTCTCCCCGGACCCCCTTCTGCCGAAAGTGCTCCAGCACCTCGGAGGCTGCGCCGCGCATAATTTCCTCGTGCAGCTTCGTCAGCTCTCTTGCCACGGCGACCTCCCGGTCGACTCCCAGGGTCTGCACGATCTCCTCAAGGGTCGCCAGCAACCGGTGGGGCGACTCATAAAAGACACTCAACTCCTGACGGTGCCTCAAGGTCTCGATCACCGCCTGGCGGGCCATCTTCTTGCTGGGCAAAAAACCGCTAAAGATGAAGTTTTCGCAGGGCAGCCCGACAATGGACAGAGCCGTGACCAGGGCGGACACGCCGGGAGCTGCGGTAACCGAAATCCCCAGTTCGCGACAGCGACGGACCAGCCGAAACCCCGGATCAGAGATGGCGGGGGTGCCGGCGTCGGAAATCAGGGCGACGGACTGACCGCGGCGAATGATCTCGATGATCTGCTGCGCCTTGCCCTCCTCGTTGTGCTCGTGACAGGAAGTCAGCGGCGTCTCGATCCCGAAATAATTGAGCAGCTTGCGACTGTGACGGGTATCCTCAGCGGCAATCAGATCCACCTCCTTGAGGATACGCAGCGCCCTCAGGGTGATGTCTTCCAGATTCCCGATGGGCGTGGCGACTATATGTAGAGTTCCGGGGGTCAACAGTCTATCTCCTCGAGTTCACTGAGCCAGAGCTGGGCGCTGGCATCGCTGGGCATGCGCCAGTCTCCCCGGGGGGAGAGGGACACGCTGCCGATCTTGGGGCCGTCAGGCAGGCAGGAACGTTTGAACTGCTGAGAGAAGAAGCGGCGGTAAAAAATCCGCAGCCAATGCAGAATCTCAGCCCCGTCAAATTCTCCTTCGAAGGCTCTTTTTGCCAGAAAAAAAACTTTGGATGGCGGTGCACTCATGCGCACCACCTGAAAGAGAAAGAAGTCGTGCAGGCGATAGGGGCCCACCTGGTCCTCGGTCTTCTGGGCGATCTGCCCGGCGCTGTCCGGAGGCAGGAGCTCAGGGGAGATGGGGGTGTCGCAGATATCCAGAAGCACCCTGCGGGTCTCATGGGTAAATTCCGTATGGGCGCACCATTGCACGAGATAACGCACCAGGGTCTTGGGCACCCCGCAGTTGACGGCATACATGGACATGTGGTCGCCATTATAGGTGCACCAACCCAGGGCCAGCTCCGAGAGATCGCCCGTTCCGATGACCAGCCCCCCCTCCTGGTTGGCCACATCCATCAGTATCTGGGTGCGCTCCCGGGCCTGGGCGTTCTCATAGGTGATATCCAGGGTGCTTCCGTCGTGACCTATATCGGCAAAATGCTGCCTCACCGCAGCCTCGATGGAAATGATCCGCAGCCGAGCCCCGAGCAGCTCGGCCAGGCTCTCGGCGTTACCGCGCGTGCGCTGCGTGGTGCCGAAACCGGGCATGGTAATGGCGATGATGCCATCTCGGGACAAGCCCAGCAGGTCAAAGGCCTTGACCGTCACCAACAGAGCCAGGGTGGAGTCGAGCCCCCCCGAGAGGCCGATGACGACACGGGTGCTTGCCGTATGGCGCAACCGGCGGGCCAGGGCCAGGGTCTGCAGATGAAAGATCTCGCAGCAGCGGCGGTCCTTCTCCTGAGAGGCGGCAGGCACGAAGGGGGTGGGGCTCAAAGGACGCAGCAGGGCCGCGGATGAGGATGCAGCCTCCCCGAGAGCAAAGGGGACGATGCGGTAACTGCGCTGAGCCACCCCTTGGGAGAAACTGCCATTCTTCTGTCTCTCCGCCGCAAGAAAATCCAGATCCAGATCGGCCAGCGTGAGACGGGTATCGAAACAGAAACGCTCGGACTCAGCCAGACGCTGCCCGTTCTCAGAAATGATGCAATGGCCGGAATAGACCAGATCGGTACTGGACTCCCCCGGCCCTGCCGAGGCATACAGATACGCGCAAAGGAGCCGCGCCGACTGGGAATCCACCAGAGCTTCGCGGTAATCGGCCTTGCCCAGGGATTCGGGGCTGGCCGAGAGATTCAGCAGCACCGAGGCCCCGGCCTGAGCCATGGAACAGCTCGGAGGGGTAACGGACCAGAGATCCTCGCAGATCTCCACCCCGAAGAGGGCGCCGTCGCGGTCCTGAGCTCGAAAAAGCAGATCGGCCCCAAAGGGCACGAGCTGCCCATCCCAGTCGATTTCATCGAGACTGCGGTCGCTCTCCGCGCTGAACCAGCGACGCTCATAGAACTCACCGGTGTTGGGGAGAAAAGTCTTGGGAACAACGCCGAGCAGGCGCCCGCAGGAGATGAAGAAGGCACAGTTGTAGAGTCGTCCT
This sequence comes from Desulfuromonadales bacterium, assembly GCA_012974445.1. Taxonomy (GTDB): domain Bacteria; phylum Desulfobacterota; class Desulfuromonadia; order Desulfuromonadales; family JAAXQG01; genus JAAXQG01. The sequence continues at coordinate 3,670 of JAAXQG010000321.1, forward strand.
CCGGCGGCAAGGGGCGCTCCGACCACCAGGGAGATGGACAGCTCTGCGCTTCGGGCCACCAGGGTGCCGATGGCGACCTTCGCAGCACGCTGAAGCCCCGGCTGAAAAAACAGATCACCGCAGCTGTAACCGGTCAGCCCCAGCTCGGGGAAGACAAACAGCCGGACGCCTTCTGCGATTCCCTGCATAAGGGCCTCGTTGACCCGCGTCAGATTAAAAGCCGGGTCCCCCACAAGATGCTCGGGGGAGACCGCGGCGACGCGCAGAAACCCGTGGCGGGAAAAGTTCTCAGCCATCGCTCAACTCCTGAGAATTTAAAGATTTGCGCCATCGAAGGCGTCGGTAAAATGTTCGATGAGAGGGGGCGTTTCACAAAGCAGCACCGAGACCACATCAAAGCGCATCAGCGGCTCACCCAGCCCCTGCGTAGCAAGATACCACAGGGCCGCCCTGAGAATCTGCCGCTGTTTTCGCGGGCCCACAGCCTCCTGCGGAGCTCCGAAGAAGCGACTGCGCCTCGTCTTGACCTCCACAAAGACCAGGGTTTTGCCATCCTTGGCCACAAGATCCAGCTCCCCCACCTTGGTGCGGACATTGCGCGCCAGGAGTTTCAGTCCCCTGCCCTCCAGATACTCAGCGGCCAACGCCTCGCCACAGGCCCCGGTGGAAAGACGCTGCTGCGTCAAGGTGCGACCAGATGCTCTCGCACCCGACCGAAGCTCTTGCGGTGGATGGGACAGGGTCCCAGGCGTTCGATGGCTTCACAGTGAACCTTGCTGCCATATCCCTTGTGGCTGGAGAATCCGTAACCGGGATAGATGCGGTCGTAACCGACCATCATTCGGTCCCGAACCACCTTAGCCAGTACCGAAGCGGCGGCGACAGAAAGGGAGCGCGAATCCCCCTTCTTCAGCGTCTTCTGGGGCAGCGAAAGGGGAATGGGAGTAATGCCGTCCACCAGCAGATAATCAGGGGGAAGCTGCAGATAGCCGATAGCGCGCTTCATGGCCAGCAGGGTGGCCTTGAGGATGTTTTGCTCATCAATCTCGGCAGGGGAGGCAAGCCCCACTCCAAAGGCCAGAGCGCAACTACGGATCAGGGGGACAAGTGCCTCACGAGCGGCGGCGCTGAGCTTCTTGGAATCGGTGAGTCCGGGCAGATCAAACTGTTCGGGCAGAATGACGGCGGCGGCAACAACAGGCCCTGCAAGGGGGCCGCGACCCACTTCGTCAACTCCGGCGATAGCGAGAAAGCCCTGGCGACGAGCCAGAGTTTCAAAATGAAGGGTGGATAACTCGGGGAGATCAAAGAGTTCCATGAGCACAGACCTCTGTTGATGGGAAATGGCGATACGGATTGAATCGGGATTTCAGTTAAGAGGCGCACAAGAACGAAGCAGTCCCAAACAAAAACCCCGGCCGAAGCCGGGGCGTTTGAAGAGCTGTGACTTACACGTAACGCTTCTCGCGGATACGAGCAGCACGACCACTGAGGTTGCGCAGGTAGTAGAGCTTGGCGCGACGAACGCGACCGACACTCAGAACCTCGATCTTCTCGACGTTGGGTCCGTGCAGAGGAAAAATCCGCTCTACACCAACGGTGCCGGAGATCTTCCGAACGGTAAAGCTCGAAGCCAGACCGCGGTTGAAGCGCTTGATGCAGACACCCTGATAAATCTGGATACGCTGCTTGTCGCCCTCAACGATCCGTACGTGAATCTTCAGGGTATCCCCCGCCTTGAACTGGGGGAGATTCATTTTCATTTGTTCCATGTTGATACGATCAATGATGTTCATGCCATCCTCCTTCTATCGGGACAAAGTCTATTCTTTTTTTATGAATTTGTCCGGCCCAGCAGACGATCCAGAATGATCGCTGCCGCACTGCGGACCGAAAGATGATTATAATCGCCGCGCCCAATGATAGCGCTCAGAACGGGCCAACCCCGCTCAAAAAGCTCAGGTGCCATGCCGTGCCCTGTACCGAAAAGAATCAGAGCTGGCTTCTCAAGCAACCGCTCTCTGGCCTCTTCAATTCCGATACTGTTCTCGGCCCTGGCCGAAGTAAGCAGACAGTCAGACTCGGCATCGCAAAAAAGATTCCAGTCCTCCAGAGCCTCCTGCACCGTGGCAACAACCTTCACCAGAGACAGGGCTTCTTTACGGGCCGGATTGTACCGGGAACCGTGTCCCTGGCACCAGTGCTCCAGAATACTGCCGACCAGGCGTTGCTGTTCGGCAGCGGGAGTAATCACATAATAACGTTGCACCCCGTAGGTGCGTGCGGCCCTGGCGATATCATGAATATCGACATTGGTTACCGCCGAAACAACCCGGTCACCCCGTTTGTCCAAAACGGGAGAGTGAACCAGACCAACAGCCACGGGCTTCATATTCGCGAAGCCCCCCCGGATTGCCTAAGTCCGTCCAGGCACCGCCTGTCCTCATCGGAGAGGGGAGCCGAGTCGAGCAGATCGGGCCTGCGGGCCAGGGTACGCTCCAGCTGCTGCTCACGCCGCCATCGGGCGATGCGACCATGGTCTCCCGAGAGCAGAATCTCAGGAACACTCAACCCGCGAAACTCGGCAGGGCGCGTATAATGCGGATGTTCAAGGAGCCCGTCCGAGAAGGAATCAGCACAGGCAC
>JAAXQG010000327.1 GCA_012974445.1 Desulfuromonadales bacterium
TTCTTTGGTGAACGTTCGTCTGCTCATAGTGCTGGACACTCCTTTGAGGTGGCTCAACATACCACCTTTGTTGGTGTCCGGGATTAGTAGACCACTTCACAGCCCTCCCCCGCTGGGGGAGGGGGTCTCAATAGCCTGGGTATATTTTAAGATCCCCTGACCACTTGCTCGAAAAATCCCGATTGCGATGTCCCCGAAAGCCGGGCATCAGCAGACTGTAAAAGATTTGTACAAGGGTGGATTAAGCAAAGCGAATCCACTATCGGTCATCCTTAGCAAACAGGTTCAAAATGGTGAATTCGTCGCTAACGCACCTTAATTCACCCTACCAAATCGGCTATTGGCACCCAGCAGTGTCCGATAAGATAGTTGCAGCCGTAATTCTCAAGAAATTTTGACATCCCCGCGCCCAATTTCGTCATCCCCGCGCAGGCGGGGATCCAGTGACTTTAAAACCTTCTGGGTCCCCGCCTACGCGGGGATGACGGGGTGGGTAGCCAGCTTATTGATAGCAATAACCTAACCGGACACTACTGGGATAAATGGGATGAACGAGATGTAAAGTCAAAGGCAACCAGCATGATGTTTGACTGATCTTATCCCCTTCATTCCCTTCATCCCTGTTAAATATTTTTTTACTTGAAACATCATTTCGGGATTGACGGTTTCAACACCGGCGAAAGATTCGTGCTAGTCAGTAACCAAGTTGTTCCCGGGCCAGATTGAGCGCTCCTCCAGCCAGCAATTGCCGACGCTGACGAGGCGAGATCTCCAGGCGCAGCGTCAACGTCCTGCCAGCGACCTCAACGGGGATCTCCCTGTCCCCGGACTCGATGCGTTTTCGAAGTTTTGAAAAATGCATCCGCGTCCCCTGGCTCAGAGACTCGTAGTCTCCAGGGTCCGTCAGCTCCAGAGGAAGTACCCCGAAGTTGCAGAGATTGGCCTTGTGAATCCGGGCGAAACTTTTGGCGACCTTGCACCGCACCCCCAGGTATCGGGGAGCTAGCGCCGCATGCTCCCTGCTTGATCCCTGTCCGTAGTTCTCCCCCCCCACAACGGCAACATCTCCCGTTTTTCGGCAACGCAGATGGAATGATTCATCGATCTGATAAAAGACGAATTCGCTGATCGCCTCGATGTTGGAGCGCAGTGGCAGCACCCTGCTGCCTGCAGGCATGATGCTGTCTGTGGAGAGGTTGTCTCCGACCCGAAGGACCACCTCCAGATCCAAATCATCGGGCAGGGCTTCGAGCTCGGGAAAGGGTTTGATGTTGGGACCGCGCACCACCTCGGTCTGCCGGAGGTCCTCGGCAGGAAAAATAATGGACGACTCGTCCACCAGATAAGTCTCGAGGTCCTGCACATCCGGCCAGTCAATCTCCGCACTCATTTCCCTGGGATCGGTAATTTCACCCTTTAATGCAGCGGTTGCGGCCGTCTCGGGTGAGCAGAGATAGACCTGATCTCCCGCAGTCCCCGAACGTCCGGGGAAGTTGCGGGGGAAGGTTCTCAAACTGACCTGATTCGTACCCGGTGCCTGCCCCATGCCGATGCAGCCCAGACAACCCGACTGATGAATCCGCGCCCCGGCCAGCAGCAGAGGCATGATGCCACCCTGGTCCGCCAGGTTCTCTAAAACCTGACGGCTGCCCGGGTTGATATGAAAGCTGGTATCGCCATGGGCGTGGCGCCCCTCAACGATGCGGGCCACACACATCAGGTCGCGAAAGGCCGAGTTGACGCTGCTGCCGACGATCACCTGATCGACTTTGATCCCCTGCACTTCGGCGACCCTCTTCACGTTACCTGGGGAAACGGGGCAGGCGATCATCGGTTCGACCTGCGACAGATCCAGCTCGGCCTCCTCGTCATAACGGGCGTCAGGTTCAGCCTGGAGCTCAACCCAGCAGGGCTCGCGCCCCTGGGCTCGAAGGTATTGCCGCGTCCTCTCATCCGAAGGGAATATACTGCTGGTGGCGCCCAGCTCTGCCCCCATATTTGCGATGGTCTCCCGATCGGTGGCCGAAAGGGACAGAACCCCGGGACCATGATATTCCATGATCCTGCCCACGCCTCCTTTCACATCGTAGCGTCGCAGCAGCTCCAGGATCACATCCTTGGCGCTCACCCAGGCCGAGAGCTTTCCCGTGAGATAAATGCCGAATACTTTCGGGCAGGGCAGATAGTAGGGACGCCCCGCCATGGCCATGGCCACATCCAGCCCTCCGGCTCCCATGGCCAGCATGGAGACTCCGCCAGCCCCCGGCGTATGGCTGTCGGCCCCCAGCATGGTCTTTCCTGGCGCACCGAAACGCTCCATGTGCACCTGATGAGAGACACCGTTGCCCGGACGGCTGAAATGAAGTCCGTAGCGGGCGCAGGCCGTCTGCAGGAAACGGTGATCATCGGCGTTTTTATGATCGGTCTGCAGCAGATTATGATCCACATACTGAGCCGCCAATTCGGCCCTGACCCGATCAATACCCAGCGCCTCAAATTCCAGCATGGCCATGGTGCCGGTGGCATCCTGCAGCAGCACATGGTCGATGCGTATGCCGATCTCCTGCCCCGCAATTAAACTCCCCTCGACCAGGTGAGCCTTCAAGATCTTGCCTGCCAGTGTCTTTTTCATAGTATCCCCCACCCCGCTTCAAGTGCCTGCGTTCTCTCTCACTTTATCAGGTCGCACGCGGTGCGCAGGGGAACGCCTCTTGCTTTTCCACCTACCTTCTGATAAGAGAGCAGCCTCTGGGTATCAGCCCTTCATCAGTGAGGAACAGAGCATCATGGATTTCACACAGCAGCTCGAACACCTGATCAACGGAGCCATCTCCGGCATAGGCATGGGTCGCTACCTGGCAGCCTTTTCTGTGCTGATTCTGGCACTGCTGCTGCGGCGCATCTGCGGTTACCTCATCCAGAGGGTTCTGCGCCCCCTCACCCAGAAGACCCAGAGCGACTTCGATGACATCCTGCTTCGAGTCTTCGAACGCCCCTTTGGCTTCCTGCTGCTGATTCTGGGATTTTTTTTCGCCTTCGAGACCCTTCAGCTACCTTCGGAGCCGATCAACCTCCAGGGACTCTCACGCAACGTCCTGACCATCATGATCACCTTCGACCTGGCCTGGGTCCTGTTCAACCTGGTCGATCTGGTCGAGGTCTACCTGGCACGCTGGGTCAACCTGACCGAGTCGGAGCTCGACGACCACCTGCTGCCCTTCGTGCGCAAGACGCTTCGCGCCTTTATCATTTTCATCGCGGTGCTGCTTGCCGCTCAGAACCTGGGGTATTCGGTTTCCGGCCTGCTGGCCGCAGGGGGAATCGGAGGACTTGCGCTGGCCCTGGCCGCCAAGGAAACCCTCGGAAATCTCTTCGCCTCCATTCAGTTGTTGGCCGACCGCCCCTTCCACATCGGGGACTGGATCGTCGCCGAGGGCATCGAAGGCACCGTGGAGGAGATCGGCCTGCGCTCCACCTCCATCCGCACATTCCCCAAGACCCTGATCAAAGTCCCAAACAGCAAGCTGTCCACGGCGGCCATCGACAATTTCAGCCGCATGCCCAAAAGGCGGATCAAGACCGACATCGCCCTGACCTACGGGACCAGCCCCGACCAGATGCGCCGGTTCATCGAAGGCGTCAAGGAGATCCTGCGCGTGCACCCCGGCATCGACCAGGAGTTCTCTCTGGTCAATTTCACCGAAATGGCCGACAGCTCCCTCAACGTCATGCTCTACGCCTTCAGCTCCAGCACCCTCTGGGATGAACACCTCAAAGTGAAGCAGGAGGTCTTCCTCTCCATCATGGAGCTGGTCGAAGAAATGGGACTTTCCTTCGCCTTTCCCAGCCGAAGCCTCTACGTCGAAAGCATGCCGAATCCACCCTCGGCGGCGTCCTGCAGCTGAGTCCATATCCTACCGATGGGTTGACGACAGCGCCCGACATGTAAAACTAAATTGTAACTATTCAGTCAATGCTCACTGCCAATATTGTCGTCGTCTCCTCCCCTTTCAAGGGGGAGGAAATTGGCCAAAAATAGGAATCTGGACAACGTGCTGAACAGTTACACTTAATTCAGCCCCGACCAGATGCCCGGAGTCTGCCACTGGGTCGCATCACTGATGCGGTTCCAAAGGAGCAATCCGTGAAAATAGCGATTCTCTCACGCAACAGCCGTCTCTACTCCACCCGCCGCCTCGTCGAGGCCGGAGAGGAGCGAGGCCACGAGGTGCAGATTTTCGACACCCTCAAATGCTACATGGACATCGCCACCATGCGTCCTCTGGTCCATTACAAGGGAGAAACCCTGGAGGGGTTCGATGCGGTCATTCCCCGCATCGGCGCCTCCATCACCAACTACGGCCTGGCGGTACTGCGTCAGTTCGAGATGATGGGAACCTTTCCCCTGAACGAATCGGTGGCGCTGGGGCGGGCAAGGGACAAGCTGCGCTCGCTGCAGCTGCTGGCGCGCAAGGGGGTGGGGCTTCCAGTCACCGGATTCGCCAACTACGTGGAGAACACCAACAACCTCATCGAACTGGTGGGGGGAGCTCCCCTGGTGGTGAAACTGCTTACGGGAACCCACGGCAAGGGGGTGGTGCTGGCCGAAACTAAGAAGGCTGCCGAGAGCGTCATCAACGCCTTTCGGGATCTGAGTGCGGATTTTCTGGTCCAGGAGTTCATCGAAGAGGCAGGTGGCGCCGACATTCGAGCCTTCGTCATCGGCGACAAGGTCGTGGCTGCCATGAAGCGTCAGGCCAAGGAGGGGGAGTTCCGCTCCAACCTGCACCGGGGCGGCACCGCGACCCTGGTCAAGCTCAGCCCGGCCGAGCGGGCAACGGCCCTCAAAGCCGCACATACCATCGGCCTGAGCGTGGCGGGGGTGGATGTACTGCGCTCCAACCGGGGACCGGTGGTGATGGAGGTCAACGCCTCGCCGGGGCTCGAAGGAATCGAGCGGGCCACCGACAAGGATGTGGCGGGGATGATCATCCAGTACATCGAGAAGAACGCCCGCCCCTCTCGCACCCGCACCCGGGGCAAGGGCTGAGAGAGACCCCGGAAGGCCGCGGGTTCATGCGAACTAAAGCGCAGCCAGCTCAGGGATAGTCAGAGCGGCGGCAATTCCTCCGGCCAGCCCTCTAAGGAGCCGGAGAGTTCGGCCTCGAAGGTCTCCATGGTGTCGGCGACCGACTCCCCGGAGTCCAGCCTGGCGATATGGACCAGGGCGTCTCCCCCGTTGACCAGGGGGAGCCTGGTCATGCCAATCACCAGGCCTTCGAGACCGGAGAGGATTGCCTCTTCCTGCTCCCCGAAGGGATCCCCCACCACCCCCAGAATCGTCTGCTCCGATACCTTCTGCCCCAGGCGTACCTTGGCCCTGAAGATGCCGCTGACCGGCGTTCGCACCCAACTCGAGGATGCGGCAAAGAGCGGATTGACACAGGACTTCTTCTCGCTGCGCTTGCTTCCCAGCATCCCGATGGTGCGCATCACCTCGGTCACACCGCGCACCCCCGCCCGGATGGAGACCTCGTCGAAACGCAGCGCCTCCCCTCCCTCGTAAAGCAGCATGGGTATCCCCTGATCCGCAACGGCCTCACGCAAGGAACCGTCACGCAGCACCGCATTGAGTACCACCGGGGCACCGAAAGCCTGGGCGAGTCGCTTGGTATCCGGATCGTTCAGGCAGGCCCTGATCTGCGGAAGATTTGTACGATGCCCGGCGCCCGTATGCAGGTCGATGCCGTGGGTGCAGCGAGAAACCACCTCGTCCAGAAAGAGCTTGGCTACTCGACCCGCCAGTGAACCCTTGTCCGACCCGGGAAAAGATCTATTGAGATCACGCCGATCCGGCAGATAACGTGAGTGAGCCAGGAAACCGTGCACATTGACCACAGGCACCAGAATCAGCGTCCCCTTCAGGGTGCGCAGCTGGTGCTGGGCGGCGAGGCGGCGGATGATCTCGACTCCTCCGATCTCGTCGCCGTGAATGGCTGCGCAGACGAAGAGTCTGGGGCCGCTTTGACGCCCATGAATGACCTGAAGGGGGATTTCGATCTCCGTGTGGGTATAGAGCTTGGCCACGGGCAGCTCGATGACCCTGCGCTCCCCCGGCATCACCTTCTGCCCAGCTATGATAATCGGCTCCTGCATCAGCATGACCTTCCTGTCAGGAAATAGTTGACCACTTCAACCATTGTCCCTCCCCCCAGCGGGGGAAGGTCAGGCAACAGGAGATGGTTGATGCGGCCATGATGTGGTCCCTCCCCCCAGCGGGGGGAGGTCTGAAGTGGTCTACTAA
>JAAXQG010000163.1 GCA_012974445.1 Desulfuromonadales bacterium
GGTCAGGCTGTCATGGAGGAAAAAGATGACGGGACCTGTCGCGTTGGCGGCACCGACCCGGATGAGTATTGTGGAAATTCCGGAGGCGGGCATGGGATCCATGGTAATCGAGTAGTTAATTTCATCATCCGCGGGCAGCAAGCTGAGTACCCCCCTGGCGTCGCTGAGAACGGGTACCGGAACTACATTGTTCCCGTCCAGAAAGGCTCGGGGGCCCCCAATAATGGTCATGCTGTTGGCGGCAGAAACATCCGTGGAGATTCCACGGACGGACCATTTGCCGAACTTGGGACGATAATCGGCCCTGGTCACCTGAATGTCCTCAACCAGGATGCTGATCGATTCAGGGGGCGAGATCAGTCCTCCGGTATCCTGGATGACGTAAGGGAAAGAGTCCGGTCCGGAATAGTCCAGGGAAGGGGTGTAGCGGAAGAAGGTGTCCCCCGAATCCATTGCGGTGGCCCGCTGGACGGTTCCGCCCTGTACCGTCGTGAATGCCGTGGTTCGCAGTATGGGAGCGTTCAGGTCTGCAGGGTTCGTCGGGATACCGAGCGCCTTAGCGTTGACTCCGTGCACATTGCCTGCTCCTACCGGGTCGAGAAGTGCCGTCCCGTTGGGAAAGACTCTGATGTCTACGGTTTTGTTTTTCAGGGTCGAGGCGGTAATGCCAGCTTCGGCAACGGGTGCGAGGTTGGGGTCGTCATTGAAAATCTTCCCGGTGATTCTGTAGTCGGTGAACGTGACCGTCTGGGTGGGGGAAAGAGGGTCGTTGTTGTTCAGGAAAAACCCATCCGCTGGGGGGGTGTTGACACCATCGGAAATCCGCTCGATCTGAAACAGGTTGAACCCACCGGGCCCGTTCACTACGGAGAAGAGATTGGGGGCTAGGTCGGTGCCCGGGTCAGTGAGGTAGCGGCTGCCGTCGGCGGCAATAATATTCTCGGCAAGATTTGGAACCAGAAAGGGGCCGACGGAGCGGCCGTCGGCATTGATAACGCCATTGAGATTAATGGACGGATTAATAACTGCTCCGGCTAGGTTAAATAGTTCTGGTGCGGGAACGGGAGCGTCTCCCAGGGCGGCTGTGAAGGTCAGCGGATCGGGTGTTGGAGGCAGAACGGCAATGGCTCCATGATCCTGGGTCTGGTTGATGGCGCGTTCTCCAGCAAGGTCAGCAGAGGTAACCTCATAGTCCACCGTTCCGAAGGGATGAGTGATCCGGTAAGTGCCAGCCGCAACAGGATTGATCCTGACCCGGATCCGGGAGAATACATTCTGACGATCCTCCGCGGTTAATTCTTCTATGAATGCTGCTTCGTGGGCCAGAACGAGTAGAGCGTCTCCTGTTCCGTTGGTGGTCTCGAAGGTGCCGAAGGTCTCGGCTGACCAGTAGAAGGCCTCAGGGCCGAAGTTGAAGGGGAAGGAGATGGGTAGCCCCGGGAAGGGCTCTTCCGTCAGGCAGGGTAACGCAGTGCCTCCTCCTTGGAGTGTCACTTCCTGGTCCAGGCAAAGCTCAAGCTTCAGGCCAGTAGTTGTATCCCGGTACCAGATGGGAAATCCGTTGGCGAGGTTGACCGCAACACTATCAGTAACGGGAGCATCTAATATGGTCAGGGGCGGCAGGGCTGGCGTTGCATTTTGTTTTCCCGAGATGGAATCCAGGGCGGCCATCGCAGATGTTCCCCAGAGCAGCAGCAGGGCAAGGGTCAGGGCGAATCTTGAAAAAATCATGGTGCCTCCTTCAAAAATGTCATCGGTGTTTTTTTGATACAACCGGCATTTTGAACTCTCAGGCAACAGTTTGCCCCATGGGGGCCCCAGGGAGCGGGTCTTGAGGGCGAAGAGCAGGGTCGGGATAGCCGCGAGGAATTCCGGGCTCAACAGGGAGAAAGCCCTGTTTGCACCGGGAGCCAGGATGGTGGGGGCGAGCAGGGCGCTCAGCAGGGCCACCGGCACCATCTCCAGCCACTGGACCAGGGCCTTGGGCATGCTCCGGCGTGAGAGAAAAAAGAGGGGGAGCCAGCGGGGGAGGTAGGTGACCAGGGCCATGCCGACGAGCAGGACAAGATACTCGGGCGAGCTCATCGGGGCCCTCCACTTCGATTCTTGCGCTGCTGCAGCAGGTAACCGAGGCTGGCTCCCAGTACCGCCGCGATGAGGATATAGGAATTGCCAGGGATCAGGCGGTAGAGCAGCAGGGAGAAGGCGCCGGTGGCAAGCGCGGTCACAATGTGAAGGCGCTGGCGCAACTGGTAGCTCAGCAGGGCGATGAACATGGCCGGAAGGGCAAAGCCGATGCCGAAGGCGCCGGTGGGGATGAGCTGTCCCAGGTAGGCTCCGGCCCAGGTGCTCAGGATCCAGCAGGCGTTGGCGCTCTGGTTCAGGGCCAGAGCCTGGGCGCGGCTCCAGTCTCCGCTTCGAAAGCGGGTGGTATTGAGGGCGAAGCTCTCATCGGTGACCCCGTAGGCGAAGGCGCTCAGAAAGAGACGCCCAGCTCCCTTGAGATTCACCGCCAGAGATGAGCTCATGAGCAGGTGGCGCAGATTGACCATGAAGGTGGTTGCCACGATGGTCGGGGCAGCGACTCCGGCGCCCAGCATGGCTACGGCAATAAACTGGGCGCTTCCGGCAAAGACCATCAGGGACATCAGCCCGATCTGCCAGGGCTCCAGCCCCGCCTGTCGCCCGAGAACCCCCAGAGCAAGCCCCAGGGGGAGATAGCCCAGGCAGATGGGCAGGGCCGCAGTGACCCCGCGCCAGGGGGATGTGGAAGCCGCCCCGCTCACGGGGGTGGCCTGTTCTGAGTCGGTATGCATAGTCACGGATTATTTGTCAGACTGCGGGCTGCGAAGGTGAACGAACCAGTAGGCGCAGCCCACGAAGAGCACCCCACCCAGGACGTTGCCCAGAGTGACGGGTACCAGGTTGTGCAGGAAACCACCCCAGTTCAGAGCGGCCAGGGGGCTCTCCGAGCGGGCATTGAGGAAGAGTCCCGTGGGGATAAAATACATGTTGGCCACGCTGTGTTCGAATCCGCTGGCCACGAAGGCCATGATGGGAACGTAGCAGGCCAGAATCTTTCCCGTGATGTCCCGGGCCGCGCAGGCCATGAAGACGGCCAGGCAGACCAGCCAGTTGCAGAGTATGCCCCGGATCAGCGCCTCGATAAAGGGGATCTGTACCTTGGCGCTAGCGATGGCTAGAGCGTGCTGCTCGATCTGCCCGCTTTTCCAGAGTCCCGAATAAAACATCAGGGCGGCGAAGAAGAGGGAGCCGAGCAGGTTGCCGAGGATGACCAGGACCCAGTTGCGCCCGATGGCGCTCCAGGAGATCTTGCGCTCCAGCGCCGTCTTGGTCAGCAGGCTGTTCCCGGTAAAGAGCTCCGCGCCGCAGATCACCACCAGCATCAGCCCCAGAGAGAAGACGCTCCCCCCCAGAAAGCGGCTCAGCCCCTGCCCCAGATAGGCGCTGGCGTCCTGGGTGACTACGGTGGCCAGCTGGGCTCCGAAGCCGATATAGACCCCGGCCAGCAGGCTCAGCACCAGGGTGCGCGAGACCGACTGGGTCAGCACGCGGCGTCCGTTCTCCGAGATCAGGGCCGCCGTCTCGGCGGGGGACAGGAAACGCTTCTCCACGTTGGCTCCTTACCCCTAGCCCTTCATCCCCAGTTCCCGGGCAAGTTTCTCCCAGGCGCTGAAGCTGCGTTCGATGATGTCGTCGTCGATGCAGTAGGCGATGCGGAAATAGCCCGGAGCCCCGAAGCCGGTGCCCGGTACGACCAGGATGTTATGGGCAAGGGCGCGGTTGGCGAATTCCAGATCGTCCTTGAGGGGGGACTTGGGGAAGAGATAGAAGGCGCCATCGGGCTTGACCATTTCAAAGCCGAGGGTTGTCAGCTTGTCGTAGAAGAGGTCACGTTTGCGCTCATAGGCCTGAATGTCCACGCTCTCGTGCTGCAGCTTGGCCACCAGGCGCTGCATCAGAGCCGGGGCGTTGACGTAGCCCAGCACGCGATTGCAGAACACGGCTCCTTCCATGAACAGCTTGACCTCGTCCATGGCGGGGTTGGAGGCGAGATAGCCGATGCGCTCTCCGGGCAGGGCCAGATCCTTGGAGTGGGAGGTGACAATAATGGAGTTTTTAATATGCGCAAAGACCGGCGGAACCTTCTTGCCGTCATAGACGATGCGGGCGTAGGGCTCGTCGCTGATGACGTAGATCTGGCGATCCAACTCGCGGCTCTTGCGCTCGATGAGCTCCCCCAGTGCCTTGAGGCTCTCTTCGCCGTAGATAACCCCTGTGGGATTGTTGGGAGAGTTGATGATGAGGGCGCGGGTTTTGGGGCCGATGGCCTGCTCGATGGCCGCAAGGTCCAGCTGAAAGGTCTCGCGGTCGGTGGAAACCAGGGTGCTGGTTCCGCCGTGGTTGGCGACGTAAAAGCGGTATTCCACGAAGAAGGGGGCCAGTAGCAGCACTTCTTCTTCGGCATTGATAATGGTCTTGATCGCAACGTTGAGAGCGCCGCCTGCACCGCAGGTCATGATGATGTTGGAAGGGCCCACGGGCTGTCCGGACTGCTCTGAAAGCAGATCAGCCACGGCCTGGCGGGTATCGCCGTAGCCGTCGTTGCTCATGTAGCGGTGCATGCCTGGGACGGGGTTTTGCGCCAGAGCCAGCAGTTCCCGGTGAAAGGCCGCCGGGGGCTCTACCGTCGGGTTGCCCAGGGTGAAATCGAACACATTGTCATCGCCGTGAATCTTGCGAAGTGCCGCTCCCTGCTCAAACATCTTGCGGATCCAGGACGCACGTTCCAGACAATCTTGTACCTGCATTGAAATACTCATGTTTTTCATCCTCCCTCGGGTCAAAAAAATAGAGCGCAGTTTATCCAGCGCTCACCACTTCGGTCAAGGACAAAGGGGGCCATTTGCCGGGAGATTTTGCTATGTTCGAGCTCGGGATCCCGGTTGCCTTTTGATCGGCTATCGGCTAGAGTCTCAGGCTGTTTTTGATGGAGCCCAAAGAAGGGGAGGACCCGATGGAAAAAGAGCTGGCCGTACTGCGACAGCAGATTGATGAGATCGATGACCAGATGCTTACGCTGCTTAATCGCAGGGCTGAGGTCGTGATCCGGGTAGGTAAGGCCAAGGCCGGGCAGAAACGGGAATTTTATGTTCCCAGCCGTGAACGGGCTATTTTTGAGCGGCTCCAGAGCTCTAATGCCGGTCCCTTTCCCACCGATGCGATTCAGCGAGTCTTCCGGGAGATTATTTCCGCCTCTCTGGCGCTGGAGGAGCCGATCAAGGTGGCCTTCCTGGGCCCCCAGGCGACCTTTACTCACGCCGCCGCCACTCAGCAGTTCGGCTTGTCGGCGGCGCTGGTTCCACAAAAGAGCATCAGCGCCGTTTTCTCCGAGGTTCAGAGCGGCCGGGCCCATTACGGCGTGGTGCCGGTGGAGAATTCCAACGAGGGGATCGTCTCCCATACCCTCGATATGTTCATGGAGTCCGACCTCAAGGTGATCGCCGAAATTCAGCTGGGTATCTCCCACTTTCTGCTTTCCCAGTCGGGGCGCAGGGAGGATATCCGCAAGATCGTCTCTCATCCCCAGCCTCTGGCCCAGTGCCGCAAATGGCTGGAGGAGAATCTTCCCGATGTGCCTCAGGTGGATGTAGCCAGCACCGCTCTGGCCGCCCAGATTGCAGCGCAGGAGCCCGAAAGTGCCGCCGTTGCCAGTGAGATGGCGGGCACCATTTACGGCCTTCGCGCGGCGGCCGAGCGCATCGAGGATAATCCTAACAACTTCACCCGTTTCCTGGTGATCGGGCCTAAAATTCCCGATCCCAGCGGGCGCGACAAGACCTCCATCATGTTCAGCGTCAAGGATGAACCGGGTATTCTCTACCGCATGCTTGAGCCCTTCAACAAGCGTCGGATCAATCTGAACAAGATCGAGAGCCGCCCCCTGAAGACGCGGGCTTGGGAATATATCTTTTTCCTCGATATGGAGGGTCATCTGACGGACGAGTCGATCAGTGCCGCCATCGAGGAGTTGCGTCAGCACTGTCAGTTCCTGAAAGTGCTCGGCTCCTATCCCCGGACCATCTGATGGAGATGTCGGTGCCTGAAACAGTTTCGTCGAGTAGGGTTCTTGTCCCCTGTATGGCCCTGATCGGCCCGGGGCTCATCGGTGGGTCTCTGGCTCTTGCTCTTAGGGAGGCGGGTGTTGTCGGGGAAATCATCGGCTTCGATCGCGATGAAGATAATCTTCGTCTGGCCTTGGAGCTCGGCATCATCGACCGGATTGCCCGGGATGACGCCGATGTGAGTCAGGCTGATCTGGTTTTCCTCGCCACGCCGGTGCTGGCCCTCGGTGAGGTTGCGGGGCGCTATCTACCGTTGATGAAAAGCGGGGCCGTGCTCACTGACGGAGGCAGCGTTAAGGGGCGGGTCGTCGAGCAGATTCTGCCTCTGATTCCGGAGGGGATTCACTTTGTGCCCGGTCATCCCATCTCGGGGACGGAGAAGAGTGGTGCGGCTGCCGCTATTGCTGGCCTCTACCGAAATCGCCGCTGCATTCTGACCCCTCTGCCCCAGACCGATCCAGATGCCCTGGCGCTGGTGCGGCGGCTCTGGGAGGCTGCTGGCAGCGAGGTGGTGCTGATGGAGGTGGAGAAGCATGACCGCATCCTGGCCGCCATCAGCCATCTTCCTCATATGGTGGCCTATTCTCTGGTGAATGCCGTGGGCTCCTACGACCGCTACGAGGAGAATATCCTTGAATACTCGGCCGGGGGCTTTCGGGACTTTACCCGCATTGCCTCCTCTGACCCCCTGATGTGGCGCGATATCGCCCTGACCAACCGCGATGCGTTGCTGGAGATGATGGAGCGCTGTGAGGCCTTTTTCGCCGAACTTAAAGAAGATGTGCGAAAGGGGGAAGGGGAGAAGCTGCTTGAATTTTTCCAGCGTTCCAAGTCCATGAGGGACGCGATTCTCTGATATGGGAGCGAGCTGAATCTATGATCGAAAAGCAAACTGTGACTGCGGCCAGCGCGTTGCGCGGAGAAATACGCATTCCCGGGGATAAGTCCATCTCCCACCGATCCATCATGCTCGGGTCTCTGGCCCGTGGGCGTACGCGGGTCCGGGGTTTTCTCCAGGGGGAGGACAACCGGGCTACCCTCAATGCCTTCAGGTCCATGGGAATCTCTATTGCCGAGGAGCAAGGGCTGCTTATCATCGAGGGACGCGGGCTGCACGGCCTCCAGGAGCCCGGCGATGTGATCGACTGCGGCAACTCGGGAACCACCATGCGCCTGATGACCGGGCTGCTCTCCGGCCAGTCCTTCTTCAGTGTGCTGACCGGAGACAGGTATCTGCGCAAGCGTCCCATGCGCCGGGTGACCGCTCCTCTTGCCGCCATGGGGGCTCGCATCACCGGTCGCCAGGGCGGAGAGCTGGCGCCGCTGGCGATCACGGGCTCGGGCCTGCAGGGCATTGATTACGCCTCGCCCGTGGCCAGCGCTCAGGTGAAGTCGGCCCTGCTTCTGGCCGGACTCTATGCCGACGGGGAGACCCGGGTCACGGAGCCTCATCTCTCAAGGGATCACAGCGAGCGGATGCTTCGTTATTTCGGCGCCGATGTACGTTCTTTCGATGGCGGTGTTTCCATCCTGCCCGAGCCGGATCTGCAGGCACGGGATCTGGAGATCCCCGGAGACATCTCTTCGGCGGCCTTCTTTCTGGTGGCGGGGCTCATCGTCCCCGGCTCTGAGCTGCTGCTGCGCAATGTGGGGATTAACCC
>JAAXQG010000172.1 GCA_012974445.1 Desulfuromonadales bacterium
AGATGTGTATAAGAGACAGGCATCCAGACCTTGCCGTGACCGCTCAGGGTCGCGAGAAAGAGCCCTTCTCCGGCAAAGAACATACTCTTGAGGTTACCTGCGCGCTGGATATCGTACTTCACCGTGGGCTCGAAGGCCACCAGACAGCCCGTGTCCACCCTCAGGGTCTCGCCCTTGAGCTCCCGCTCGACGATGGTGCCGCTGGCGTGGATAAAGGCCATGCCGTCGCCCTGAAGACGCTGGAGGATGAACCCCTCGCCGCCGAAGAAGCCTGCGCCCAGCTTGCGCTGAAAGGCGATGCCCACCTTGGTGCCATGGGCGGCGCAGAGAAAGGCGTCTTTCTGGCAAAGAATCTCCCCCCTGCCATGCCCCAGATTCATGGGGATGATTTTCCCCGGAAAGGGCGCGGCAAAGGCCACATGCTGCTTGCCCCGACCCCGGTTGGTAAAATGGGTCATGAAGAGCGACTCCCCCGTCAGCGCCCGCTTGCCCGCGCTGAAGAGTTTTCCCATAACGCCCTGTTCAGGCTCACTACCGTCGCCCATGCGGGCCTCAAAATCGATGCCCTCTTCCATGTAGTTCATGGCCCCGGCCTCGGCAATTACCGTCTCGCCCGGGTCCAGCTCCACCTTGACCATCTGCATGTCGTCACCAACGATTTCATAATCCACTTCATGACATCGCATCGCGCTTACTCCTGTGTTTTTAAAGTTATTTGGCATATCCATCAAAGCGACGCTGATCCGATTCATCCAGGAAGAGCTCAGCCGGGGGCCAATTTAATGAGCTGATAACAGCGAATCAAGCCCCATTCTCCATAGTGCTAAGAAGGATCAGCGCCTGAGAGCTTCCGTCAGTTTCAGCCCGGCGAGCTCGTTTAACGCACGCGACAGGTAGTAGAACAGCGCCATCATGATCAGCACCGACGGCAGCGCAATCACGGGATAGCTAAGCAGGGTCATGCGGCCCAGTTCCTCATTGAATGCCTGAGTACCGGCGGGACTGGTGACGATCCAGGTGGCGAGAAAATAGTTCATAGTGGAAGAGAAGAGAAACGAGCCGCCCAGCATCCAGGTGGCGGACTTCAGACGGCTCTCAAAGGCTGCCGTGTTGCCACGCTGAAGGAGGTTCTCCTGGATTCGATCCACATTCATCACCGCCGGACTCAGCAGCAGCATCCGCACCAAGGGCTTGCGGGTAAAGACGGAGCCGACCACGATCAGACCGATGAGGCCGGGAATCGCCGCTTCCTTGACGGCAAGCCATTGGGGATCCAGTTGCAACAGACCGATGCCGCCGGTGAGCAGGACGCTGACAAGGCCCAGCACCGCAATCATGTTGACCTTGCGCTCACGCAACATGGACCGAGCGCCCCAGAAAAGCGGGAAAGCCAGCGCCAGCAGCAGAGCGTTAACCGTGCCCAGCTCCTCCGGACCGGAAAGTTTCATCAGGACAATGGATGGCAGGATCAGGGTGATCAACATCTCAATCATCGGATTGGGTTTGGCTGTTTCATTCATGGCAATATCTTTCGATTAAGGAAAACTATCAGGACTGGGGCGTCCCCTGCCCCGACAACGTCTTCATCTGAACTTCCAGCAGATACCCTCCGGCACGCAACAGCGAGATTGTAAAGGATTGCACGCCCCGACGGAAGAGATGTTGCTCCTCTTGTGCTGTGGCGGATATTACCACGTGGGCGTACCCGGCGGAGATAAAGCCCTGAGTGTAGTGTGCCAGCACCTCTTCGAACTTCGCCCGAGCCCTCAGCGGCGCTCCCTTGCTGATCCCGGGAGACTCGGCGGTGGTGCGGGGCCGCCTGACACGTGTCAGGCGACATGTATAACTGCCCCCCTGATGATTCTGGATCACGGATGCGGCATCAATTAACGCTCAATTAACACCAAGGTGATACTTACACCTTATTTCCGATTAGCACAAAACCGCATGTTCACTGCTAGCGCATCGTCATTTCGACGTCAACTCATCGTCTACACTCTGGTGATAATGGTTTCCCGCGCGACTGATATCAGTCTCTGCCTGAGCAGCTTGCTCACGAATACCGGGACAGACCTATTGCAAACTTAAAGCTAGAGAGAGGAAGCAGTCCAATGGAAAATATAGACCGTAGAAATTTCATTAAATTCGCAGGAACGGCTTTGGGAGGGGTTCTTTTAACAGGTTGCGGAGTTACCACTGGAGGCGGTTCAGGGTCCGCAGGGGGGCCCAACGGGTACCGGTTCTACAAGCTGAAATCGGTGGGTGAAAGCGTTGGTCTCGGTTCGCTCCCGATGACAATTCACGAATTTGGTGGCTCGGTGCACATCAGTTCAGGTGGCGTTATTACTTTCGACGCCTACGATAAAGATAATCGGCACGGCCTTTTTCAAATCGATGTTGACCTCGAAGGTTCCAGCCCCGTCATAGACCGAGAGCATACCTCGGTGCTTTCCGGCAATACCCTCGGAGACCAACGGGTCGTTAGGAAAATCGCGGCTCATGACGTCGACGACCGCGGGAGGATCGCTGCAATCCTGCACCCCACCTACAACGGCCAATCTTCCCATTACGGCGGAGGACTCTACTACCTGGACGAACGAAACACCGGCTTTACGCCCGTCATGACCCACGGCGACAAATTAGGCGACGGTGCCACGTACGCCAACGGCATATTCGGCGATATCGCCCTGTGTGAAAACAACGGGATTTTGGTAGTTGCCAGTCAAACCGCAAAGATACCCGGCGCCAGATCCGGACAAAGCCTGATTCATATGCCGGTTCCGGGGGCCTTGCTCACTGCGAGCAATCTTATGTCCACCAGTGATTACATCATTCGCACCGATCATCAGGTCTCGGGTATCGGCATCGTAGACGTGAGTCCGAGTGGGCATTTCGCCATGAGTTGTCACACAGTGGCGCCCGCGCTGTTAAGCGCAACCCCGGACGCCACAACCGAAACCGGCAATCACGGCATGGTATCCGGACATCTGTCGACGCCCAATGATCACAGCTTATTTGTCGCACCGCCGCTCATCACATCATCCACGCATACGGGAGAAATCAGCTACGGCCCGAGAGTCGGGTTCGACGGAACCGTGCATACGAAAGTCGGCGGCATCGAGGGTGATCACGAAATGCTCGTACGGGGTGACGAGGTCATCCGCAGAACCAGCGAACCCGGCCCCTCGGGCGAGATGGTCGCCAGCTTCACGCCCGGTGCCACCGGCAGCGATGGATCCTATTACTACACCCAGTATGCAGAAGGTCCTGATGACCGGGTCGACATCAGCCTGCTGACGTACGATGGCAGCGAGCACCGAACGATTCTCACCACCGGTGACGTACTGACTGACGGAGGTGCTCAGGTCGCAAACATCGTCTTCGCCACCACCACAAACCACGTAGACGGGGACAACCGGATCGTCATGCTGTGCCAGTTCACAGACGGATCCACCTCACTGGTAGTCGGCATCCCGGTTTAAGGAGATATCAATATGGCAAGCCCTAGCGAAACATCGATACCGAGAACCCTCATCGGCACCAACAAGATCCCGACCATGACCCACGGAGTGCCTATCATCGAGGGGTTCCATTTTCCGGCAGACTGGTCCGCGCGTTTCGCAGCCACACTCTGGGATACTTCCGGGAAATTCAACATCAAAATTCTTGAGGGCAAAGTGGCTTCCCGGGCCGCCCTGAACATCGAGGCTGGCCTGGCAGGGCCGAACTGGGCTGGAAGAATGGAGGTCGAAGGGACGGCCTCAGAAGAGACGATACGCCTCGATGTCCTGATGGACGACTTCAAGGCCGGCATACTGATGGGACTCAACATTAATCCACAGTTTGCTCTTCAAATCCAAGCATACACCTTTGTCGAGCACCATCGGTGGTGGCCCCCTAAGCTCTGGTTTACCAAAAGCTGGAGAAATCTAGTTGACATCGAGCAGGATAGCAATTTTCAGCTGATCCCTTTCTGCTTCATGTTTGCCAAATTGGTCGAGCTGTACGCTGAGGACCTCGCCGAGATAGTACCGCTGGTGCAAGACCTCCTGGTATTTCTCCCCAGCGCCGCGCCCAACATGATCGACAGCGCCTCCGGAATCACTGATTACGTAAGTGACCCCGATGATCTCCTGGACTGGCTCTGGACAGGCATGACCATGTCGCCCGATATCCAGATGGAATGGGATCTTGTCGAGATTGCCATTGCCGTCGGGGAAACAGCGGCCTTGATTCCGCCGGTTACAGCAGCCGGGGAGACGCTCACCCTGATTGAAAAAGTGACCAAATGGTTGAGACCCGAGGTGGGCTCTGGTCCGGTTTTGGGTATCGTCATCAACGTGCATCTGAAGATATCGGGGCTCACCGGTTACAGCGGCGGGACGACTCCGGGGACGATCTCCACCAGCAACATCAGGGCGGAAGGCGCAGTAATTGTGGCGGATGTGGCCAGCGGGGCACAACATGTTCCGGACCTGGATCGACTGGGCGTCAACTTCACCCATCGGGCTGCTATCAGCTTTGAATTCGGCTGGCACACAAAACTCTCCTGGTTAAAGGTCCTCAGCCACGACTTTGTCAAGCTATACCAGTCCAGCGCTTTTGGCCTGGAAATTCCCGTTTCGGAACAGTACAAGTACGAACTCAGCAACGATATCGGCTCGACGGAAGACAGCGGCATCAAGATCAACTTGGTAGATAAGTGGGTCTTCTATGAAGGGTGAAGCTGATCCCCAAAGCAGGGCTCTGGAAATTGCCTCCAGACAGGATCTGGCTCTGGCCTTAAGGGCGCCCGATGCAGCGGTGCGCTCGGCGGTGCTGCAGTCGATCAACAAGATGATCGACCAGGCCCTGGCCACCGGAAAACAACCCAACCAGGAAGTGCTGGATGAGCTCTACCTGCGTTATCAGGAGCTCGAGGGGTGCTCCGATCGCACCTGGTATACCTTTTTGCTTCTGCGACTCGACGGCCCCCAGAGCCTGGAGATAGCCAGGCAGGAGTTCATGACAACGGACAACGACAAGATCTTGCTGCTTGCAGCGGCAAAAGTCTCTCAGCTGCCCGCCGAGGAGCGAGTTGCGCTGCTTGGTCCCTGCGTATCGGAATCGAACAATGCCATGCGGTGTCGTGCCGCAGCCAATATGCTCGATGACTGTATCGAGCTTCTCAGCCCCTCGGTGGCGCTACGCGCCGCGATCATTTCCGACCATAATCTGCCCCTGCCCCCCCTGACTGCAGATACCCTGGAGGCGTGGCTTACCGAACTCGATGGTCCCTACCCCCGCTCCGCCCGCGAAGCCCTCGTTCAGCAAGGCAACGAAGCACTCGAAGCGATGCTGGGTCTTTGGGAGCGGCTGCCCGCTGACGTGCGCATCTGGCTTCTTCGCACTGGAGTGAAACGCAATGTGTCAGGGATCTTACCTGTGCTCAGACAAACGAGTAAACACAAGCAAAGTACAGAGCTTTTACGGGTGAGCCTTGAGTGCCTCAAGGCGCTACACATCGAGGACGAGGATCTCGTGGCCCCTCTTTACAGCCACAGTATTGCTTCGATTCGCGCTGCCGCAATCGCAGCGGGAAGTGCCAGGGTTGACTGGTCAATTGAACTTTATGCAGAAACCGAAGACGAAGTGCGCCTGGCCATCATAGAGCGCATCGGGCGTTGTGGCGGTGCGGATGATGTGTCGCACCTGGTTCCCCTCATGAAAGCCAAGAACTGGCGGATTCGCGCGCGCGTGACGGACGCAATGGTGGCCTTGGCACCCGCATCTTTGTCATCTTTGCGCGAAGCCCTGGGGGACAGCGATGAACACATGAGGGTCGCGGCGGCCCAAGGTCTGTACAGGCTCGGAAAGCAAGAGTGGGTCAGGCAAGATCTCTCTTGCGCAGGGCAGACTCTTTAGTTGGGGGGCCACAAGACTTATTCTAACTTCCATGCTCTGCAATTATCTTTTTTTCAATAAAAAATGGCCGGGGAAAATTCCCGGCCATTTTTTATTTCATCAATTCCTCAGCATTTAATCCTTGAGCGCCGCATGCGCCGCTGCCAGCCGGGCAATGGGCACCCGGAAGGGAGAGCAGGAAACATAGTCCAGCCCGATGCGGTGGCAGAACTCCACGCTGGAGGGCTCGCCGCCGTGCTCGCCGCAGATGCCCAGCTTGATTTCGGGGCGAACCTTGCGCCCCTTCTCGCAGGCGATTTTCACCAGT
>JAAXQG010000038.1 GCA_012974445.1 Desulfuromonadales bacterium
TTTCTTGTTTCTCGCGTTTCCCTGCGGCGAGGCAGGAAACTATCAAAACACTTCCAAGGCGTCAACACCTTTTTTCATTTTTCTTTTACCCCGAGGCTACAAGCTTAATCGGCGCCGGTACGCCCTGAACAAGTTCAGCGAAAAACAACTCGTGCAAAGCGTCTCTTGCCGGCCTGAAGCACAAACTCCCCAGGGGGAGAGACCTCATATTCGGGGTCCATGATTTTATCTCCACCGAGCCTTACTGCTCCCTGAGTGATCAGACGCCTGGCCTCACCGTTAGAGGATACAAGCCCGGCCTCAAACAAAAGACGACAGAGCCAGATGGGTTCGGCACCACTAAGTTCGACGCAAGGCATATCCTCTGGCAGTTCTTTTTTCTTAAAGAGCTGCAGAAAGCTCTCCTCGGCCAGGGTGGCATCATCGGCACTATGAAAACGTGTGACGATCTCCCGGGCAAGAGCCTTCTTACTCTCCATCGGATGGGCACCACCAGCAAGACCGTTAACGCCGGCGCGGATTTTCTCAAGTCCATCAAGATCTACATCAGAGAGCAGCTCAAAATAACGAACCATTAGTTCGTCAGAAATACTCATCAACTTGCCGTAGATTTCGGAAGGGGGCTCGGAAATTCCGATATAGTTCCCCAGAGACTTGGACATCTTGTTCACACCGTCAAGACCTTCGAGCAGTGGCGTGGTCAAAACAGTCTGAGGCCTCTGCCCCACCTGGCGCTGAAGCTCACGGCCTACCAGCAGATTAAACTTCTGATCCGTCCCCCCCAGTTCCACATCAGCTTCCAGGGCGACAGAGTCGTGCCCCTGAATCAGAGGATAGAGAAACTCATGGATGGCGATGGGCTGCTGGGAAACATATCTTTTCTGGAAATCATCACGCTCGAGCATGCGAGCCACCGTATAGCGCGACGCGAGGGCGATAAGCTCGGCAGAACTCATGAGGCTCATCCAGGTGCTGTTGAACACGACCTCTGTCTTTAGCGGATCGAGCACCTTGAAGACCTGCTCCCTATAAGTCTTTGCATTTTCAAGCACCTGGTCACGACTCAGGGGTTTGCGAGCCTCGTTTTTCCCCGAAGGGTCGCCGATCATTCCGGTAAAGTCACCGATGAGAAAATAAATATGATGGCCAAGGTCCTGAAACTGCTTAAGCTTCTGAAGCAGAACCGTGTGCCCGAGATGTAGATCGGGGGCCGTAGGATCAAACCCTGCCTTTATCTTGAGAGCCGTTCCAGTCTCCAGAGCCTTTTTAAGTTTCAGCTCCAGATCGGATTCGACAAGGATCTCAACGACACCACGCCTGATTACGGCCAACTGATCCTGAACAGACTTCATCAATTCCATCTCCTTCTCAACAGGGTCCATCGGACGAGTACATGATTCGCTCAATCGACTGGGCCCTTCCACTCTGATCATCAATCTCAACCAGGGCGGCACATATTATCGGGTCTTTTTTCGCAACTTCGAAACGGGCGGGCAACTGTGTCAGGAAACGTTCGATGGGGGATTCTTTCTGAACCCCGATAATAGAATCCCGGCTGCCTGTCATCCCCGCATCGGTCATATAGGCTGTACCTCCGGGCAAAATCCGGTTGTCCGCCGTGGGAATATGAGTATGAGTGCCGATGACCGCAGAAACCCGACCATCGAGATAATGACCTAGAGCGACCTTTTCACTTGTTGCCTCGGCATGAAAATCGACAAAAAGTATCGGCGTCTTAGCGGAAAGCTCTTCAACGAGACGATCTGCTGCCCGAAAGGGGCAATCCAGATTGCTCATGAAAACACGGCCCTCGAGATTAATAATCCCGAGAGAGACACCGGAGGCAGTCTGAAAGATACGCCCCCCAGAACCCGGAAGCCCTGGAGGATAATTGTCCGGACGCAGTATCCGGGGCTCCCGGTTAAGATAATCAATAATCTCACGCTTATCCCAGATATGATTCCCGGAAGTTAGCACATCGATCCCAAGGCCAAACAGTTCGCGGGCCACATCCAGGGTCAACCCGAAGCCCCCAGCGGCATTCTCACCGTTGGCCACGACGAAATCAACCATTTGCCTGTCGATAATGCGGTCAAGATGCTGGCGCAGAATCTGCCTGCCCGCCTTACCGACTATATCTCCAATAAATAAAATTCGCATTTCAGTCTCAAGCCCTACTTGGCATATTCTACAGCCCGCGTTTCACGGATTACGTTGACACGGATCTGTCCCGGATAGGTCATATCTTTTTCAATTTTTGCAGCAATATCCTTGGCCAAAACATGGGCATGAGCATCGGTGACCTTTTCACTGGAAACCATAACCCTGATCTCACGACCGGCCTGGATGGCATAACAGCTCTCCACGCCCGCAAAGGAAGCTCCGAGCTGCTCAAGGTCCTGCAGGCGCTTGACGTAGGTTTCCACGATTTCACGACGAGCACCGGGACGGGCACCCGAGAGGGCATCGGCAGCCTGAACCAGTACTGCTAGAATTGTTTCGGGTTTCTCGTCTTCGTGATGAGCCGCCAGGGCATGCACAATAGCCTTGGTCTCGCCGTACTTCCTGGCCAAATCAGCACCGATCACCGCATGAGATCCTTCAATTTCATGATCTACGGCCTTGCCGATATCATGGAGCAGGCCGGCACGCTTGGCTTCTTTCACATTGAGCCCCAACTCAGAAGCCATGATGCCGCAAAGAAATGAGACCTCCAAAGAGTGCTGCAGCACATTCTGACCATAGGACGTACGATACTTGAGCCGACCGATGAGCTTAATAATTTCAGGATGGATACCGTGAACACCCACATCGAAGGTAGCCTGCTGGCCCGCCTCGCGAATAGCTAAATCGACCTCCTGCTCGGCCTTGGTGACCACCTCTTCGATGCGAGAGGGATGAATACGACCATCGGCGATCAGTCGCTCCAGAGCAATCCGGGCCACTTCGCGCCGGACCGGATTAAAACCGGAGATGATGACTGCCTCAGGGGTATCATCAATTATCAAGTCCACTCCAGTGACGGCTTCTATGGCGCGAATATTTCGCCCCTCACGCCCGATAATCCGCCCCTTCATCTCGTCAGAAGGCAGAGACACAACACTGACTGTTTTTTCGGCCACGTAATCACCGGCATAGCGCTGAATTGCCAAAGAAAGAATTTCCTTTGACTTATAATCCGCGGTATCACGAGCCTCATCTTCTATCTGCTTGATCCGTTTGGCCGCATCGTGTTTGGCTTCGCTCTCCATCTGATTCATGAGTGTTTTCTTGGCTTCTTCAGCACTCATGTCAGAAATATTCTCAAGGGTCTCAGTTTGAATCTTGTGGAGCGACTCAACAGCCTGCTGCTTTTCAAGCACCACAGACTCAGCCCGAACCAGATCGCGGTCTCTGCCGGTCAGTTCCTGTTCTCTGTCGTCAAGCTGCTCAGCCTTGCGGTCCACAAGGGATTCCTTCTGAAGAACTCTCTTTTCCTGCCCCTGAATCTCGCGTCGCAATTCCTTGGCTTCGGCTTCCCATTCGGCCCTGGCCTGATAAACAAGATCTTTTGCCTGAAGCTCAGATTCTTTGCGACTGGTCTCCACCTGTTTTTTCGAGTCCTCGAGAAGCTGGGCAGCCACCTTCTCAGCCTCAGCCAGAGTGGTGGCGCCAGATTTGCGCTTCATGGCAAAGCTCACTGCAAAGCCAGCTGCAAAGCCCACGACCAGCAAAATAACCATATCTATATTCAAGACGTACACCTCCCGTATGTAAAAGGCACGGCCAGCTTAAACTTCAGGCATCGCGCAGGTTAATATGAATCCTTCTGTAACAATCGATTGCATCCGGCAATCATGAGATTCTGAAGGCAAGCTATCCAAAAGTTGAAAGCCGTAACAAAAACCAACAATTTTTTCGGACAAAACGCCTTGAAGCGCCCTGTCGTAAAATCCTTTTCCGTACCCGAGCCGGGCTCCATCGCGACTAAAGGCCACACCGGGGACAAGAACCAGATCCAGATGGGCAGGCTGAACGATCTCGCTGCCCTGAGGTTCAAGAACACCAAAAGCACCGGGCACCAGCTCATCATGGTTTCGGACTCTCACGAACTCCAGGCTGTCTCCGGCAATTCTCGGAAAGGCGACCTCCTTGCCCTCCTGCAATGAGGCAGCGAGAATCAACTCAGTAAAAACCTCATTCATTATGGGGCTGTACAGAGCAATCGATCGAGCGCGGATAAATTCATCGGCCCCCAGAAGTTGCTGTTGAGCTTTAAGGCTCAAAGCAAAACAATTCTCTGCAGACAGATGGCGTCTCTGATTGAGCATGCGAGCCCGAACGGATTGTTTCTGAACCATGAAAAGACCCCGGTGAAACCGGCGACCCCTGAGCGGAAAGCTCTAGATAAGGAGGGAGAGGAAAGGAGGTTTCAGAACGCTTAACCTTTCGACATTTCTGGCCTTTCGGCAACGCCAGATGGCGAAGACGGGACTTCCTGCGTCAAGCAATCAAGGGACTGAACGCACATGATGACAAGAAGGAATCCTTGGTCAGAATAAAACAAAAACTATCGTAAAGGCGGACACAAAGCCCTAACAGCCCTGAAACACTATCAAACCACTTTATCTAAAACGAACTCCGAAGAGACCGTCGAAACGTCAGTACTATTTATATACGCGAATGAGCAACGAATGTAAAAGATAAATCCGGTCAAAGAGCATCTTCGATCTTCTCAAGAAGGGCATCCAGGCGCCCCTGGGTATCTTCAGAGATATTGCCCGTTTTTTTCAGATGCAGATAGGCGCCAGAAACGTTCAAAAGAGCAAGAACAGCTGAATTCAACGTATCTACCGCACGCCCTGAGGCTCGGACCTCGTCAATCTTCTCATTGACGAAATCCGCAACGACCTGCACCTCCTCAGCCGAGACCTCGCTTCTCAGCGCGTACTGTTGCCCCAGAACCGTTACCTGCACCGTATGTTTCACGACTGGGATTCCTGCACCCTGTGCTCTTCAATCTTGGACAAAATCCGATCCACCTCCAGCCGAACGCGACCCTGCTCATCCTTAAGGGTCTCAGTTTCGCGACGCAATCCCTCACACTCCTGCTGCAGAGCTGCGTTTCGCGCCAGTAGACGATCTACCACTTCTTCAAGCTTCAAAATAACTTCGATCATATTCAAACCCCTACGCTTTCCGGCTCTCCGCCGGAGCATCAAAGAGTGCATCAATAAACTGGTCTGGGTCAAAGGGGCGCAAATCCTCTATCCCTTCCCCCACACCTACAAAATACACCGGAAGACCGTATTCACCACCGATCGCAACAACGATCCCCCCCTTTGCCGTCCCATCGAGCTTGGTCAGAGCAACCCCCGACACCTCAACGGCTTCACTGAAATACTTGGCCTGTGAGAGGGCATTTTGCCCCGTAGTGGCATCAAGGACCAGCAGGGTTTGATGGGGAGCATCGGGGATCTCACGAGCAAGGATACGCCGAACCTTTTTGAGCTCCTCCATCAGATTGACCTTGGTATGCAGCCGCCCTGCAGTATCCAGCAGCAGAACATCGACCTTTCGTGCCACTGCCGCCTTGGCCGCATCAAAAGCCACTGCCGCCGGATCGGCCCCTTCAGCATGGCGAACAATATCGACCCCTGCCCGTTTTGCCCAGATCTCCAACTGATCTGCAGCGGCAGCTCGAAAAGTATCCCCGGCGCCGAGTAGAACCTTCTTGCCCTGTCGACTGAACTGATTGGCAAGCTTACCGATGGTCGTGGTCTTACCTACGCCGTTGACACCAACCACCATAACAACAAGGGGAGAGGCTGCTTCCAGATCGAACTGCGCCCCCTGATGAAGCTTTGCACGCATTTCAACCTTGAGCGCCTGACGAAGAGCTTCCATATCCGAGAGCTCCTTACGATCCAAGCGACCCTGGAGAGCCTCGATGAGCTCACGGGTCATCTTCATACCCAGATCAGAGGTGATCAGTACCTCTTCCAGTTCTTCGAGGAGGTCTTCATCGACCTCCTTGGCCCCCCGAAGCAAGACATCTATACGCCCGACCAGAGTACTTTGTGTCCTGGCAAGACCTGAGCGTAGCTTTTCAAAAAAACTGACGGGGACTGCCTCTTCGACTGCTTCTTCGACCGCTTCTTCAACCGCTTCTTCAACCGCTTCTTCGGCTGCTTCTTCGGCTGCT
>JAAXQG010000199.1 GCA_012974445.1 Desulfuromonadales bacterium
CTGGGACTTCTTCGACAAGCTCCTCAATGAGTGCCACGTCGTGGGCACCCCCGGCAGCGGCTTCGGCCACAGCGGTGAAGGCTACTTCCGCCTGAGCGCCTTCGGCGACCGCGCCAACGTGGAGACCGCCGTTTCGCGCATCCGTGCGAAGTGG
The DNA here is from genome assembly GCA_012974445.1 of Desulfuromonadales bacterium. Classification (GTDB taxonomy): domain Bacteria; phylum Desulfobacterota; class Desulfuromonadia; order Desulfuromonadales; family JAAXQG01; genus JAAXQG01. The sequence continues at coordinate 155 of JAAXQG010000199.1, forward strand.
GGCAAGTAATTCCTGACTCTACAAAACTGCTAGACACAGGAAGGGCGGCCGAAAGGTCGCCCTTCTTCATTTGTACCGCCCCCCAAACGACTCTCTTGATCCATCCAGCTCTCCGCCCATCGCCGTGGCAAACTCATCCCGAAACGCTAGAATTGACCATAGACGATTGAAGAAAAATTGATCGGTCCATTGGCTCAAACTGATCTTTGATGCAGCCTTAATCTTTCCATGGGAACAGGGAGCAGATCATGCGTATCTCTCGATTCACGAAGTCGTTTTTTTCCTGCCTGCTGATGCTGAGTATCCTTTGCCTAGTCGCCGCCTGCTCCAACGGCGACGATGACACTCCGCCCTTCGAGCGGACAATCTCGGCCGTCGGCGGCTCGGATGCCCTGATGAATTGCACGGCATTTTCGGTCACCTCCAGCGGGGAGCGCCGCATCTTCGATGAAGGCTTTGCCCCGGGAGATCCGGTTGGCGTCGCCGGCACCTTCAGTCTAAATATGGCCTATGACGTGGCCAACCAGAATATCCGCCTCGACTATGTGCGCCAGTCGGTGGGCTTAGAGCGCGTGGTCAGCGAAGTCGTTGTGGATAAACTCGGCTTCATCGATGGAGCAGACGCCAACTTCAGCCCGGCGACCACAAAGGCCATGAGCTCCGACCGCTGGGCCTCCACCGTCCGGCTGCAACGACTCCTCAACCCCCTTCTCATCCTGAAGGATATTCAGGCAGACCCTGGGCTGACAATCAGCAACAGGGGCAATCAGATCAGCATCCGTGACAGCGTCAGCCCCCTCAATCTGACCGTGGACGCCACCACCGGTCTCATCACGAGTCTGGAAACCATGGAGCTGGATTACAATCGACGGGACGTCGCCCTGCACGTCAGCTACGCGAACTGGCAGTCCTTCGGGGCTCTCTCCTTTCCCACCGAGGTGACGATCAGCATGGCGGGGGAAACGATCTACCGGGAGACCCGCACAGCGGTCGAACTGAACCCCGTGCTCGCCACCACCCTCTTTGATATTCCCGCCGGCATTACCCCCGTACATGATGCGGCTCTGGCCGATCGGGGGAAGCGCACCAGCCAGTACATACAGTCCTTCGCCACCCTCGGGTTTATCAAGGACGGCGCCCACACCAGTGTCAATGCAGTCCAGATCGCCCCCGGCGTCTTTCACCTGCAGAACCCTCCCAACAACTCTCTGGTGATCGAACAGCAAAATGGGGTCCTGGTGGTGGAAGGCGTGCTCAACGACCAGAGGGCCGTATCTATCATCGACTGGATCGGGACGAATATCCCCGGCAAACCCATCACCCACCTGATCAACAGCCACTTCCATCTGGACCATGCCGGGGGAACGCGGCTCTTCGTGGAGCAGGGCGCCACCGTCGTTGCGGGTGAAGCGGCCGAGAGTTTCTATGTCGACATGCTGAGCCGTACCGACACGACCATCTTGCCCGACGCCCTGGATCTGAATCCCGTTGCCCCTGTTGTGCAGGGCGTACCCTCAGCCGGTTCGGTGCGCATCGAAGACGCCCTGCGCCCGGTGGAGGTCTTTCCCGTCGCCAGTGCCCATTCGGCGGACATGGTGATTGCCTTCGTCGAAAATGACGGCGTCATCTTTGTCAGCGACATATTCAGCCCCGGAGGCGCCGCCGGAAACGGAGCAGTTGAACTCAATGCCGCAATCGTCGACAATGGCCTGAACAATCCGACGTTCATCATTGCCGGAGGGCATGGGGGTACGATCACGTACAGCGACTTTCTCGCTCTGCTCCCCTGACAGGCGGGGAACTCCAGCGCGAATCTGGCCCTCATCCCCCTGTGGAGATGATCAATAAACTCGTCATTCCCGCGAAGGCGGGAATCCAGTCTTCTGGATGTCCGACACAACCTTTCGGACATGACGCATTAAAGCACCCAGCCCAATAGCGAAGAGCATTCCCACGACCATGAACGAACACTTCCAAGAAATCATCCGCAAGGCCACAGGCGCCGAAGCAATCTTCGAATCAGAAGTTATTCAGGAGCTCTGGAGCGGCTACGGCAAGATTCTCCGATACGATCTGACCGGCACCGACCGGGGAAGCGTCGTGGTCAAGCATGTCCGCCTCCCGGAAGAGGTTCGCCACCCCCGGGGCTGGAATACCGACATATCCCACCAGAGAAAACTCCGGTCCTATGAGGTGGAGACGGCCTGGTACAGGCATTGGAGTGCCCGCTGCGGTGACGCCTGCCCAGTGCCTCGGTGTCTGGCCCTGGAAACCCAGGGGGACGAGGTATTGATGGTGCTCGAAGACCTGGATGCAGCGGGTTTCCCCCTGCGTCGCGAGTCCGTAACCGAAACGGAGATCGACGCCTGCCTGCTCTGGCTGGCGAACTTTCACGCCTGCTTCATGGGAGAAGCGCCCGAAGGGCTATGGGAGCAGGGAACCTACTGGCACCTGGAGACCCGCCCCGACGAGCTGGCCGCCCTGAGCGATCTGCCCCTCAAAGCCGCCGCAGCCGCCATAGACGATCAGCTCAAGAGCAGCCCCTACCAGACCTTTGTGCACGGGGATGCGAAGCTGGCCAATTTCTGTTTTTCGCAGGATGGGAGAAAGGTCTCCGCCGTCGATTTCCAGTACGTGGGCGGAGGTTGCGGTATGAAAGACGTCGCCTACTTCACCGGCAGCTGCCTGGATGAGGAGCAATGCGAGCGGCAGGAATCCCGGCTGTTGGATCTCTACTTCCAGGAACTCAAAGGGGCCCTGGCGCAGGTTCACCCGTCGATCGACGCCGAGGCCGTGGAGCAAGACTGGAGAGCCCTGTACCCCGTTGCCTGGACTGATTTCCATCGATTCCTGAAAGGTTGGAGCCCCGGTCATTGGAAGATCAATGATTATAGTGAGCGGCTGGCTCGTGGAGTGGTAAACCAGTTGAGTTCATGCTTTAAATAAACATGGAATCAGACAGACCCCGCTGCCGCCGGCAGTAAATGCGCAGGTCTGTCTGACCCTCCAGATGACCCGTGAATGTGAAATTTAAACACGTCCCTATGTTTCCAGGCTTGTGACTCTTGGCAAAGCGGTGACCGTCGCCGACATCCAACGGAAGCGGAACTACCTCAGAGAGCTTACTCAGTGAATAAACACGAACGCTCAGAAATTAAAAAAACCATCCTGGCGCAGATCGATGCGCTGGTTGAAGAGTTGCCGGCTCTCGGCAAGGCGCCTGGAGAAATCCTCCGACTGAGACGACTTGAAGCGACCCTGATGCGGATCGATGCCGATAATTTCGGCGCGTGCTTCAAATGTGAAAGGGCGATCCCGATGAACAGCCTGAGAATCTGCCCGGAGAGTACCATTTGCAGCGCCTGCCTGGCAGAGCCGGCAGTTTAACCGATGCCCCACCTCTCATGCCACGGCGTTGCGCTTGCTGGCTTTGCTTTTCCTGTTCCTGACCATCAGCAAAGAATGAGACTTGAGACAATGACGACCAGCAAAGCCCACGAAATTGTTCTGCTGCTTGCCGCCGCTATCCTCTTGGCGCTACCGAACCTTGCCTGCTCGGAGCAACCTGAGCAATTTCTCCATTACTACCTGTATGATGACTTCAGGCGTCATCCGGTCAGCGAAGCATTCACAGGGATACCGGCTGCCGTTGATCTGGAATCGCACCCACTGGCCCGGCAATTCCGCACCCGACTGACGGAGGGCGCAAAACAGGGCCCTAATTTTGCTGGCCGCTATACCATTGTCGAGTGGGGGTGCGGCACCAACTGCCAGCAGGTTGCCGTTGTCGATGCCCGCACCGGCCGGGTGAGTGACTGGCTCACAACCGAGCTGGGCTCCGATTACCGACTCGACAGTCGGCTCTTTATCAAGAACCCCGATCTTGAGGAATGCGCCCAGTTGGAATGGTGCAAAACCGAATATTACCGCTTCGAATCAGGAAAGTTTATGTTGCTGAAATAAATCAGTGGATCGGTCGGATGAGGTGTGAGCGCTACAGCAGCTTGCGCTGAACTGCTCTTACTATCACTCAGACAAGGAGCTTGCCGGTGTTCTGGAAGAATAAAAAAAAGAAAAATGAAAGACTCACCACGCCCAGAGCCGGGCATTACCTCTTCGCCCATCAGGCAATCCGCCAGATCTGCCAATCGGATCCCCACCAGTTTTTTGGTGTGATTGCCTCGGACGAACAACAGTCTTACCTGCAATTCATGATTGATCAGGTGGCCGAGCAGAGCCCGGAAGATGCTCCCGATTTTTCAGCGCAGGATATACGGGTCACCATCACGCGGATCGGCCATTATCCGATGGTTGTGTTCAGCATGCCGGAGCCCAAAGCCTATGCCGAATGCCTGCAAGTCGCCATTGTTTTACTGATCGACGGTAGCAACCCCGAGGATTATCCTTTCCCGGAGATCAAGTGTTTCACTCTGGAACTGGGGGAAGCAGCCAACAAGGAGGACACCTTTTTCTTCTGCCAGTGGCAAGACGACGATCACCTCAACATCGGTGAATTGGACATTAAAAGCACGATCGGTGATTTTGCCCTGGCGATCAAACAACAGATCGATCCTGATTGAGCAGCATTGGTATTTCTGTCGGCGGCTTGAACGTATCGAAAAACCCTGTGAAGCGCCGCCAGAGCAACAGAGACCCATTATCGGACAGAAGAAAGGCCAGCGCGGAAAACCGGGCTGGCCTTTCTTTTTATCTGTAGGGGGATAGCTGTTGCGATGCCGAACAAGTGACACGGCAAGGGTTGCCCCGTCAAGCACCCCCGGGATCTTCGCCAGGCGCAGTCAGTAGTATCACTCTGTTTTGTAGATGATTAATTTTACTGCCGAGTTGACCGTCGTTAAACCGTCCCTCTCCGCATCATAAATATCGATGTCAAACTCTTCTTCAAGGGCCATGATCAACTCGATGAAATCAAGGGAATCAGCACCAAAATCCTTCAAGAGTAAACTCTTCCCTGAAACCTTTGCTGGGTCTGTCCCCCACTGTGATTGCAGGACATAGATAAATTTCTTCAATATCCGTCCATGATTCTCTGTGGCTTTATCGATGTCTTTGGCAAAGGATGTCAAAGGAATTAGAGCCAGCAGGGCTAAGACCAGTAATATTTTAGTTGTTTTCATATGGATATTTCCTGAAGAGAGTTCGGCCAAAACAGGCATTTGTGATCGTCGTAAGGCAAACGGAATAGAGTCGTTCCAGCGCTCGTTAAGATACTCGAAATCTTGGAGGCAGTATACTTTTCTGTTTTGGAGATGAACAAACAACAGAAGGGGCAGCCTTTGACCCGGGATATGTAACAAGAAGGTTGGGGTCGGACCAAGCTATGCGTAGGTCTGTCTGTCCCTCCAGATGACCAGGATGTGAAATTCTAGACAACCCCCTCTATGTTTCCCCTGAGTTCGAAGACGCTGGAACTCCCCAGTTTGCAGGCGGAGGGCGTGGTATCGCAGGGGTCGACGGTGTGTTCGTGCTCCGGGAATGGCAGGATGGTTATGGGGCTGATTTCGGGGTCGAAAATTACTCCATAGCACCTGAAAACACCCATTCCTGGAGTGACTCCCCTTGATTTACAGGGAATTGGCTTGGTCCGACCCCCAATGCCCCTAAAATCACCGTTTGTCAAAACCGAATCCGATGGCAATGATTCTGGAACTCTGCAGTTTGTCCGATTAGTCAACAACGTCCCCAAAGGTCCCCACAATCAGCAAATTAAAAAAGCACCGAATATTTGACACTTAGAAGGCAGCAGATAACCTCCTCTGGTATGCGTCAACGTTTTAACCGCGCACCAAAGGAGGATTGCCATGAGAACCCCGTTCACCCTTTTCGCCCTGGCGATGCTGCTGGTCCTTCCAGGACTGGCTAGCGCCGAGGAGCAATGTCTGAGCTGTCATGAAGGGATCGAACAGATCTCCGACGGGCCCGTAATGTCCAAACTGACCTGTACAGAATGCCATCTCGGGGACGCACAGGCCACGACCCAAGAGGGCGCC
>JAAXQG010000208.1 GCA_012974445.1 Desulfuromonadales bacterium
TGCTCTTTATTCTGCTGCTTTTGAGCCAGCTGGTGTTTTTGGTTCTGGGACAGTGGTTTCGTGGAAAAAACTGGGCCCTGATCTGGCCCTTCTGACATCAGTCTTGTTGAAATCTGGAAAGGATTTGACCCATGTTAAAAAAAATCATCACCACCGCTCTCATCTCGCTGCTGTGCCTCGGTGCCCTTGCCGCCCCGTCTTTTGCCCTGGAGGCTGAAAAACAGCCGGAGTTCGACCGTATCATGAGCCTCAAGATGGCAGATTTGACTGAAGAAGCCTGGGAGCTCATGGACCGACTCCACCCCGACGAGGACTGGGACGAGCAGGACTTTCCCTCCTTCGTCTTCACCAACCGATCCGTGGAAATCGGCTACATGATCGCCGTCAAGCACCCGGAGGTGCTTACCATCAACACCTGTTACTGCTTCTGCGACGCCATGGGGCACAGGAGCCTGCTCAACTGCTTCATCAAGGAGAAGAAGCCCCTCTTCGGAAGCCGCTTCGATTCCCACGGGGCCGACTGCAATATCTGTTACGGTCAGGCGATGATGGCCCTGCTCACCAAAGAACTAGGAGCTTCGGATGAAGAGATTCAGGCCGGGATGGCGAAGAAGTTTGGAAAACTCATCAAGCTCAAGGAAGAAGGGAAGCTTGCTCCGCCTCAATAGCCTTGATTTATAGTCATGCGGGATTCGACAAAACGCCTCTCTTACGGGGGGCGTTTTGTCGTTCTGCTCAAACCTCCACCCTTGCTTCCATAAATAGCCCCTGCTCATTGATGAATATTCGACACCGGGTGTTGATTATCCTCCATCTTCCCCTCCTTAGTTTTCTGGTTTCAACTTTCAAGCTAGTAAAGTCAGGTACTTATGGTTGTTTTCCTGTTTGGCATAAGACCTGTACCTGAAGAGCTGTTCTCGGGTTCTTTTTCGCCCTTAATGCTGGGTAGAAACCAAAGGAGGAAAACAAATGAAGAAAACAACAATTCTTGGAGTCGCGGGGCTTGGGCTGACCGTGTTTTTATCCGCTTGCGGAAGCAGCGGCGGCGGTGACGGAGCTGTCGCGAATCCGGTTGTTGCAGATGGATATCTGCGCGGCGCGACCGTCTTTGTCGATCTGGACGGGGACAAGGCCAGGGGGGCCTCTGAGCCCTGGGGAGTGACGGGCCCCGGCGGCGTGACCGCATGGAACGCAGCTCCCTCCCATTCCCAGCTCGCAAATAATCCTGTCGTCGTTCAGGTCACAGCCGATACCATCGACGAGGATAACGAACTTCCTGTGGGCAGGAGTTACATGCTTTCCGCCCCTGCAGGGCAGGAAGCGTTTATCAGCCCAATCACCACCCTCGTGCAGCAGCAGATGGAGCTCTACGGGATGAATCTGGCCACGGCAGAGGCCGAGGTGAAGGCTGCCCTTCAGATGGGTGATGATGACCTTTTTGCAGACTATATCGCATTGGGCGACAGCAGGTCCCACCGTCTCGCCCAGTTGATGGCCGACGATATGGGCCGGACAATTGATACCCTGAGTCAGATTGTCGATACGCAGGGCGGTGATTCGACCCTCATGGGGCTCGCCCATGAAACGCTGATGGGGAATATCGGTGGCTTTGTTGCGGCTCTGGAAGGTGCTGACCTGGAGAGTTTCGACCCGATGGGCGATCATGGCCGGACTCCTGTTGTGATGACCGGTGTTTTCGATCGCTTCGGGCAGACCGCCCCTGCGCGTCCGCAGGCCTGGGTCGACAACTGCGCCAGCTGTCATGGTGCAGATAACGAGGGAATCATCAATGATGGACCGTCCCTGAAAGCCCCCCTGCATAGCGATGAAATCCGTGAAGGGATCGCAAATACCGAAATGCCCGCCTTCAGCGAAGCGGATCTCAGCGTCGCCGATCTTGATTCCATCGAGGCCTGGATCGCCGGCTTGCCTCCGGCGAAGCCCGAAGCATGGACCGCGAATTGCGCAGGCTGCCATGGGCAAAACAACGAGGGCATTGCCGGTGACGGACCTGCGTTGAAGGCTCCGCTGCACGATGATGAAATCAGGCAGGGCATTGCCGGGCCTGGAATGCCCGCTTTCCTTGAGGCGGATCTCTCCGATCACGCGCTTGAGGATATCGAGGCCTGGATTGCAAACCTGCCCAACGTTGTGCCCGCAGCCTGGACCGCAAACTGCGCCAGCTGCCATGGTGAAGACAATGAAGGTATTGTCGGTGACGGACCGGCCCTGAGTGAGCTGCACACGGATGAGGTCAGAGCCGGTGTTGGAGCGATGCCTGCTTTCAACGAAGCCGCCCTCAGTGATGCAGATCTCAGTGCCATCGGTGGCTGGATTGCCGCCCGCGCTACAGCTCCTGCAGCCTGGAGCGCAAACTGTGCAAGTTGCCACGGGGCGAGCAATGGGGGGATTGTAGGCGACGGACCTCCACTGGATGCTCATACCATGAGCTGGATGGCTGTCCGCATGGGAATCGGGGATCATATGCCCGCCTTCGGACCAGCTCAGCTTGGTCATGACGATCTCACGTCCATCACAGAATGGATTTCGATGCAGCCCGAGGGTCCCGCTGAGGACGATCATGCCGCCGAAACGCCTCCCGTTGTCGCGCCGCCCGTCGATGAGACTCCGGTCGCCATAGACGGCGCAGCTCTGTTCAGCACTAAATGCGGCAGCTGCCACAACAACGGCGCCGGTGTCGGCAGTGCTACTGGATCGGACAAGTCCGGCAAGACCGTTTCCGACATCAAGGGATTCAACATGGCCAAGGGCTTGAGCGATGCGGAGCTTCAGGCCGTAGAAGACTTCCTGGCTCTATAAAGTCAAAGGCAGAATAGTAATAAGTGGGGTGGGGGTGAAAACCTCTACCCCATTTTTTTTTCTGATTAGTATCAATCTTCCGCTGCTCCTGAAGACATCCTTATGGGTCGTCTCTCCCGCGAAAGCGGGAGTCCAGAGACCCTTGTAAAGCCTCTGGATACCCGCCTTCGCGGGCATGACGGGTGCGGACAAAAGAACCAGAGTGGAAGATTAGTGCTAGTCAGTTTTTTTTTGCCCGGCTTAGCCAGCAAATCCGGCTTGTTGCAAGAAACAAGCGTCGCCCGGGCGGTGGGGAGGTCAAAGGTCATAGCCTTTGTTGGTGTCCGGGATCAGTAGGCCACTTCATTTTGGGATGGGGCTTCCCGAAGAAGTCGGGCCGTGCCCTGCCTTGTCCGATTATTCGGATGAAGAGCGGCCTGAGATTCCGTGAATTTCATGTCCTTTGTCGACGATTTTACCGCTCAGGGTGTCGATAACATAGTATCCGCTGTGATGAACCTTGGCGCCGGAGTAGGAAGCCCAGGAGGATAATTGATATCTTCCTATTTCGCTTTGCCCGCGCTCAGCTGTGGCGTATCTCAAGGGGAAAATGCTGGCCATGAGCCCCAGTACTGCGAGTGCGGATAGAAAAAACAAAATACCTTTGGTTCTGCTTGCTGATGACATCGCTTATCTCCTCTCCAGCAATACTCCTGATTTTGTCGGTCCATTTCGGTGACCCCGGAAGTTTCTCGAATCCATTGGAGGTAAAGTAAGGTTACCAGGGCAAAGGGGGCCCCGCCATCTGTCGGGATGCGATCCGACCCGACGGTGTTGGGGCTAATGCTGGGGAATATGGGGACTGTCTCTGGTCTTTCATGATGGACTGTTCCAATGCCAACTCCGGAAAGCTGTGCTACGTTACGGATGGTTCGATAACTCCATTGCACGAGACCAGACTAAATGCACACCTATCTCAAGCTATTGACCACTATGGCCTTTTGGGGCGGCACCTTCGTTGCCGGTCGTCAGCTTGCCGGGGTGGTTCCACCACTGCACGCAGCGTTTCTGCGTTTCGCCATTGCAGGGGTTATTTTATTGATCGTGCTGCACCGCGTTGAAGGGCGCCTTCCTTCTCTCGACCGATACCAATGGGGTTCGGTGACGTTGTTGGGTTTGACCGGGGTACTGGGTTACAATGTCGCGTTCTTTACAGGTTTGCAGACCGTTTCAGCCGGGCGGGCGGGTCTGATTATCGCCCTGAATCCGGTCGGGATTGCTCTGCTTTCGGCACTGTTCGGCGGTGAACCACTGCGCATGGTTCGTACCCTTGGAATCGTGATTTCGGTCGCGGGAGCGATGCTGGTCATTAGCAACGGGCAGCTCTCGCTATTGACCAGCGGCATCGGCACAGGGGAATTGACACTTCTAGGCTGTGTGCTGTGTTGGGCCCTCTACTCAGTGATCGGTCGACGTACCATGCGTGGCCTATCCCCCCTGACGACAGTGACCTACTCTGCCCTTGTCGGTGCCCTGCTCCTCACCCCGCTGGCCCTGACCCAGGGGGGGCTGACCAAAGCCCTCCGTTACGGTCCCGAAGCCTGGGCAAGCCTTCTGTATCTTGCGGTGTTCGGGACCGTGGTGGGATTCCTCTGGTACTATCAGGCGATACAGGAGTTCGGCGCCGTCAGGTCCGGGGTCTTCATCAATTTTGTGCCGCTATTTGCAGTACTGTTTGGCTTTCTGCTCCTCGGCGAGTCAGTGGCCCCCAGTTTGCTGCAAGGTGGGGCGCTGGTCATCGCAGGTGCCTGGATCACCAACAACAACGGCCTTTGGAGGAAGTCGACAATCAATCAAGCCCGGCCAGAAAGCTAGGGCGGGATATTGTCAGGCTCAAAACCGAATATGCAGACCAGCGCCCCAGCGGTAGTCAGAGTGCCACTTCGCTCCCAGGGAGAATGTCTTGCTGAGGCTGTAGGAAAGATCAGCAACGTACTCCCAGGCGCTTTCGGTATCGTATTGAACCGACCCATCCAGGGACAGGCGCGGCATCAACTGAAAACTCTTCCCAGCCACAATCCGTCCGTCGCCATCGGTTCCGATGAAGCTGTTCGTTTCGATATTGAATGGCAACAGATAACGCAGTCCGAGCACTCCCCGATCATCCTCGATGGCATCCCCGAAGTCGACACCTGCGAAAACAGAGAAAAATCGGTTGAAGTATCGGTCCCAGGTGATCAAGGCCTCCCATTCGGACCCCTCTACTTCCTGCCACCCCAACTCCCACTCTGCGGTGAGGATGTTGCGGGTGTTGGATGCAGTCAAAAAGCCTTCGGTCATGTTACTCAGTCCCTCGATTTCTCCCCAGGCGTACCAGGAATCTTTATAAAGCTTCGGACGGATGGCGGCGAGTTGGGGGGGGAGGGCGAAGTTTTCGTAATGAACGACCCGAGCCATACCGCTTTTCATGTGGTAGAGCAGGTGGCAGTGAAAAAACCAGTCTCCAACTTCGTTAGCATCGAACTCGATCACCGTGGTCGACATGGGGGCGACATCGACGGTGTGCTTCAGGGGTGAGTGATCCCCCTGGCCGTTGATCACCCGGAAAAAATGACCGTGCAGATGCATGGGATGGTGCATCATTGTGCGATTGATCATGATGAAACGCACCACTTCCCCCTCGCGGATGCGGATCGCGTCGCTTTCCGAGAGCGGTTTGTTGTTCAGGAACCAGACGTAACGCTCCATATCGCCGTCGAGGGTGAGGCGAATTTCGCGCACCGGTTTATCGGCAGGCAAAGTGGTGGGTTTGATGGCCCGCAATCGCTCGTAGGGCGCCCAGGGACGCTCGGGTTCCCTGCCGTCGACCGTGAGATTCCCGGCGGAGGAGACGTCGGCAGCGAAGGGCCTGAAGTCGAGCCCGTAGCGCTTGCCCTTCGTGACGGGAGCTGTCGCCTGAGCCTCGGTTCCCCTCGCATCCATTTTGCTCATTTCCGGCATAGAGTGAGCTCCATGGTCCATTTCATAGTCCTCTCCCTCCGTGAACAGCTCTTGCGCTTCCCCCTGATGATCCATTCCGTGCATCCCGTGCATGGCATGAGCACCGTGATCCATTTCGCCCATTTCACCGCCATGGACCATGCCCGGCATCTCGCCCATGTCCATGGAGCCCATCCCCGCCATGCCGGGTTCGTCGAAGCGCCCGGCCTCGACCTCTTCATCGGACATCCCCATGACTCCCGCGGGGGTCAGGGCGAAGATGCGTTTGAGGTCGAGACTTCCCATGCCGGAGTAAAGATTCGGCATCGGCATGGCGGGGGCCGGATGACGCTCGCCTGAACCGACCCCGACCATACGG
>JAAXQG010000212.1 GCA_012974445.1 Desulfuromonadales bacterium
AGATGTGTATAAGAGACAGGTACTGGGCCACCTCGGCCGGCAGGGGGGGCCGCGGCCCCACCAGGCTCATCTCCCCCTTGAGGATGTTGATCAGCTGAGGCAGCTCATCCAGGCTGGTCTTACGCAGGAATTTCCCGATGCGGGTAATTCGCGTGTCGTTGCTGTTTTTGTAGACGGGGCCGTCCATTTCGTTGGCCGATTCATCCCTGATTTTCTCGGCATCCACCACCATGGAGCGGAACTTGTACATGCCGAATCTTCGTCCGTTTACTCCGGAGCGCTCCTGACGGAAGAAGACAGGTCCCCTGGAATCCAGGCGAATCAGGGCCATGATGCCGAGCATCAGGGGAGAGATAACCAGGAGACCCAGCCCCGCGGCACAGCGGTCGAAGACACTCTTGATCAGGAGCCCCACCTCACGCTTGGGGGTCGAAGACAGGACCATGGTCGGGATGCCGACAAAGGATTCGATCTTCACCGAGGCGATCTCCGGCCGATACATCAGGTTCTGAATCTGCCAGTCCGGAAGCACCCGGACATTGACGCCGACCTCTTCTGCAAAGCCGATGAGCTCCCGGGCATTACTCACCTTCTTGAGAGGCAGGGCGAAGATCACTTCGTCCACGGCCTGCTCAAGAATGAGACTTCGATACTCGGCAAGGGCTCCTATGATCCGGACGTCACCCTGCACCTTCTGACCGACCAGGTCGGGTTCGATATCCAGGCAGCCGATGATGTTGCAATGGTCCTTACCGTCCCCCTGGATGTAGCTGATCAGCTCCCGGGCCCTCTCCCTCACGCCGATGATCAGGATTTCCTGTGTCTGAAGGCCGTGCTTTCGCCGGTTATGGAGAATATGAAAGAGGGAGAGTTTGCTCAGAAGCAGAAGGGCGATACAAAAACCGGTGTAGAGGGCGACGAAAACCCGGCTGACATCAAGCTGCTTCAGCAGGAAAAGCAGGATGACCAGCCCGGTGGTTCCCGCCGCTACCCCCTTGAAGACCTCTTTGACGATGCGGTTGAGGCTTTTCTTCTGAAACCCGTCGTAGAAGGAGAAGAAGCTGTACGCCAGATAGGCCGTGACCAGGGTCGTCAGTAGAATGAGATAGTAGTTGGGCGCCGTGGAAAGTCCCGCAAGGGACTCGGGCAGGTAGGTCCGTTTGATCTGATAGGCCAGCACAAAGGCCAGCGCCGTTAAGAATATATCTAGAATCTGGTGCCCCCTGGCGAGCACCCGCAGTTGTGGCCTTGTCATGTTATTTCCCCCCCTCACTACAAAAAGACTTCAAAATAGATCCTGCTTTGGCCTCCCCTCCCCTCGCGGGAGGGGATTGAGGGGAGGGGGCTCGGATACGTATCACCCTCACCCCGGCCCTCTCCCGTCAAGGGCGAGGGAGGTTTCCTTCTGTGGACATTATTGATGGATGATCAGAGCTGTAAATCTCAGCCCCCGGCGCCTTTGAACCAGTGCCAGATGCCGAGACTCGTTCCCGGAATCAGGTCGATTCCCAGGGCGGATTTCACCAGATAGAGAATCAGCAGCCCCATCAGGGCCGAGAAAGCCAGAAACCCGAAGAGAAAAGCCGCCTGTGCTCCCCGGGCCAGCATCTGCTCGCGCTGGGTCAGGGTGCGGCGCTCGCGCCCTGCGACAAAGACGTAGTAGTAGCGCCAGCGCCAGAAGCTCAGCGTCCCCCTCAGGTCGACAGGATGGCGACCCCACTTTCGGGCGCCAAGGGCGACTTTGAGCCCTGTAAGCTGCTCGTCGGTAAAGCTCTCCCGGCTCTCCCGGGGCAGCCGCTCGAGCAGCCCTGCGACGAAGGGATCTTTGCGGACGGAGGTTGATCCTGTTGAGGTTTCGGCTTGTGGATCTACAGCTTTAAGGACAGATGTTGCCTGTTCATTGTTCAATCGTAAGGCTTTCGTTGGAAAACAGCGGCCTGATAAGGCGGGTGGCCTCTTCCAGGTCGGAAAATTCGAGGGAGTAACAGGGGCGCTCTTCCACCAGTCTGATCATGGCCTGAATGTCGGCGGAGCTCAGGTCCCGATTAGAGGACCCCTGTTCTGCGAGTTGCTGCAAGGCATCTTTCTTGTTGAGTTGAATCAGCCGGGTACTGAACTGGGAGCTGAAACGCGGAAAAACCAGGGCCTTTACAGCTGCGCCAATACCCTTTTCGGCAGTGCCCGAAGAGGGGGGCTTAAGGTATCGGATAATCTTTTCATCGGCGCGCAGATATTCTTTTTGCAGGGACAGGCCTGGGTAATAGGACACAAGGGGCTCGATGGATCCCGATTTAATGCTTAAGGGCAATGCGCAGGCGAATACCTCCAGGGTATGAATATCGATCACGGCCAGCTCATCTGAGTAGTAGGTAAAACCATTTGCCAGGAGTGCGGCCGAAAGCGTTGATTTGCCGCATCCAGCATGTGCCGGCATCAGGATTGAGTCTCCCCGGTGCCCGATCACTGCTGCATGGAAGAGAAGCCGATGGGATAATTGTTCCATACATTGCACAAATACCAGGGTGAACAGGCAGGGCAGAACTTCGTCGGATGTCAATCTTTCGAAAAAAAGGTTTTCTCCCTGGTATATCTTCCACAGGGCGTCCGCATTTTTGACCAGGGTCAGGCGACAAGAGGGCTCTCGGTTAGAATCACATACGAAGTGGCTGAAAAGTACCGTAAATTCTTCAACGATATGGGGCTGCTCGCAGCGGATTTCAAGAATAAGACCGTATATTTCAAGTTTTAGTTGGCAGCTGTGATTGAGCGGATTTTTTAAAAACTTTTTAGACCAGCTCTGATGGTGCTGAATTGATAACTCATCGATGCAACCGACTTCTGTCTGACGGGCATAAATTTCGGCAAAGGTGTCCTGAATGCTACAGAGGTCCTGCCATGCACGATTTTCGTCGATGGAAAAGAGGTCTGCATAGGCACGGGTGAGTTCGCAACCGCTTCGGGTCACTTGAGCCAGGCACCAGGCAGCGGCAGCGGTACGATTCAAAACCCATAGTCTGCCGCTTCGGGAAGAAACAACACCACCATCATCAAATTCGCAAAAAATGTAACGTTCAAAGCTCAAATGAAATCAACTTGCTTGGTTGTAGAGTCGGAAATGCCAGCGGCAAGGTTATGGGGATTTATTTTTTCTTACCTGCATTGGGGTTGTTGATCAAGCCGGGGGGGATGACAAAGTTGCCGTTATTATTTCCACTTGCTTTAATCGACACAGAGTTGGTCGCACTGGCTTTACTGACCAGCATGCTCATGATCACTGGGGTGGCATAGGCTGCATAGGCGCTCTTGCGCAGAAATTCCCGCCGCTTCTCGTCAACGCCACCCTTGGTGTCTTCGGCACCCGTATTTTGCTCAGACATATCCCCACCTCCTTATTTAGATAAGCATCATTTTCAAGCTCCAACCTTGTCTAGCTTATATATTGTGGACATTGAGTCAAGGTTATTAATGTTTTTTGGGAGAGAAGGTCAGGGATCAGCGACCGGGTTGTTCTCGGCTGTCACAGAATCTCCATCTCGGGAAACTCCCCCTCCATCCTCTGCTTGAGGGCCTGCCTTGCCTGCTGCTCCCCATGCACCAGGATCAGCTTGCTCGGTCTGTGGCGCATGCGCCGCACGAAACTGACCAGGTTTTGCTCATCGGCATGGGCCGAGTAGCCCCCGATGGTATGGACCCCGGACCGGATATCGTAACGCTTCCCCTCCAGGACCACATAGCCGCCCCGAGGGCCGTATTGCTGAATGTCGCGCCCCGGGGTTCCCACCGCCTGGTAGCCCACGAAGAGAATGTCGGTGCGACTGTCCTCAATGAGAGCCTTGAGGTAATTCATGATCCGTCCGCCGCTGCACATGCCGCTGGCGGCGATGACCAGGCAGGGGCGGGCCGTTTTCTTCAGGTAGTCCACCGCGTTTTGGTGATCGCCGTGGCTGTCGATGCAGGTGAGCTGCTCGAAAGAGAGCGGGTGACGTCCACGTCTGAGCTTGCCCCTGGCCTCCCGGTCCCAGAAGGGCTGCAGCTGGCGGTAGACGTCGGTGAAGCGGCTGGCCAGGGGGGAGTCGATGATGATCTCCAGGTCATCCCAGTTCAGACCGTCGGCCACGCTCTTCTGGCTGTGGCGCGTGATCAGCTCTTCGAGCTCGTAGAGCAGCTCCTGGGTGCGGCCGATGCTGAAGGCGGGCACCAGAACCACACCCCGGTCGGCAAGAGCCCGCTCGATCACCGCCTTGAGACGGTTTCGCCGCAGCCTTCGACCCTCATGCACCCGCCCGCCGTAGGTGCTCTCCAGCACCAGCCAGTCGGCCCGGTAAGGGGAACGCGGCGCAGGCAGTAGCGGCGTATATGGTGCCCCAAGGTCGCCGGAGAAGACCACCCTGGAAGCGGGAAGCGCGTTGGTCTCATCACCCTCCTCGCGCCTCACACCTCTCGTCTCCCGCCTCTTGCCTTTCACCCTGCACTCGACATAGGCGGAGCCGAGGATGTGCCCAGCGGGTTTGAGTTTGATCGAAAGGGCTGCGCTGCCTTCGGTGCTGACCCGGTGCCAGCGGCCGTAGGGCAGGGGAACTATCTGCCCCTCGATGCGCTTCAGGAAGCGATCGATCAGCTGCCGGTTGCGTGTGAAACCGATCTTCAGGGCATCTTCGAGCACCAGGGGCAGCAGCAGGGCCGAGGGTTCGCTGCAGAGGATCGGTCCCTTGAATCCGGCGGCCAGCAGATAGGGGATGCGCCCCACATGGTCGATATGCACATGGGTGACGACCAGCGCCCTGATATGCTCGACGGGAAAGTCGATCTCCAGGCTATTGCTTGCCTCGTCTTTCCCCTGAAAGAGGCCGCAGTCGATGAGGACAGCGTCTTCCGGGCTGATTTGAAGCTCATGGCAGGATCCCGTGACCCCCTCTTTGCCGCCGTGGTGCAGAATCTGTGGGTAGTTTGTCTGCATTTCGCCTCCCGTTCAGGCTGGATTATTCAATAAAGGACAGAATCTCAAAGGTCTGTTTTACAGGGATAAAGGGGATGAACTGGATGTAAGGTCAAAAGCCGCTGACTCTTTCCCGACCAAAAGATCTATCCCCTTCATTCCCTTCATTCCCTTCATCCCTGTGAGAAAGCCTTTCGCCCATAGCCTTTTCCGTCCACGGGACAAAATCTCAAAGGTCTGTTTTACAGGGATAAAGGGGATGAACTGGATGTAAGGTCAAAAGCAGCTGACACTTTCCTGACCAAAAGACCTATCCCCTTCATCCCTGTGAGAATGATTTTAGATAGAAGCCTTTTCAGGACTGACAGTTACTCTTCAGAGTTTCTCGAACCGATTGTTCAATCTTCGATATTCAAGTTTGGGATTACCGAAATTGAGAAGAAAACCCGCCTCTTTACCTGTCGCACGCAGATAATTCAGCAATTGAGCAAAATGTTCTGGAGCCAAGGCCTTTGCCGCCTTCAGTTCCAGGATAAATCTGTCCTCCACTACAATGTCAGCAACGAAGTCCCCAACAGACTGACCGCGAAAATAGACCGCCAACGGAACCTCCGGATTTGCCCTGAGGCCTTTTTCTCGCAACGCAATCAACAAGGCTTTTTGGTATACGGACTCCAGAAATCCGACTCCAAGCTCATTGCTGACCTCAAAGCAGGCCCCCAGAATTTCGGAGGAAAGATCGTCACCGGAATTCATTCTGACTACCTCCAGAGTTTTGATCACCAAACCATCTATGTCGGTCTGCGGCTAGACCTCGCAAATCCAATGGGACAGAACCTCAAAGGTCTGTTTTACAGGGATAAAGGGGATGAACTGGATGAAAGGTCAAAAGCGAGTGGCTCTTTCCCGACCAAAAGACCTATCCCCTCCATTCCCTTCATCCCTGTGAGAAAGTCTTTCGCCCATAGCCTTTTCCAGCAATGGGACCGAACCTCAAAGGCATGTTTACAGGAGTAAAGGGGATGAACTGGATGTAAGGTCAAAAGCCGCTGACTCTTTCCCGACCAAGAGACCTATCCCCTTCATTCCCTTCATCCCTGTGAGAAATCTTTTCGCCTACAGCTTTTTCCGTCCACGGGACAAAATTTCAAAGGTCTGTTTTACAGGGATAAATGGGATGAA
>JAAXQG010000296.1 GCA_012974445.1 Desulfuromonadales bacterium
GGACTAATATTTTAGCTCAGAAATTAAAGAAACAAAATGGAATAACGTGGAATGTTATTAAGAATAAGTTGAATATTGAAGATGAAGAACAAACTATAGAAATCAAAAAAAAATCAATGCAAGGCAGCGTCCTGCATTCATTTTCAAACAGCTCTCAAATATCTGAAATCATCGAAGCATTTAACAATCTATAGAAAAGCTCTAACCAAAGCACTCAAGGACACAAGGCGGTCTGAGCGAACAGCGGCTTTCCTCGACAACATTTGTCCAGGTCGGGCCGGAAAAGTCTTGGGGGTCAGGTTTGACATTTAAACATTTGTCCAGGTCGGGCCGTTGTACCGCAGCCAGCTTAGTTTGACCAATATAACGTGAAAAAGAACAACAAGACTGGAGAGAATTGCTTATGCCAAGAGACATTGAGAAAACAAAGAGTGAGCATCGGGTAATTGGCATCAGGCACACCCTCAAGAAGTTCAAAGAAGAAGGTCTTCTCGACGAAGATACCTACTACCCAGAAGATGCGGCTGATGAACTTAAAGACGAAATGGAACGTCTTGCGCTCAAGTGGTATTTCATCGGCGCCCGGAGAGGCGCGGATGAAGCCATTGATTCCTTCCTCGACGGCGACCTGGAGGTTGAGCGCGATGACGACGGCGATCTAAGGGTAGTTGCACATATCGACCGACTTGAGTGGAAAAAACGCCTTACAGTCACTACCGGCAACACCAAACGAAGAATCCGGCGCACAAGATTCAGGATCTCAATTGACAGGCTTGGCTTCGAGAAAGGCATAGGGGTCAGGTTTGACAATCGGAGATTCTCCCCTAACCTTTCTTCATGCCACGCAAACCAAAACTCCATTGCGTGCCGGGGTCGAGCCTGCAAGTTGGCAAGTTGCCCGCGGCAAAATCAAGCGTCTTCGTACTCAAAAATATGGGAAGTGTCCCTACTTTTATCGGGCAGGCATCCCGACGACAGTGAGCGCCCGCCATTTGCCCGCGAGCTTGTTGCGCTCGGATCCGAACCAATCCAGCGCCTGATGGATCTGCGGCAGATCTCCACGAGTGAGGCGCTCGCCGTCCACAACAATCCCCTGCCCCTTGGCTACAGCCTTAAGGGCAGCCTTGTATTCGGTGATCAGGCCGTCGAGTTCTGAGAGGGTAAAAATAGACATGGCCCGATTGTCGGGCCATGTGAGAGAAAAGTCATTTGCGAGGTGGACAAGGTGGACGTGGTTGACAGTATTTCACTTCATCTTGACGCCTTGTATCCCACGGGATACACTGCATACATGAACTACGAACTCGAAACGACCCCTGTCTTTGACAAATGGCTCAAAGGGCTGAAGGACAAGCCGACCCGGTACAAGATCGCCGCGCGCCTCGACCGTGCCGAGCAGGGTAATTTCGGTGACCACAAACAGCTGGCCGAACAGCTCTTTGAGCTACGCTTTGTCGTCGGAGGCGGGCTGAGAATCTACTTCACGGTTCGTGACGGCAGAGTTGTTATCTTGCTGGTCGGAGGCAACAAGTCCGGGCAGAGCAAAGATATCGCCCGGGCCAGGGAGATTCTTGACGAATTGGAGTGACCTATGAAGACCAAAAAGTTCGATATCGCGCAAATGCTGGAAACCGAAGAGGATATCCGTGGTTTTCTTGCAGAGGCCGCCGAAAACGGCACCGAGCAGGAATTTATCCACGCGCTCAGTACTGCGGCGCGGGCCATGGGCATGACCGAAGTCGCCCAAAAAGCCGGAGTGACCCGCGCCAGCCTGTACAAGTCTCTATCCGACGGTGGCAACCCGCGCTATGAAACCATCAGCAAGATTGTTAATGCCCTGGGTTGCAAGATGGCTATTGTTGGGCACTAAACTCATCTTGCAGAGGTGCATCATGGCAAGCAAAGTTTTAAGAACTGGGATCATTTCAAAATAAATTCCGGGGACACCATACTTAATTCAAACCATTTTCGGCTCTGAGTTACCAGACCTCCCCCAAGCATCACTTCCAAGCAGTTAATAAAGCTCGTCGAACCCAGAGGCCATCCTGACCTCACATGCTTTTGAATGATCTATCCCCGTGCAGCGACTTTATCGCTTTCGAGAAACATGTGCCAGTCATCAACCAACTGCAGTAGCGGTTCAACGTTGACCAATCCGGCATCTAACTTTGTCGTCTATGATCTCACCGGCGAATAATGTAGTGGGGTAGATTTCAAGACCCTTTTTTCTCTTTCCCATAGGCTTTCGGCTCCACATTACGACAACGCTGGTCCAGCTGATGGGAGATCTGGTTGAGCAACTTTTCGGATGGTGCCCCACTATTGCTCGGCTTGACGAGAAACAGTGGGTTTTTGCCATTGAACAGTCTCACGTCACATTGATCCTTCTGTTCGATATACCAACCCGGAATCGTCGCCTCAACGCATGCATCGATATCAATCGATCTCACCGTTTCGTTGAAATGAACCAGCGTGTATGTGTTAAGAACGACTCAGACCCGTAGAGTAAACGGGTATTACGGGAGCAGCTGACATCAAGTATCAGCAGCCCGGCTTGCATAGCCCCCGAAACGAGTAACCAGCAATGGAGCGACGAGATGGGCAATGAGCAGGATCCCAACAGCGATGAGATACAACGTGAAATGCGTGCGCAGCAAAAATTCAGCGTGGCAGGGGCCATCGGCCGTGCTGGCAGTGGTCTGATGAAGGGGGCATCACCCGTTTCCCGGCAGGAGCAGGCCGTTACCTTGGCAACGCAATGGATCGACCACAACACCCCGGATCCTTCGGGGGCATTGAAGTCGATATTGCGCCGCAAGGTACGAGATAGCGCACTGTTGATTGAACGCCATCTGGAGCAACCCTGCGATGCGCTGCGGGAGATCATGGACAGCATCTTGGACAGTGATTATGCGCTTCAGGAATTCGTGCGCCAGGTGGATGTGCGCTGGGGAGAGCTGTATCAGGAACGCCCTCTGTTTCAGCGGGCAGGCCAGGCGCCTGACCCGGCAGATGAGTACACCCATGAATCCGTACGTCAGGCTCTGAGCCTGTTGCTCGAAAAACTCCGGTAGCCATCCGCAAGTGGCCCATGATGTGGCCCACAAAACGGATTCGGACAAAAAAAAGCACCTACCGAAAGTCAGTAAGTGCTTTTTTATTGGTGGCCTCGGGGCGATTCGAACGCCCGACCTACCGCTTAGGAGGCGGTTGCTCTATCCAGCTGAGCTACGAAGCCGAAAGCTGGGTATTTATTACATCAGCTTGGCTCTTTGGGCAAGGATTTTCCTGAGATCTTCAGAATTGCAGCAGACTGAATACTTTATCCTTCGGAAGCTTGTCCCTGCCCTTGAGAAAATCGAGTTCAGTCATGAAGGCACATTCGACGATCTCGGCACCGAGTGACTCGACCAGGTTGACGACCGCGGAGACCGTGCCACCGGTGGCCAGCAGGTCATCGGCGATCAGAACTCGGTCGCCTTTTTTGAAAGCGTCTTCGTGAATCTCAAGGGTGTCGGTTCCGTATTCGAGCTCGTAGCTGATATTGCGGGTTTTATAGGGGAGTTTGCCGGGCTTGCGCACCAGGGTGATCCCGGTACCGAGTTTGTACGCAAGGGCCGATCCGAGGAGAAAACCGCGGGCTTCAACGCCGACGACCTGATCGATACGCTGGCCGACATAACGATGGGCGATCAGATCAATCATGCGGTGAAAGCTGGGGCCATGGGACAACAGAGTGGTGATGTCCTTGAAAAGAACTCCCTTTTTGGGAAAATCGGGGATATCCCGAATGATGTTTTTCAACGCTTCCATTTAATTCTCCTTGGATTATTTGAGAGGCTCCTCAGTCCTGAGTGAGGGGCTGTACGTTCTCTTCATTTTCTTCTCTTATTTTTCTGAGCTTGTCCAGGCACTTGGATTCGATCTGACGAATACGCTCCCGGGTGACTCCGAATTTTTTACCGATGGTGTCGAGGGTCTGGGGTTCCTTGTCATCGAGTCCGAAACGCAGGGTGAGAATCTCGCGCTCACTTTCAGTCAGCGTCTCAAGCCAGTCGTTGAGATGCTGGTACTTGTCGATGGCCTCGGAGAACTCCAGAGGGTCAACGGCGGAGACATCCTTGATGGTGTCGATAAGGGTGTAGTCGCTGTTTTCCCCCATGGGATGCTCGATGGAATAGGTTTTTTTGATCAGGGACGTCAACTTTCGAATATGAGCGATATCGACGCCCATGGCCTCGGCAACCTCTTCGTCTTCGGGATCACGTTTGAGACTCTGGAGGAGTTCACGACTGACTTTGACGTACTTGTTGATATCATCGGCAACATGAACCGGCAGACGGATGGTACGGCTCTGGTTGACCAGGGCCCGCTCTATGGATTGACGAATCCACCAGGTGGCATAGGTCGAGAAGCGACACTCCTTGCTGACCTTGAACCGCTCCACGGCTTTGATCAGGCCCAGATTGCCCTCTTCGATGAGGTCGAGAAATGGCAGACCGCGGTTCATGTAACGTTTTGCAATCTTTACGACCAGACGGAGGTTCGACTCGATCATCTTGTCGCGGGCGATCATATCACCCTTTTCGATCCGGTTGGCCAGCTCACGCTCACCTTCGGCGGTCAGCAGCTGGCTCTTCTGAATATCCTTGAGGTAAATTTTGATGGCATCATCGAAATGATGATCGTCCTCACCCGCGGCGTATTTTTTTTCCTCCTCGGGCTCCTCTCCATCCATAGCAGCAGGGGTTTTATTCAACCCCTCATCACCGCGTATCTCATCAGAAACATCCTTTGATTCATCAGAATCCCGTTCGCCAGTCTTCATGAGCTGTCTCCTCCCCAGAGAAATAAATCAACAAAACAAAATACACCAGGCAAGCACAAACATTAAGGCAGGTATAATATCGGGTTTACGGCATTCTTGCCATAGCGAATCTCAAAATGAAGCCTGTCGGCCCCCTCCCCTCCGGGATGGCCTGAGAGGGCAATCCTGTCCCCCCGACCCACATAGTCATTGGTCTGGACGACATTTTTATCATTGAAACCGTAAATAGTGAAAAAAGAATCGGAGTGCTGGATAATAATCAGATTTCCGAACCCCTGAATTCCATTACCGCTGTAACTGACGCGACCGGCTGCAGCGGCCAGTACGGGCGTTTTGCGGGGTACGGCGATTTCCACCCCATTATTTTTCTGACTCCCCTTTTTCCCGAATTTCTTGATGATCTTCCCCTTGACGGGCCAGGCAAACTGCTCCTTTTTCTTCGCAGGCGCCTTCCCTTTGGTCACCAGGGGAGAAGCGTTCCTTGCCGGCTTCTTCGTTGCAGGAGCCTTGGCAGATTTTACGCTGAGAGACGGGGGTCTGGTTTTTACCGGAGTCCGGGTTGATTTTACCGAAGGGCGGTACCCAAGATCAGGAAGCACCTTCCTGGCGTTGGGAATGAAGAGGACCTTACCGGCATGGATATTGGTTGGATCATCGACGGCATTGATGCGGGCCAGATACCGGGAATCAACACCGTAGGCCTTGCCGATGCGATAAAGGGTCTGCCCCTTTTTTACAGGATGATAGACGCCGCTGGTAGGGGTGCAGGCGCTAAGGAGCATTACACAGATTGTGGCAAGCAGAATTAGTCTGGCGATCATCTGTTTATCTCCATAATCTTTGGAAAACACAGAGTACCGCAAGAGGCCCCCATTCGAGAAGCCTCTTGCACGCCTACCTGCCGTCCCACCCCTGGGAACCGATCAGGGGGACAAAGCGGCAGTCCAGCAGTTTTTCCTCGCGGTAATCGGATTCGGACAGGCGGGTCACCCGGATCATATCCTGCTGCTCGCGACCGCCGACGGGGATGATCAGGCGACCGCCGATGCTCAATTGGCAGCGGTACTCATCGGGGATGGCAGGGGCGCCGGCGGTGACCAGGATGCCGTCGAAGGGCGCTTCATTCTCCCAGCCCAGGGTTCCGTCGGAGACCTTGAGGTTGACATTGCGACAGGCCAGCTGGTCGAGAACCCTGCGAGCCTGACGGGCCAGGGAGGCGATGCGCTCGACAGTATAGACCTTGTCGGCGAGTTGGGAGAGAACGGCCGCCTGGTATCCGGATCCGGTGCCGACCTCCAGAATCTTCTCATCCCCATCAAGTTCAAGAGACTGGGTCATAAAGGCGACGGTAAAGGCCTGGGAAATGGTCTGTTTTTCGCCGATGGGAACGGGATAGTCACCATAGGCCTGATCCCGGAGGGCTTCAGGGATAAAGAGATGTCTGGGAATCCGGGACATCACCTCGATGACCTTCGCATCGGTGATCCCCCGACCGATGAGCTGCTTCTCGACCATGCGACGCCGAGCAATCGACATATCCATATAAATCCTTCCGCTTCCCAATCACCCCAGATCGGACAGGGTGATATTCCATCGGTTCATTGCATCAAAGGAGGCGTAGTTGGTCAGATCAAGATGCAGGGGAGTGACCGAAACGAAACCAGCTTCTATGGCGTAGAAATCACTGCGTTCATCAGGCTTGTAGCCCAATTCCCCTCCCCCCAGCCAGTAGTACTTGCGCCCCCGGGGATCGAGCTTTTCGATGACCAGATCACCGTAGACCCTCTTGCCCTGACGGGTCAGCCGGATGCCGGCGAGCTGCTCGAAATCAAGATCGGGAACGTTGACATTCAGAAAGGTGTCGGGAGGCAAACCGTTGTCCATCAGCTGACGGGCCAGATTGGCGGCAACCCGGGCGGAAGCCTGATAATCGAGGGGGAAGGAATCGGGGCCGTACTCCTGGGAAATGGCCAGAGAGGCAACGCCCATGATGGTGGCCTCCATGGCTGCGGCCACGGTGCCCGAGTAGGTGATATCGTCCCCCAGATTTGCGCCACGATTGATTCCGGAGACCACAAGATCAGGGCGGCGCTCCAGAAGCCCGTGAACACCGAGGTTAACGCAGTCGGTGGGGGTGCCATCGACGGCAAACCAGTCGGGTGCGATCTCTTCGGCCCGAAGGGGGGAGTGCAGAGTCATGGCATGCCCCGAAGCACTGCGCTCCCGATCGGGAGCGATAACCACGACGCGCCCTAGGGCCTGCAGGGACCGCGTCAGAGCCTTGAGCCCTGGGGCCTGAATGCCATCATCGTTGGTAACAAGAATAAGCACGCGATCTCCGAACAAACCTTGAAGCAGCAGCCATGGGAAAATTCAGCAGCAACGCCGGTAGGCCCCGACGGGGCACAGATGACTCAGGACAGGGACTTTTTGAGTCGCAGCAGATCCTGATAAACTTGATCGAGGATATCCAGAGGGACATCTTCCTGCTGCGGGAGATCATCGCTCTTCTTCTCCCTGAGTTTCTTGATGGCCCCTGCGATGGTGAACCCCTGAACGTACAGCAGATCCTTGATCCTCAGAACAAGCTCGATGTCCTTGCGCTGATAAAGACGCTGCTGGGTCCGGCTCTTCCCGGGGCGGAATAACTTAAATTCGCTCTCCCAGTAGCGCAGCACATGAGGTTTTACCCCTGTAATTTCAGCAACCTCACCAATTTTAAAATACATTTTGTCGGGAATGCTGACATCCATGCTCTGCCTTACCTCGATTGTTCTACCGACTTTATCAGTCGAAATGGACGGAATCCATTACCTGACTTCGGCAGAAATTTTACGGCACAGACTGTCGATAAGCTTGCCGTGAGCCCGAACGACCTCAGTATCCGTGAGGGTTTTCTCGGCGCTGCGGTAACGAACCCGGACACCGATGCTCTTCTTGCCCAGCTCGATCCCCTTGCCCTGATAGAGATCGAAGATCTGGATGTCTTCTACATGCTTAGCGGATGCTCCACGGAGGATATCGAGGATTTCCTGTGCACTGACCCCTTCGTCCACCAGCAGTGCGCTGTCGCGGCTGACATCGGGGAACCGGGAGATGGGCTTGAAACTGGTCTTCTGAGAAGCCTTCGCTAAAAAGGCCTCCACATCGAGCTCAAGCAGATACAGGGGGCGGTCGATATCATAGGACTGCATGACCGAAGGATGAAGCTCACCTAAGGTTCCGATGACCTTTTTACCGACCTTCAGGGTGCAGGACTTGCCGGGGTGGAGATAGGGCTCGCTTGCGCTGCTGTCAAAGCTCAGCTTCTCGACTCGCATTGCCGCCTGAAGCTGCTCGAAAAGCCCCTTCATATCGAAGAAATCCACCTGTTCGCTGCTCTGGGACCAGCCCTCGGGATCGCGACGACCGCAGATGGCGACGCAGAGGCGATATTCTTCCCGGGGCAGCTCCTCTTGCGTAGGAAAAAATACGGGGCGAAGCTCAAAGATCCGCTGGTCGAGGATACGATGGCTGAGGTTGCGCGAGACGGTTTCCAGAATGCTGGGCACCAGGCTGGTGCGCATCACGGACTGATCTTCGGACAGCGGGTTGAGCACGGCCACGTTCTTGCGCCGGGGGTCTTCGCAGTTCAGACCGAGGCGATCCCAGGCGGTGGGCGAGATGAAGGAATAACTGATGGTCTCGTTACAACCCAGGGAAACCATGAGCTGACGCAGGCGATCCCGAGCCTGAAGGCGGGGCGACGGGGTACTGACTTCCAGAGAACCCACCGGCATGGTGACCGGGATATTGTCATAACCGTTTAACCGGGCGACTTCTTCAATCAGATCGACTTCGCGCTCCAGATCAGGACGATAAGCGGGGATGCTCAGACGAACCCCATCGGCGTCTTTGGTCAGTACCGAGAGCCCGATGGACTCGAGCAGCTCGGCGATACGATGGGCCGAGAGTTCAAAACCGAGAATTCTTGTGCAGCTCGCCACGCGGATTTGAATCTCATTGGGCAGTAGGGTCGCGGGGTACTGATCCAGAACCCCCGGGGCAATCTGCCCACCGGCAACTTCCTGAATCATGGCGGCGGCCCGATCCAGTGCCAGGGGAACCATATCCACATCGCAGCCGCGCTCGAAACGATGGGATGCCTCGGTGTGCAGCCCCAGACGCTTGCTGGAACGACGGATTCCTACGGGGGAGAAAAATGCACTCTCCAGCAGGATGTCGAGGGTCTGATCGTTGACCTCCGAGTTGAGCCCTCCCATGATTCCAGCCAGGGCAACGGGGCGCTCGCCATCGCAGATCATGAGATCCTCGGCACTGAGCTGTCGCTCCTGTGTGTCCAGAGTCTGAAAGGCCTCTGCTTCGGAGGCGCAGCGCACCTGAATCTGCCCACCGGAGAGCAGATTGAAATCAAAGGCATGCAGAGGATGACCCAGCTCCATCAGGACGTAGTTCGTGACATCGACCACATTGTTGATCGAGCGCTGTCCGATAGACTCGAGAGCCTTCACCAGCCACTGGGGGGAAGGCCCCACCTTAACACCTCGAATCAGCCGCGCGGCGTAACGGGGGCAACGCTCGGCATTCTCAATGGAGACGGAAGCGACCTCGCAAAGGGGGGTCCCCTGCTCTTCCAGACTGAAGGCGGGTGCCTTCAGAGCCTTGCCCGCCATAGCTGCGACCTCGCGAGCCACACCATAGACGCTCAGGCAGTCAGGGCGATTGGGGGTCAGGCCGATTTCATAGCGAATGTCTTTGAGCCCCAGTGCCTCGAAGACTGGCTGACCAGGAGTGAATTCCTTGGAAAGAATGAGAATCCCCTCTGACTCATCAGCTAGACCGAGCTCCGACTCGGAGCAGAGCATTCCCATGGAAACTTCACCGCGAATTTTGGATTTCTTGATCTTAAAATCGCCGGGAAGCACGGAGCCAACCTGAGCCAGGGCCACATGGTCGCCCGTGCGATGGTTTTTTGCTCCACAGACAACCTGCACGACTTCGGAACCCGTATCCACCTGACAGATCGAGAGCTTGTCGGCTTCAGGATGAGCATCCACGGACACCAGGCGGGCCACGATAACCGAATCGAGTCCTTCACCGAGTCTTTCCATCGCATCGACCTCAAGCCCGGCCATGGTCAGGCGATGGGACAGGTCCTCGGGAGAGAAATCAAAATCAACATATTGCTTGAGCCAATTATAGGTGACAATCATGGGTCAGTGCCTCGGATATGGATAGCTGGCAACCTTTGCCGCAGTGCCAGGGTTCAGTCGACTTGGGTACAATAAGATTCAGGAAATTCGACGGGGAAAACGCCCAATCAGAACTGCCTCAAAAACCTCAGGTCACTTTCGAAAAACAGTCTCAGATCATTGACGCCATATTTGAGCATGGCCATCCTCTCAAGACCCATCCCGAAAGCAAAACCGCTGTACTTTTCGCTGTCATAGTTCACCGCCTTGAAAACCTCGGGATCGATCATTCCGCAACCGAGAATTTCCAGCCAACCCGTCTGTTTGCAGACGCGGCATCCCTGACCGGAGCAGATCACGCACTGAATATCAACCTCGGCGCTGGGCTCGGTAAAGGGGAAAAAGGAGGGGCGAAACCGCACGCCGAGATCATCTCCGAAAAACTCACGGAGAAAACGGGTCAGCACTCCCTTGAGATCACCGAACGTCACCCGCTCATCCACCAGAAAGCCTTCGATCTGGTGAAACATGGGGCTGTGTGTCAGATCAGAATCCCGACGGTAGACGGTTCCCGGAGCCAGCACCCGAACCGGAGGGGGCTGCTCCATCATGGTACGGATCTGAACGGGAGAGGTGTGGGTACGAAGGACCACATCATCGGAGATATAGAAGGTATCCTGCATGTCGCGGGCGGGATGGTCCTTGCCAACGTTGAGAGCCTCGAAATTATAGAAGTCCTTCTCGACCTCGGGCCCTTCGGCAACGCCGAAACCCATGCCGGAGAAGATCTTCACAATCTCATCGGTGACAATGGAGATGGGATGAAAAGAACCGCTGTTGGTGGCGCGGCCGGGGAGCGTTACATCGATACGCTCAAGCTCCAGGCGCCGGGCGATATCCGCCTGAACCAGCAGAGCCAACCGCTCTTCGAACAGAGATTCGACCGTATCCTTAACGCGGTTGGCCAGATCTCCCACCAGAGGGCGTTCCTCGGCGCTGAGATCTCTCATCCCCTTCATGATTGCCGTCAGTTCCCCTTTTTTACCGAGAAACTGAACACGGACTTCACGCAACTGCGCTTCGGTCTCGGCGCTGGTGAGAGCCGAACACGCCGACTGCAGCATGATTTCAAGATTATCCCTCATGATCCTCAATCACCTCAAATGCAAATGGAAGCCAGAGGCTTCCATCGCAGAAAAAAGAACTGACTGGAAAAAAAAGAGATGGGCAGAACCCATCTCTTTTTTTTTACAGGACAATTTCTTAAAGCTTAGCCTGGGCGCTTGCCACAACAGCGCTGAAGCCCTTGGCATCATCTACCGCGATCTGTGCCATAACCTTACGGTCAAGCTCGATCCCGGCAAGTTTCAAACCATGAATCAGACGGCTGTAGGACAGTCCGTTTTCGCGAGCAGCGGCGTTGATCCGTGCAATCCAGAGGGCACGGAAGTCGCGCTTCTTGACCTTACGGTCACGGTACGCATAATTCAGGGCGCGGTCTACAGCCTCTGTTGCGCTGCGAAAAAGTTTACTGCGGGCGCCGCGATAACCCTTGGCCAGCTTGAGAACCTTGTTTCTGCGTTGTCTCGCTTTAAAACCTCTTTTGACTCTCGGCATCTTAATACTCCTGTTGTGGTGTGATCATGTCTGTGCGGCAAAGCCGCTGCCGGACCAGAAGGGGGAGACAATGACCCCAATGGTCTCGGACTTCCAAGCCGATGGAACTCCCCGATTAGAGATAGGGGATCAAAGCCTTGATATTTTTTTCGTCTGCTCTGTGAACCAGAGTCCCCTGACGCAGCTCGCGCTTGCGCTTGGTGGACTTCTTGGTCAGAATGTGGCTGGTATAAGCCTTATTACGACGGACTTTACCGCTGCCGGTCTTGCGAAACCGCTTGGCGGCCCCACGGTTGGTCTTGATCTTTGGCATGAGACTATTCTCCTAGTATTGAACGACATCCGAGTGAAAAAACCGCAAAAAGGTCAGATTCTTTCAGACGAAAGATCTGACCCCAGGCAGGCATCCTGTGACAATTATTTCTTGTTCGGGGCGACAACCATATGCATGAACCGGCCTTGCAGCCTGCTCATAAATTCAACAACACCCAGATCCTTGACCGACTCGGCCATCCGAGTCAACTGCCGTTGTCCGAATTCGGGATGGGTCACTTCTCGACCACGGAACATAACCGTGACCTTAAGCTTGTTTCCATCTTCGAGGAACCGACGGGCGTTTCTCAACTTGACCTGAAAATCGTGATCTTCAGTTTTGGGACGAAGCTTGACTTCCTTGAGTTCAACCTTGGCCGTCTTCTTCTTGGCGTCAGCTGCTTTCTTGCTCGCTTCGTATTTAAACTTCCCGTAGTCCATGATACGACACACGGGCGGTTCGGCGTTGGGTGAGACCTCTACAAGATCAAGGCTACGCTCTTCTGCTGCTGCCAGAGCATCTTCAAGAGACAGAATACCTAACTGCCCCCCCTCATCATCAACAACACGAACTTCACGGGCACGAATATCCCTGTTTATGTTGGTTTCCTGCTTAGCTATGACAGCACCTCCTAGCGGTAGTTACGACATTCGTCAGCCACAAAATCCGAGAATGACTTGGGGCTCATTGTATCAAGACTCTCGCCGTTACGGAACCGGGGAGCTACAAGACCTTCTTCCATCTCCCGGTCACCGATGACCAGCATATAGGGAACCTTCTGCATCTGAGCTTCGCGAATTTTGAAGCCCAACTTTTCATTTCTAAAATCAGACTTGACGCGAACGCCATCGGAGCGAAGCTGCTTCACAACCGATTGAGCGTATTCTAGCTGATTATCCGTCACGTTAATGACAACTGCCTGCACCGGCGCCAGCCACAGAGGGAAGCTGCCAGCATAGTGCTCAATCAGCACGCCGATAAAACGTTCGATGGCGCCGAGCACAACGCGATGAATCATGACAGGGCGGTGCTTTTCGCCATCAGCCCCTACATAGGAGAGATCAAAGCGCTCAGGCAGAGTAAAATCGCACTGGATAGTAGCACATTGCCACTCCCTGTCAAGAGCGTCTCTGAGCTTGACATCGATCTTGGGACCATAAAAAGCGCCATCGCCCTCATTGATCTGATAGGGAAGGCCGGAACTCTCGAGCGCCCCCTGCAAAGCCTGAGTCGCCAACTCCCAGTCGGAGTCGCTGCCAATGGACTTTTCGGGACGAGTTGAGACCTCAAGGCGGTAGGAGAAACCGAAGATCTCCATGACGTCCTGAATAAAGCGAAGCACATCCTTGATCTCGCCATCGAGCTGCTCAGGCATGCAGAGAATATGAGCGTCATCCTGCGTAAAGCCTCGAACCCGCAGCAGGCCATGAAGCACTCCCGACTTTTCATGACGATGGACGGTGCCAAGCTCAAAATAACGCTGGGGCAGATCCCGGTAGGAGCGCAGCTGAGATTTAAAAACCATCATATGGGCGAGGCAGTTCATCGGCTTGATGCCGTAGCTTTGCCCATCGACCTCCGTGAAATACATGTTTTCACGGTAATTTTCGTAATGCCCGGAAGTCTTCCAGAGATCGGTACGAAGCATCTGGGGACCCATGACTATGTCGTACCCACGGCGCAGATGCTCGCGACGCTCGAAATCCTCAAGCAGCGTCCGAAGCATTGCCCCCTTGGGATGCCAGATCACCAGACCGGCGCCAACCTCTTCGTTGAAGCTGAACAGATCCAGCTCCTTGCCGAGCTTGCGATGGTCGCGCTTCTTGGCCTCCTCGATCAGCTCCAGATGGGCCTTAAGTGCTTTTCGGTCATTAAACGCCGTGCCGTAGACACGTTGCAGCATGGCATTATCTTCACTGCCACGCCAGTAAGCTCCGGCAACACTGGTGAGCTTGAACGCCTTGACCCGGCCGGTATGAGAAAGGTGCGGCCCGCGGCACAGATCGACGAAATCCCCCTGGCGGTAAAGACTCACCGTCTCATTGGGAAGATCCTGAATAAGCTCAACCTTATAATCTTCACCCATGGACCGAAACAGCTCTATCGCCTCATCACGCTCCATCTCCTCACGGACAATGGGAAGCTTGGATTGGACGATACGGGTCATCTCGGCCTCGACGGCCGGAAATTCTTCAGGGGTAAACTTGTGATCGGGAGCGTGGAAATCGTAATAGAAACCGTTGGAAATGGAAGGCCCGATCGTTACCTGGACCTTATCTCCGTAAAGACTCTTAACGGCGTGAGCTAGAAGATGAGCAGCCGAGTGGCGAATAACCTCAAGACCCTCAGGGGAGTCCTGGGTGATAATTTCGATACGACCGTCAGAATCAAGAGAAGCGGAAAGGTCGAGTAGGCCCCCCTCAAAACGTACAGCAACCGCCTGCTGAGACAGACGCTCGCCGATAGACCTGGCAAAGTCAAGAGCAACCGTTCCGCGCTCGCACTCTCGAACAGAACCATCGGGCAACTCAAGACGTATGATGGACATTTACAGACTCCAGAAAGTAAAAGAGGCACCCGAGGTGCCTCCAAGCTACCAGCTTTAATTTTTGGTAGGCACGGGCGGGATTGAACCGCCGACCCCTACCGTGTCAGGGTAGTGCTCTCCCACTGAGCTACGTGCCTATGTCCGAAACGCCGATATATTTATCAAATCACCCCGATCAGTGTCAACTACTAATTCGATTTTTTTCTTTTTTCTCGCTCTCAGCTCCCGCCCCTCATAAAGAGCGGGAGCTGGGAATAAAAAAACCGACAGTTTTCAGTCCAGAGAGGCCTCGATACGGATCAGGCGACTTGGCTCTCCGACTACATCCAGGGCGTCAATCTGCGCAAGGGCCGCACGGATATTGGCCTCGCAGGTATCGTGGGTCAGTATCACCACGGGCACCGTATTTTCCACATGGCGCTCCGTCTGGATCATCCTGGCGATCCCGATACCCTCGCCCCCGAGAATCCCGGCGATCTGCCCGAGCACCCCAGGCTGATCCCTGGCCATAAAGCGCAGATAGTAGTGGCTCTGGATCTCATCCATGGGTTTGATGTCGAGGGAGCGGATAGCATCACTGCGATAGCCGCAGGCCGGGCTGCGACCGGATGCATCCCGATGCCTGTTGCGCACCGCTGCCATAACGTCACCCATAACGGCGCCGGCCGTAGCTTCCATGCCCGCGCCGCGACCGGAGAGCATGATGGGCCCGGAGAAATCCCCCATGATGCGCACGGCATTAAAGACCCCGTCCACATCGGACAGGGGGTGCCCCTGAGGGAGCATGGTGGGATGAACCCTCGCCTCAATGCGACCGCCATCTTCCTTGCAGATGGCCAGCAGCTTGATCTTGTAGCCGAACTCCCTGGCGAACTGAATATCCAGAGCCGAAATCGCACCGATCCCCTCGGTATAGATCTGATCGAAATCCACCGGAGTACCGAAACAAAGGGAGATCAGAACCGAGAGTTTATGCGCCGCATCTATCCCCTCGACATCGAAGGTCGGGTCGGCCTCTGCATACCCCTGCGTCTGAGCATCTTCGAGCACCTCGGCGAAATCGGCGCCTTCATCGGTCATGCGGGTCAGAATATAATTGCAGGTACCGTTGAGGATGCCGAAAACGCTTTGAAAGCGATTCACACCCAGATTTTCCCGGATCGCCGTAATCACCGGAATCGCACCGGCGACCGCCGCTTCGTAGAAAACATCGACCCCCGCCTTGCGCGCGGCCTCGAAAATCTCGGGACCGTGAAGAGCCAGCAGCGCCTTGTTGGCTGTAACCACATCCTTGCCATGGGCAATGGCCTTGAGAATGTAAGTGCGCGCCGGCTCGTAGCCCCCCATGAGCTCGATAACCAGATCGATATCGGGGTCCACAAGGATGGAATCCACATCCTGCGTCAGCACGCCCGGCGCCACTTCGACTCCGCGGGAACGCTCGATGTCACGAGTGGCGATGCGAGTAAGCACAACCTCGGCATCCAGGCGCTGCCTCAACAGGTCAGCGTTGTCCGCAAAAGCCTTGACTACTCCTGTTCCGACGGTGCCGAAACCCAACAGTGCTGCCTTAATCTGTTTCATGAAACTGCTACCTCCATGACAAAAAAGCCCGGGACTTAAGCCTCGGCGGATTCGTCTTGCCTGTGGGTGCGGGCGATGCGATCCAAAATTCCATTGATAAACGAAGAAGTTTCCTTGGTGCCGAAACATTTTCCGATCTCGATTGCCTCATTGAGAATAACCGTAACCGGCGTCTCCGGACGAAAGAGCAGCTCAAAGGTTGCCAGGCGCAGGATCGACAGATCTACCCGGGCCATGCGCTCCAGCGTCCAGTTCTTGGCCGCAACTCCGATCACCTCATCGATGCGGCTAAGGTGCTGGGCGACCCCGCCGGCCAGATCCTCGGCAAAGGAGCTCACCAACTTTGGAACCTGCTCGGAAAAACATTCCAGCGGCTCGCCAAGAACGTCATCCTCAAAGCGAAAGTTTTTCCAGAATTGTTCAAAGAGATCGCGGGAGTCCGCGGCTTCTTTCTCAAGTCCATAGATCATTTTCAGGGCCAGTTCCCGCCCTGTACGCCGATTGCCTTTAATGAAACACCTTCCCTTCACAAACACTGATCAGAGCTGGGCCATCAAATTGGCCATCTCGATAGCACTGACAGCAGCATCAAATCCCTTGTTTCCAGCCTTGGTACCGGCCCGTTCGATGGCCTGTTCGATACTGTCGGTGGTCAGCACTCCAAAGATTATGGGAACCCCCGTTTGCATCCCCACAGCAGCAACCCCCTTGGTGACCTCGGAGCTGACATAGTCGAAATGGGGGGTCGAACCCCGAATCACCGCCCCGAGACAGATAACGGCGTCATACTTGCGCGCTGCCATCTTCTGGGCAACCAGAGGGATCTCGAAGGCCCCTGGAACTTTGACGATGTCGATGAGCTCATCGCTACCGCCATGACGGATAATGGCGTCAATCGCCCCTTCCAAGAGGCGCTCTGCGATAAAACTGTTAAAACGGCCAACCACGATGCCGATCTTCAATCCGTCGGCATTGAGTTTTCCTTCGATCAGATTTGGCATATCCGTCTCCTGTTTCGCCCGGACTTACCGGGCTTCAGATATTCTCAAGCAGATGACCGAGTTTTTCGCGCTTGGTCGTAAGATAGGCGCGATTGGCACTGGTCGCCTTCATTTCAATGGCTACGCGCTCGACGATCGAGAGGCCGTAGCCTTCCAGACCGACTATTTTCTTGGGATTATTGGTCATAAGACGGATCTTCTTGACTCCAAGATCCCTGAGAATCTGCGCCCCAATACCGTAGTCCCGCAGATCGGCCTTGAAACCCAGAACCTCATTAGCCTCAACGGTATCGTGCCCCTCATCCTGTAGCGAATAGGCCTTGAGCTTGTTGATCAGGCCGATTCCTCGGCCCTCCTGACGCATATAGAGCACGACTCCCCGCTCTTCCTGGCTGATCTGCTCCATGGCGCTGTGGAGCTGATCTCCGCAGTCGCAGCGAGCCGACCCGAACACGTCGCCGGTGAGACACTCGGAGTGAACACGCACAAGAAGTGGCTCGTCGGGGTTGATCTCCCCCCTCACCAGGGCAATATGCTGCATTCCGTCCACATCGTTTTCATAGACAATCGCCTTGAATTCACCCCCGAAAACCGTGGGCATGCGTGTTTCCACCGCACGGCGCACCAGGGATTCCTTGTGCATACGATAGGCGACCAGATCAGCGACAGTGACGATTTTGAGTTCATGTTTTTTGGCGAACTCAACGAGCTGCGGCATGCGCGACATGGTGCCGTCATCATTCATGATTTCGCAGATGACCCCGGCGGGCTTAACCCCAGCAAGGCGGGAAAGATCCACGGAACCTTCGGTCTGCCCTGCCCTTACCAGCACTCCGCCGCGCTTGGCGCGCAGTGGAAACACATGTCCCGGTCGGGCAAGATCGTACGGACGACTCTTGTCGTCAATAGCGACCTCAATAGTACGGGCCCGGTCTGCTGCCGAAATGCCCGTGGTCACTCCTGTACGGGCCTCGATAGAAACGGTAAAGGCCGTGCCGAAAGAAGAGGTGTTGGACGAAACCATCAGCGGCAACTCAAGCAGGTCAGCGCGCTCTTCGGTCATCGAAAGACAGATCAGACCGCGACCTTCTTTGGCCATAAAATTGATAACTTCGGCCGTGGCAAACTCCGCGGCGACAACCAGGTCGCCCTCATTTTCACGATCTTCGTCGTCGACCAGAATAACCATCTTACCCTGGCGGATGTCCTTGATAGCATCCTCGATCTTAGCCATTGGCATGGGAAAACTCCTGTCCCTGTGAATCGATTAAAGAAAGCCGTTACGGGCGAGCAGGTCCAGACTGACCCCTGGGCCCCCGGGTGATACTGCTGCGCCACCGGTCAACAGGCGCTCGACATACTTGCCGATCAGATCCGTCTCTATGTTGACCTGATCGCCGATTCTGAGAAATTCCAGAGCGGTCTGCTTCAGAGTGTGGGGAATGATCGCCACGGTAAAACCATCACTCAAAAGCTCCGAAACGGTGAGACTGACCCCGTCAATGCACACCGAACCCTTCGTTATAAGATATCTAAGCGGTGCTGGCGGCAGGGAAAACTGGAAAAAAATCGTATTGGCTTCCCGCACTATGCCAGTGACGGTGCCCTGGGCATCCACATGGCCACTGACAAGGTGCCCACCGAGTCGATCACCGAAGCGAAGCGCCCTCTCGAGATTGACCCGGGACCCTTCCCTGAGCCGGGAAAGAGAAGTAACTCTCCAGGTCTCAGAAGAGAGATCAGCACTGAACCACCCCTCACCGAAATCCACGACGGTGAGACAGATTCCATTGACAGCGATACTCTCGCCGAGCACGAATTCGGCCTGAGCTAAACTGCAATTCAAGGTTACCCGCAGCTGCTGAGAATTTCGCTCGATGCGCTTGACCGCGCCCACATCCTCTATGAGACCGGTAAACATCGCTCTATCTCTCCTTCAACGAGGATATCGTTTTCGATGGACCGCACCCGCACATCGCGAAGCTGCATACAATCGGCGATGCGGGAAACACCTGCACCAGAGAATATCCCGGAACCATCTCGCCCCCCCATGAGTATGGGCGCCATAAATACCATCAGTCGATCGACAAATCCAGCGCTGAGCATGGCGTTGTTCAGGGTGGCCCCCCCTTCCAGCAGGATGGACTGAATCCCTTCGGCACCCAGAACACTCATCAGCTGCCCCAGATCGACCTGAGCGCCGGGGGATCCCAGCCGCAAAACCCGCACCCGCTTCGATCGAAGGCGTTCGGCGCGAAGCTCAGGGACATCGGCCCCACAGATGATCAGGGTTTCAGCCTTGGAGTCCAGATGGAGGATTCTGGACTCAGGAGGAGTTCTGAGATAGGTATCGACCAGGATACGAAGAGGATCATGCCCATGGCCCTCGGGCAGGCGGGTTGTCAGCTGGGGGTCATCGGCCAGAACAGTGCCGATGCCCACCATGATCGCATCGACCCGATCACGAAGGCGATGGACCTCAAGGCGGCTTTGCTGCCCGGAAATCCATTTGGAATCGCCCTTCGATGTAGCCGTCTTTCCATCGAGGGTCACAGCTGCCTTGAGGGTCACATGAGGAAGGCCGGTGAGTATATGACGGGCAAAAGGGGCAATCAGCCGCCGGCATTCATCCTCCAGCAGGCCGATATGAACCTCTATGCCTGCAGCCCGAAGCTTTTCGACCCCTCGGCCGGCCACCAGCGGATTCGGATCCAAGGTCCCTACCTGCACCCGGGCCAGTCCGGCGGCGATGACAGCGTCGGCGCAGGGCCCCGTGCGCCCCTGATGACTGCAGGGCTCCAGCGTCACATAGAGATCAGCGCCCCGGGCCTGAGCTGCGGCCTGCTCGAGGGCGAAAATTTCGGCATGAGGTTCACCGGCACCAGGATGAAATCCCTCCCCCACCAGTCGTCCCTGCCGAACAACCACAGCGCCGACGGCGGGATTGGGGTTGGTTCGCCCTTCGGCCCGGCGAGCAAGATCCAAGGCGAGCTCCATCCATCTTGAGGTTTCGGCAGCATCGATCATTAGCAGCACCGGAGGGAAAAAGGATGTTTACTGAGCTCCGCCATTGAGAATATCCTTCAATTCTGACATGAACTCGTTGATATCCTTGAACTGGCGATAAACCGAAGCGAACCGGACATAGGCCACCTCGTCCAGGGTGCGAAGGGCCTCCATGACCTTATTGCCGATTTCACTGGCTTCGATCTCTTTTTCTCCGCTCTCCTGAAGGGAGCGCTCTAGATCGTCAACCGTCTTTTCTATGACGGCGATGGAGACGGGGCGCTTCTCGCAGGCCCGCTGCATTCCCGAAACGATCTTGAGCCGGTCATAGGTCTCGCGGCGCCCGTCCTTCTTGATGATCCAGGGGAGTATCTCCTCCACCCTCTCATAGGTGGTGAAGCGACGGGCACATTCGAGACATTCCCGGCGGCGGCGGATGCTGTTGGCTTCCTTTCCGAGGCGCGAATCGATGACCTTGGTCTCGGTATGGGAGCAGAAAGGGCACTTCATGATTTAGTTTCATCAGAAACAGGCTTGATTTGTTCAAAAGGAACAACCTCAATCCCTGACTCTACGAGCATTTGCTGCGAAAGTTCGTCAGGATAGCCATCCCGATAGATGATTTTAGTAATTCCAGCATTAATAATCATCTTCGTACAAATGCTACATGGTTGATGGGTGCAGTAGAGAATACTGCCGCCAATATTTGTGCCGTGCTTAGCTGCCTGAATAATTGCATTTTGTTCGGCGTGAAGACCTCGACAGAGTTCATGACGCTGGCCAGATGGAATATTTTGTTCCTGGCGGATGCAACCGACTTTGTCACAATGAGTAATTCCCGCAGGAGTACCATTGTATCCGGTGGCCAGGACATTTTTCTCTTTAACCAACACGGCACCGACCTGGCGGCGAAGGCAGGTCGAGCGCTTCGCCACCAGTTCAGCAATCTCCATGAAATATTCTTCCCAGGACGGTCTAACCATCTCGCTTATCCAAGCTTGTGGGCGTAGAGGGGGAACTTCTGTGCAAGAGCCTTGACCTCGGCGCAGATGGTCGCAAGCTCGGCGTCGTTGTCGATATTGTTCAAAGCCCGATCGATCCAGGCCGCAACCAGCTCCATCTCGGATTCCTTGAGACCGCGACTGGTCGTAGCCGGTGTGCCGATACGAATGCCGCTGGTTACAAAGGGAGAGCGGGTATCGAAGGGAACCGCATTCTTGTTGACGGTGATTCCGGCCTTCTCCAGCGTATTTTCAGCAACCTTTCCGGTGATTTCGGTACCGGAGAGATCCAGCAACATCAGGTGATTGTCGGTGCCACCGGAAACCAGGTTGTAGCCCCTCTTAACCAGAGCAGCAGCCAGGGCTTTGGCGTTTTTCACCACCTGGGCGGCGTACTGCTTGAACTCTGGCTGGAGAGCCTCCTTGAAGGCCACAGCCTTGGCGGCGATGACATGCATCAGGGGGCCGCCCTGGATACCAGGGAAAATATTGCTATTGATCTTCTTTGCGTACTCTTCGCGACAGAGGATCATGCCACCGCGGGGACCACGAAGAGTCTTGTGGGTCGTCGTCGTGACAAATTCAGCGTAGGGAACAGGATTGGCGTGCTCACCTGCTGCCACCAGACCCGCGATATGAGCCATGTCCACCATGACTTTGGCGCCAACCTTGTCGGCGATGCGACGGAAGGCCTCGAAGTCAATGGCGCGAGAATAGGCGCTGGCACCAACGACGATGAGCTTGGGGCGGCACTCCAGGGCGAGACGCTCCACTTCCTCGTAATTGATGCGGCCGGTCTCGCGCTCCACACCGTAGGAGACGATATTGAAGAGCTTGCCGGAGAAGTTGACGGGGCTGCCATGAGTCAGGTGGCCACCGTGGGCCAGATTCATCCCCAGAACCGTATCGCCGGGCTCACAGACGGTGAAATAAACCGCCATATTAGCCTGGGATCCCGAGTGTGGCTGCACATTGGCGTGCTCGGCACCGAAGAGCTCCTTGGCACGATCGATAGCCAGGGTCTCGGCCTCGTCGACGAATTCGCAGCCGCCATAGTAACGCTTGGAAGGATAGCCCTCAGCGTACTTATTGGTCAGAACCGATCCCTGAACCTCAAGAACGGCTTCGCTGACGAAGTTTTCCGAAGCAATGAACTCAAGGCTGTATTCCTGACGCTCGGTCTCCCTGCGGATCGAATCGGCAATTTCAATATCAAAGTTATCAAGCAAGTCGCTCATAATTTAAGATTCCTCCAATCGCCCCCAAGAGACGATGTTCAAAAAGAATAAGGTTGGATAAAAGTCAGTCAAAGCAAAAGGGCAGGCTTGTGCCCGCCCCCCGCGTTCTCTATTTACTGGATCAAAGCTCCCCTGACTTCAGGGCTTCTTCAATAGCAGAGATCTTGTCCAGACGGCGCTGATGACGCCCCCCTTCAAATTCCGTATCCAGCCAGGTCTTCACCATGGCGCAGGCCTCTGTCTCCGTCAGGACACGCCCCCCCATGACGATGATATTGGCGTTGTTATGCTCTTTGGACATCTGGGCGGTAAAATCGTCGGTGATCAAAGCAGCGCGAACCCCGGGGAATTTGTTGGCGACAATGGACATGCCGATTCCCGTGCCGCAAAGCAGTATCCCTTTTTCCGCCTCGCCGGAACTGACAGCTCTGGCTACCTTTTCCCCAAAATCAGGATAGTCGGCCGACTCACCTTCGGCAGGACCCAAGGGGAGAACTTCTATCCCTCGCGCCTGGAGAAAAGAGACGATGGCACCGCGAAGCTCAATGGCTCCATGATCGCTGGCGACGAAATACATCCATTAAACCTTCTTGAAAAGCAGGGTGGCGTTGGTACCGCCAAATCCCAGGGAATTGGACATGGCGACTCGGACCTCGGCCTGACGGGCCTCATTGGGTACGTAGTCGAGATTACACTCGGGGTCAGGCTCGATCATATTCATGGTCGGAGGCACAACGCCGCGTTCCATGGCCAGCAGAGTATAGACGGCCTCGATGCCCCCGGCGGCGCCCAGAGCGTGTCCGGTCATGCTCTTGGTGGAGCTGACCATGACCTTGGAAGCGTGATCGCCCAAGGCCGACTTGATGGCCTTGGTCTCGAAGAGGTCGTTGAAGGGGGTCGAGGTTCCGTGGGCGTTGATGTAATCAACTTCCTGCGGGGCAACTCCGGCATTCTTCATGGCCATGGCCATGCAGCGGGCTGCGCCCTCCCCTCCGGGAGCCGGAGCCGTCAGATGATAGGCATCGCCGGTAAGGCCGTATCCGGCCACTTCAGCATAAATTTTCGCACCGCGTTTCTTCGCGGACTCGTACTCCTCAAGGATCACGATTCCAGCGCCTTCGCCCATAACAAAGCCGTCGCGATTCTTCTCGAAGGGGCGGCTGGCGGTCTTGGGATCGTCATTGCGGGTCGAAAGGGCCCTCATCACGTTGAATCCACCCAGCGCCAGAGGGGTAATGGTAGCTTCGGTACCACCGGCGATCATGGCATCGGCATCACCACGGGCGATCATGTGAAACGCATCTCCAATGGAGTGTGTTCCCGTTGCACAGGCGGAAACCGAGGAGACGTTGGGGCCCTTGGCGCCATACTTGATGGAGATATGCCCCGGAGCCAGATTGATGATGAGCATCGGTATAAAGAAGGGGGAGATTTTCTTATAGCCGCCGTCCTTCATGGCCTCGTGGTACTTCTCGATGGCAGGAAGCCCCCCCAGGCCGGACCCGACAAGAACCCCGACGCGCTCGGCGTTTTGCTCATCAACCACCAACCCCGAATCTTTCATCGCCAGTTCCGCAGCAGCAAGGGAGTACTGGATGAAGAGATCCATCTTCTTGATTTCTTTTTTGGGGATAAAATCCTCAGCATTGAAATCCTTGACTTCACCGGCAATATGAGTCGGCAAGGAAGAGGCATCGAAGCGGGTAATATAATCAATACCGGAGGTACCAGAAGTCAGGGCAGACCAGTTTTTTTCATTTCCAGTGCCCAGGGCGGAGACGACTCCTACCCCTGTAACAACAACTCTGCGCATGATGAAACTAACTCCTTTCGGAAATCACCCCGGCCAAAAGATTCATAAAACCCACGGGGAAAAGCGATATTACTTGGAACGATGACAGAAGGGGAGACGAGCCACAATTAGCCATCTCCCCCACTGCAAACATTCAACGATCAGGCGTTTTCGGAGATATAATCTACGGCGTCCTGAACGGTCTGGATTTTTTCAGCGTCTTCGTCAGAGATCTCGATATCGAACTCCTCCTCCAGCGCCATCACCAGCTCGACGGTGTCGAGAGAATCGGCACCCAGGTCTTCCATGAAAGACGCCTCGATGGTGACCTGAGCATCATCAACACCCAGCTGCTCTGCAACAATCTGCTTTACTCTTTCTTCGGTAGAAGCCATTTACTTCTCCTCCTTCTTTGTTTGTTTTAAATTACCGATGTTTTGAATCCACCGGATGTGTTGAGCTACATGTACATTCCACCATTGATACCGAGAACCTGCCCGGTAATGTAAGCGGCACGATCTGAAGCGAGAAATACTACGGATTCGGCAATATCGTCAACAGATCCGAGACGGCCGAGAGGAATCTGTTGAGTCAGTTCTTCACGTTTTTTTTCGGGGAGTGCCTCGGTCATGTCCGTTGCGATAAACCCGGGGGTGATCGCATTAACAGTGACATTGCGACGAGCCAGTTCCCGGGCATTACTTTTGGTCAACCCGATAAGTCCGGCCTTGCTGGCGCAGTAATTTGCCTGACCGGCATTGCCCATCTCTCCAACAACGGATGAGATATTGATGACCCTGCCGAAGCGCTGCTTGCTCATGAACTTGGTGGCGGCCTTGGTACAGAAGAAGGCACCTTTGAGATTGGTATCCAAAACGGTATCCCAATCCTGCTCGCTCATGCGAAGAAGCAGCGTATCGCGGGTAATTCCGGCGTTATTGACCAGAATATCCACCCTGCCGAAGTTCTCGACGGCCGCGGCCACGAGGGACCGGGCATCGGCTTCGATAGAGACATCGGCGGCAACGGGAACCGCCTCGGCGCCTGCAGCCTTGACAGCCGCCAGAGTATCGTCCAGCGCCGCCAGAGAGCGGGCACTCAGAACCAGCTTGGCTCCCTGATTGGCCAGAGCCAGGGCGATGGCTCGACCGATTCCGCGAGAAGCGCCCGTGACAACGGCAACCTTATCCTGAAACATCATTGTGTGCACCATTTCCTTTATCAGAGCAGAGCCTTGAGGCTGGCCAGGTCAGAAACGTTATCAGCAACCTTCCCCTTGGCGGTGCGTTTGCAAAGTCCGGCAAGCACTTTACCAGGGCCGATCTCAATAAAACGCTCAACACCCATTTCAACCATTTTGGCAACGGATTCATCCCAGCGCACAGGAGCACTGACCTGACGTACCAGAAGTTCCTTGACGCGGGCCGGATCGGCATTGGGCAGCGCTTCCACATTGCTCACGACGGGACAGTTCATCTTAGCGACATGAACCGCTGCCAGAACGTCCTGCAGTCGCAATCCGGCCGGCTCCATCAGGGAACAATGAAAAGGGGCGCTTACCGGCAGGGAAAGTGCGCGCTTGGCGCCACGCCCTTTGGCCAGCTCAATGGCTCGCTCAACGGCTTCGGTATGTCCGGCGATGACAATCTGCCCCGGACTGTTGAAATTTGCAGCGGATACGACCTGAGACTGAGCCGCTTCGGCACAGATCTCGGCCAGCACGTCCGACTCAAGTCCGAGAACCGCAGCCATAGCCCCCTGCCCTACGGGAACGGCCTCCTGCATGAAGGTACCCCGCAGACGCACGGTACGCACGGCTTCGGCCAGGCTGATGGCACCACTACAGACCAGGGCCGAATATTCGCCCAGAGAATGACCGGCGGCGCAGGAGGGTTTCAGGCCCGTTTCCTGTTCAAGAACACGCAGCGCGGCAACACTCATGGTCAGGATTGCCGGCTGAGTGTTGGCGGTAAGCTTCAGCTCAGACTCGGGACCATTGAAACAGAGGGAGGAAATATCGAACCCCAGAGCATCATTGGCCTCTTCAAAGGTTTCTCTGGCTACCGGGAAATTCTCGGCCAGATCCTTCCCCATTCCTGCGTGCTGTGAGCCCTGTCCGGGAAAAAGAAATGCAATCATAGTCAAAATCCTGTGATTTAGATTCGTCTACCAGCGAAGCAGAGTGGCACCCCATGTGAAACCGCCGCCGAAGGCGTCCAGAAGCACCAGGTCTCCATCTTTAAGTACGCCCTTGCGGTTAGCCTCATCCAACGCGATAGGAATCGACGCAGCGGAGGTGTTACCGAAACGATCAACATTGATATATACCTGCTCTTCGGTAAAACCAAGTCGCTTGGCGGTCGCCTCAAGAATACGACGATTAGCCTGATGGGGGACAAACAAATCCACATCGGAAGTCGACAATCCGGCAGCATCCAGAGCTTCCTGAGCCACTGCGGACAGAGAGCGCACGGCCACCTTGAAAACTTCGTTACCCTGCATTTTGAGATAGGGCAGAGAACCGGGATCGGCTTTGGCGCTCAGG
This sequence comes from Desulfuromonadales bacterium, assembly GCA_012974445.1. GTDB lineage: Bacteria > Desulfobacterota > Desulfuromonadia > Desulfuromonadales > JAAXQG01 > JAAXQG01. Next base: position 26,666 of record JAAXQG010000296.1, read on the forward strand.
GGATTACAGCTGCCATACCCGGGCTGATAGAGCAACTCCAGATATGAGCCATCGGAGTGCAGATGATTGGAGAGGATGCCGCAGTCACCTTCCTGCGCCTCAAGAACCACGGCTCCGGCACCATCGCCGAAAAGAATGCAGGTATTGCGATCCCCCCAGTCAATGATCCGTGAGAGAACCTCGGCTCCGATGACCAGAACTTTGCTGGCCGCTCCACTGCGAATGGCGTTGTAGGCGTTGGCCAGTCCGTAGACAAAACCGCTACAGGCCGCTGAAACATCGTAGGCGTAAGCGTTGGTCGCGCCAATTTTATTCTGAACAATGCAGGCCGTTGCCGGCCAGGGGTAGTCACCAGTAATGGTCGCAACGATGATCTGGTCGATATCCTGTGCTGCAACTCCTGCCATTTCCAGAGCCGCCAGAGCTGCATTGGCCGCCAGGTCCGATGTAACTTGCGAATCGGCAGCAATGCGGCGCTGATGAATTCCGGTACGAGCAACGATCCACTCAGCCGTGGTATCGGTCATCTGCTCGATGTCATGGTTCGTACGTATCTTCTCCGGCACATAAGAGCCGGTCCCGATGATGCGTGCTTGCTTCACAGTTCAACCTCCGCTCTAACGAGCACAGTACCGCCCTGAAAGATCAGAGACCTTCCGAGAGTCCGGACTGCCCCGCTTCGCCCAGTTGTGTGGCGAGTTTGGCATTTACATCCTTGACGACATATTCGCGGGCCAGCCCGATCGCATTATGAATCGCCCTGACACTGGAGCCCCCATGGCAGATCATGCCCGTTCCGGCAATACCGATCAATGGAGCGCCCCCGTATTCGGCGTAATCCACCTTGCGCTTAAACGCCTTGAACGCGGGACGAGCAAGAAGATAGCCTATTTTGGCTAGAAAACTGCGCTGGATTTCCCGGCGCAGCATGGTTCCGATGGCATCGGCCAATCCTTCGGAAACCTTCAGGAGGACATTTCCAACAAAGCCATCACAGACCACCACGTCGACAGAACCGTCAAAGACATTGCGACCCTCGACGTACCCGACGTAGTTGCATGGAGCTTCACGCAACAGCCTGTCGGCCTCCCGCGTGAGTTCGTTCCCCTTGCTCGCCTCTGACCCGTTGGAAAGCAGTCCGACCCTGGGTTGAGCTTTACCAAAGACGCTCCGGGAATAGACCTCGCCCATGAGTCCGAACTGAAACAGGTGTTGCGCACGACAATCCACATTGCCCCCCACGTCAAGAACGATAACAGGGTCCTTGAGTGTAGGCATGATCGTGGCGATAGCTGGACGTTCCACTCCCTTGAGACGCTTCAGGATGAACATTCCCGCAGCCATTGTCGCGCCAGAATTCCCAGCGCTGACAACAGCATGGGCACGTCCATCCTTAACGGCCTGAAAGGCCACGCGAATGGAGGAGTCTTTCTTTTTCCGCACGACATCGGAGGCCGAGTCGTGCATACCGATCACCTCAGACGCATGCTCTATATCGATAGAGAGCCCCGAGTGGTCGTGCTTCTGAAGTTCTTGAGTAAGCCGCTCGCGGTCTCCCACGAGCAGCACGGAAATACCCCACCTACGGGCGGCACTGATGGCTGCTTCAACCTCAACAGCCGGAGCATTGTCGCCGCCCATGGCATCCAGGGCGATCGTGACTTTGGAATCCAAGTAAGCCTCGCTTATGCTTCCTTGGTTTCGATAACAGTCTTGCCCTTGTACGTTCCACAGCTGGCGCAGATGCGGTGGGGCTGCTTGACTTCCTGACAATCAGGGCAAATGCAGGTTCCGGGAACAGTGAGCGCATCATGAGAACGACGCATATCGCGTCTTGATTTCGAGGTCTTTTTCTTTGGTACAGCCATGGTAATATTCTCCTTCAGGATTCGGCCTTGGGCCGTGTCAGTCTTTTACGACTTCTTGATTTTAAAATCTTTCAGGGCGGCGAACTTCAAACTGGGACTCGCTGGCCCACAGCTGCAGCTCTCAACATTAAGATCGACTCCACAGCTCGGACACAAACCCTTACAGTCCTCGCTGCAGAGAGGTTTCAAGGGAACCCCCATCAAAACCTGTTCTTCAATGCCTTCATGAAGGTCGATCTCATCACCCTCATAAAGTAGAATTCCCATATCCTCAGCACTGAGCTCGAGCCCCTCGTCCTCATCGAAATCATCCGAGGTGACTTCGGGAAGCTCCTTGCTGTAAGTCAGGGAGAACTCTTCCGACAGGCTGTAGTCGAAATCAGCGCTGCAGCGACTGCAACACAGAGCCACAGAAGTTTCTACAACACCCTGAACCTCGACCATTTCACCCACAGGAAAAATGTGAGCCTTCACCCGGACAGGAGCCGGGAAGGCAACATCCTGATACGCACTAGCGTCGAGCAGCCCGGAAAACCGATCAACCGCTTCCTCAAGAAGCAGTTCCGCACCATTCTCGCCAAGCTTAATTACTTCAATGCGCACAGCTACCCCCTTGGATTTGGAAATGGGCACTTTATAAAGAGTCCCAGGGTTTGTCAAGGGAGAAATCCGTGACGCAGAACAGGCTATTTTTATTGAGAAAACAGTAATTTAGCTTCGACAAACCCCACCAGATCAAGCATAGCTCCTTGCTCGAACCGTCGACAAAATGATACAAATCCTCGCCAGATGCAACCCGAAAGAGGTCCCAAGCCATGGAATCACGAATTACAGCTCTACTGCAGACCATGAAAAACCTCAGGGCGCCCGAAGGTTGTCCCTGGGATGCACGCCAGACCCCCTCTAGTCTGAAGCCCTATATTATCGAAGAAGCCTACGAGCTCATCGAGGCCATCGACGGTGAAAACCCCTCCATGATCTGCGATGAACTGGGAGATCTGCTGCTACAGGTGGTATTTTTGTCCCGCATTTTTGAGGAGCAGGGACTCTTTGACTTCTCCGATGTAGCCACGACAATCAATGAAAAACTCATCCGACGCCATCCCCATGTCTTTGGCGACCTGAAACTGCATGATGAAGAGCAACTGAGGCGAAACTGGGACCGCATCAAGGAAGAAGAACGTCGCGACCAAGGGCAGAAGAGTTCAAAGAAGCCCTCCATCCCCGCCCAGCTTCCGGCCCTGATGCGAGGAGTCAAGGTTGCTGCGGCCCTGGAAAGAATCGGGGTTGATCAACAGACCAGACAGGTCGAAGAAAGTCTGCATTCCTTGAGCCGCAGCATCAGAGAGCAACAGAGTGAAATCACCGATGAAGCCCTGGGAAGACACCTCTTCGAACTGTGCCGGCTCGCACAGGAAGCAGGAATCGACCCCGAGGACTCCCTCCGGAAATACACCCGCAAACAGCTCAACGACATCGAACCCGCCTCGGCCCCGAAGGGCTGAGCGCGAAGAATGAGGATCGCATGTTTCCACGACTGATCATACTCTTCACCCTGATCCCCCTGCTTGAGCTCTACGTTCTTCTTGAGGTCGGCGCACTCATCGGTGCGGGCTGGACCGTCGGACTGATCCTGCTGACCGGTATCGCCGGGGCCTGGCTGGCTCGAACCCAGGGGTTCGAACTGCTGCGGCAGGTACAACGGGAGATGGCAGCAGGAAGACTTCCCGCCGAGCAACTGCTGGACGGGGCCATGATTCTGGCCGGCGGCATCCTGCTGCTGACCCCCGGATTCTGCACGGACCTGGCGGGCTTTGCCTTCCTGACCCCCGGAACCCGGAGCTTTATCAAGAAAATACTCCGGCGGGCACTCCAGCAGCTCGCCGCCTCGGGAAAGATCCACATCCACCGACCTTGAATCCTTCCCGTCGATACGATTTACCGACAAGCCCCCGAGTGACTGCAGTCACTCAGGGCCTGTCAGTAATCGGCCTTTTACCCAGCTTTCGTCGTACCATCTTTTGAAGCTCATTGACCTGCGAGACTCCCAGCAGCTGACAGAGCCAGAAATACAGCCCCCCTCCCAGCACCACAGAGCAAAGCAGCACGGAGCCATGCACCAGAAGGGCCCCCGGCTGACTCCAGTCAACCAGAGCGCAAAGAAAGTAAACCACCCCCCCCATCCCCAAGGATGCCAGAGAGCATCGCAGGGCCTGCCCACCGAGAGATCTCAGCCCCAGGGGGCCGAGACGCTTTCGCAGCAGCACCAGCAGCGCCAGGGCATTAAAGGCCGAAGCTAGAGTCAGCGCCAGGGCCAGCCCCACATGCCCCAGAAACTGCATCAGGATCAGTCCAGCCAGGACATTGACCAGCATAGTCCAGAAAGAAACCAGCACAGGTGTTCGGGTATTTTCCAAAGCATAAAAGGTGGGAACCAGCATGCGACTCACTCCGACGAAGAGCAGCCCCGGAGCATAAGCGGCCAGCGCCTGAGCCGTGGCCAGGACCTGCGGATAATCGAACTGCCCCCCCATGAAAAAGAGGCTGTAAACCGGCACGGCACAGAGCCCCAGCCCCAGGGCCGCAGGAAGGGTCACGATGATCACCAGAAGAAGAGAAAAGCGCAGCGAGTCCTTCAACGCCACCATGTCCCCCTCGGCGGCCTGTCGACTGAGACTGGGGAGCAGGGCCTGGGCGAGAGCGACGATGAATATCCCCTGCGGAAACTCGAAGAGCCTCTGGCCATAGTAAAGATAGGAAACACTACCCTCCTCCAGAAAGGAGGCCAGAACCCGGGTGACGATCACATTAATCTGATAGACCGCCACTCCGAACAGTCCCGGAAGCATCAACCGGGCAACCTTACGCACCGCTGGGTGCCGAAAGCCAAAGCAGAGCCCGGGCACAATACGATGACGAATCAAGACGGGAATCTGCATCAGCACCTGCATCGCCCCTCCGACCAGCACCCCCCAGGCAAGGCCGATCACCGGAGCATCGAGCCAGAGCCCCCCCAGATACGCCGATACAATCATCGCCAGATTAAGAACAAGGGGGGAGAGCGCCGGGATGAAATAATGTCCCACCACATTAAGTACACCGGTCAGCAAGGCCAGAACGCTGGCGAAAAGAATATAGGGAAACATGATGGCGTTGAGATGGGCCGTGAGTTCAAGCTTGCCGGGCACGCCCTCAAAGCCTCTTGCGATCAGGCCGACAATCTGCTCCGAAAAAATCAATCCCCCCGCCGTAACCAGCAGCAGCACCAGGACAAGCAGGGTCAGACAGGCCGATGCGACCTTCCGGGCCACTGCCCTGCCCTCCTGATGATAGGTTTTCGAAAAGGTCGGCACGAATGCCGCGGTCAGGGAACCCTCGGCGAAAAACCGCCGCAGCAGATTCGGAATCGTAAAGGCCATGAAAAAAGCATCGGCAACCATACCCGCCCCGAAGAGTCGGGCCAGGATCATGTCGCGCACCAGCCCGGCCACCCGACTGAGCAGGGTAGCGGCGGCCATCACCGAAGTATTACGAGCGATTGTTTTTTGTATCGTCAAGGGGGAGTTCCTGGCAGTAAATGGGATTATTTTGAGTTAATCCTACTGAAAATCATTTTTTCCCTCGCTATTCCGGAGAGATAGCTTGGCGTATTGTCGCAATCTAATCTTGACCAAAAAGGAATCCAGTGCTATAAATCCGACTCCTGAAAACAATATCTATTACTCCTGCATCGGAGTAACCAACATCGGAGGAAAACCGTGGCCAATCATAAGTCCGCTATCAAACGTATCAAGCAAAACGCCAAGCGCGCAGAACGTAACACTCATGTCCGCTCAACCATGAGAACTTTGGTCAAGCAGGTTCGTGAGGCCGCTGTCCTCAACGACCAGGAAGCCTCGCAGTCTGCCCTGGTTCGCGCTACGTCCTACATCGACAAGGCCTCCACCAAGGGTATCATTCACAAAAATACCGCAAGCCGTAAGATTTCCCGCCTGACCAAGCTGATCAACGGTGTCGAAGCCTAAAACCAGCTGTGCAAGATTTAAAAAAAGGGGCTCTATTGAGCCCCTTTTTTTATGTTAAGAGTCAGCAGTGTCCGGTTAGAAAGTTGCTACGCCGTAATCCTCAAGAAATCTTGACATACCCACGCCCAATTTCGTCATCCCCGCGCAGGCGGGGATCCAGCGGCTTTAAAACCTTCTGGGTCCCCGCCTGCGCGGGGATGACGGGGTGGGTAACCAGCTTATTAATCACAAAAACATAACCGGACACTAGTGGTTAAGAGTCACTTTAAACCCCGCCCAACAACTATGCTCGCCCTTCGCCTGAAGTCACTAGTTTAAGCAGAAGCTGCTCCATCAGAGCACGCGGATTGGCGCCGCTCGACTTCAGGGCCAGATCAGTCTCGATAAAGAGCTCGAAGGCCTTACGGCATCGGCTACCGCCAACGGTGCGAGCCTGACGCAAAATTCCATCAAGAAAAAATGGGTTCACCCCGAGAACTTTGGGCATCTCCTTGCGTGAGCCCCCCTGCTCCAGAAGTTCAACCGCCTTCCAGAGCTGACGGTAATGGCGCACAAGCATGCTCAGGATCATCAGTGGCGCCGCCCCATCGTTGAGCATTCTGTTGAGCATGACTAGAGCCTGGGAGCGTTCGGCGCTGCCCACGGCCTCCATCAGGGCGAAGACGTTGTCGGTCCGGGTATCGGAGACCACGGCCTCCACATCGGCCACATCGACCAGGGTCCTGCCTCCCACAAAGGTGTAGAGCTTGCCGAGCTCGGCATTGATCTCCCTCAGGTTGCTCCCCACGCGGCGACAGAAAAGCCCTGCCGCATCCTCCGTCATTTCATACCCGTCCTGACGGAGTTGATCACGAACGTAGGAGGGGATCTTGTTGTCGTACAGCGGGCGAAATTCAATGAGCGCCCCCTTTTTCTTGAGCGTCTGAAAAAACTTGCGCCGGCCGTCCACCTTGTCGCAGACACAGATCAGCACCCCTTCTGGAACCGGATCCTGAAGATAGTCCTGAAGCCGATCCAGATCGGCAGCACCCAGATGCTGGGCATCCTTGACGATAACGACACGGCGCTCTGAAAAAACTGGATAGGTGCGCAGAGTTTCGAGAATCACCGCGGCGCTGGTATCGCGAGCGTAAAAAACACCCAGATTAAAGTCACGGTTCTCCGGGGCGATAAGAAGATCTTTCAACCGGCGCAGACACTGGTCGACCAGAAATTCTTCCTCACCGTAGAGAAATATCACCGCGGGACAATGTCCATCCTTGACGGATCGAAGCAGTTCGGGAGCATTCATCAGGAAAAATCCTGCAGGGAAACTAAAAATTATCCATCATACGGGCATAAAGGTCTTTTGCCAGGCGGTCGGAGAGTCGATCGATGGCCCGCTGCTCATTATCTCGCTCAACGGAACGATCAGGGTTGGCACTATACTCTTCAAACCTCGAGACGCGCCCCTTCCAGAGAATCTGGCCGGTGGAGCTGCGGCGAAGAGCGGCCGAAACCGTCATCTCAGAGCGATACTCGGTGATCTTGTCCCGCCCATCGTAGGACAGAGCCCTGGAGCGGTAACTCTCAACCTTTCCGCTCAGCACGGCATCAGCTGCCGAACCGGAAGAGACAATGCCCAGGGCACCTTGACGGATGAATTCGTCCGTCAGGCGACTGGTGAATTCCGTCTCTACCGAGGGCTGACTCGTGCCGTTGGCAAAGAGCGCAAGCTCAACCTTTCTGATGTCCTCCGGAAGACTGGAGCCTCGCCCGGGGAACTGGTAGCCGCACCCGGCGGCCACCAGCGCGAAGAGCAGCAGCGCAATGAGAGCAGGTCTCATCCGACTACCAGATTGAGGAGCTTGCCCGGGACATAGATGATCTTGCGGATGGTCTTGCCCTCCAGGTTCCGGAAAACATTCTCATCGGTCATGGCCAGAGCTTCCACATCGCTCTGGGCAGCATCGAGAGCCACTGTCAGACGGGCCCTGAGTTTGCCGTTGATCTGGACGATGATGAGTTTTTCGTCTTCTTGAAGGGCTGCAGGATCCCAGCTCGGCCAGCCGGCGACCTCCATCCCCCCCTCATGGCCCAGCAGACTCCAGAGCTCTTCGGAAAAGTGGGGGGTAAAGGGGGCCAGAAGCCGGATCACCGACTCCAGAGCTTCACGAAGTACCGGCGCATTGCCAGCCTTGTTATCCAGCGCATAAATGGCGTTCACCAACTCCATGATCGATGCGATAGCCGTATTAAAATGAAATCGCCCGTCAATATCCTCGGTGACCTTCTTGATGGTGCGATGAGTCACGCGGCGCAGATCCTTGGCAGCCCCCTTGGCCGAGGTCGGGGCGGAAGCACTGAGAATGAGTTCCAAATTGTCAAATACCACGCGCCAGACCCGGGACAGAAAACGACTGCTTCCCTCCACGGCCTGATCGTTCCATTCCAGATCTTTTTCAGGGGGAGCTGCAAAGAGCGAGAAGAGCCTGGCCGTATCCGCTCCGTAGGTGGAGATGATCAGATTGGGATCGACGACGTTCTTCTTCGACTTGCTCATCTTTTCGGTACGCCCGGTGCGAGCCTCGTGATCACAACGGGAACAGCGACCGTTCACAACCTCTTCCGGGTAGAGCCATCCATGCTCGGGGCAGGAGCTGGTTTCCTTGCAGACCATGCCCTGGGTCAACAGATTGGTAAAGGGCTCATCGACATTGAGCATCCCCAGATCCCGGAGCGCCTTGGTGAAGAAACGGGCGTAGAGCAGGTGCATGACCGCGTGCTCCACTCCACCGATATACTGATCCACCGGAAGCCAGTAGGAAACGGCCGCGGGGTCGAGGGGACCATCCTCGTAATCGGGACAGGTATAACGGGCAAAATACCAGGAACTCTCAACGAAAGTGTCGAAGGTATCGGTTTCGCGCCGCGCAGGCTTGCCGCAGGAGGGGCAAGCAACATTAACAAAGGACTCGACCCGAGCCAGCGGACTGCCCCCCTCCCTGGAAAAGGTGACATCCTCAGGGAGAATAACGGGCAGATCCTTCTCCGGCACGGAGACAGGGCCGCAACCGTCGCAGTAAATAATGGGGATGGGCGTTCCCCAGTAACGCTGACGAGAGACGCCCCAGTCGCGCAGGCGATAGTTGATCTTCGACTCCCCCTTGCCCCTGGCAACCAGATCCAGGGAGATGCTGTCTTTGGCTTCCTCGTTGGTGAGGCCATCGAAAGATCCTGAATTAACCAGCGTCCCTGCCCCGGTCCAGGCCTCGACCATGGAAGTGGGACAGAGGGATTGCCCCTCGGGCTGGATGACGACCTTGAGAGGCAGGTCATATTTTTTTGCGAATTCAAAGTCCCTCTGGTCGTGACCGGGAACGGCCATGACCGCCCCTGTGCCGTAGTCCATAAGAACAAAATTAGCCAGGAATACCGGAATGCGCTCTTCGGTTATGGGATGGATGCAATAGCTGCCCGTGAAAACCCCTTCCTTCTCGAGTTCATCGCCCGTGCGACTGTCGGCATCCTGACTTTGGATCCTGGCCACAAAGGAGTCAACCTTCGACCGTTGGTCATCAGTGGTGAGTAAATTCACCAGGGGATGCTCAGGCGCCAGGCTCATGAAGGACACGCCGAAGAGAGTATCGGGGCGGGTCGTAAAGATCCGGATAGACTCATCGCAGCCCTCCAGAGCAAAATCGACCTCACAGCCTTTGCTGCGACCGATCCAGTTGCGCTGCATCGTCAGCACGGATTCGGGCCAGCCCTTGAGGTTGTCAATTTCCGACAGCAACTCCTCAGCATACTGGGTCGTCTTGAAGAACCACTGCTCCAGCTCTTTTTGCTCCACCAGGGAGCTGCAGCGCCAGCAACAATCATTCTGAACCTGCTCGTTGGCAAGGACAGTCTGACAAGAAGGGCACCAGTTGACAGGCGAGCTCTTCTTATAGGCCAGTCCCTTTTCGAACAGCTTCAGAAAAATAAGCTGCTCCCAGCGGTAATAGTCGGGCTTGCAGGTGGCCAGCTCTCTCTTCCAATCGTAGGAGAGCCCCATGCGCTTGAGCTGAACGCGCATGCTGTCAATATTTTCGAAGGTCCAGGGGGCAGGATGAGTGCCGTGATCCATGGCCGCGTTTTCAGCGGGCAATCCGAAGCCATCCCACCCCATAGGATGAAGAACGTTGAAACCTTGCATGCGCTTGAAGCGGGCAACGACATCGCCTATGGAATAGTTGCGAACATGCCCCATGTGGATCCGCCCTGAAGGGTAGGGAAACATCTCCAGCAGGTAAAACTTTTCCCGGGAAGGATCTTCAATCGCCCGATAGGGCTCGTTTACATCCCAGAGGGCCTGCCATTTCTTCTCTATTTTTTCGGGGCGGTAACGTTCATCCATGGTGGTCCTCCGGATGCGGTCAACTGGACTAAAAACAGCAAAACCGGCATATGCCGGCACACTGTCTCCATCAATAACCAATTAAATTCAAAAGGGCCTGTTGCCGCATAAAGGATCGGTAGGCAGGCCCAGATTGACTCAATAAAATCTACTTCGCGCGATAAGTGATCCGCCCGCGGGTCAGATCATAGGGAGAGAGTTCAACAGTCACACGGTCCCCGGGCAGAATACGGATATAAAACTTGCGCATTTTTCCGGAAATGTGAGCGAGTACGACATGACCGTTATCAAGCTCAACGCGAAACATAGCATTGGGCAAAGGTTCGAGTACGGATCCTTCAACTTCTATTGCTTCTTCTTTAGACAAAGTGCCTCCTGAAAGACGACAAAAGATTAATTATTAATTACAATACCCGCAAGGGTAGTGAATCATACGAACCAACTCTAAAAATAAGAGGAGCATTGCAGGAGTTTTCTATCACAGAATCCTATCAGGTGGCAACCCCGGGACACGGTCTCGGTTACTTCTCAAGAAAACGTTTGACGGTTTCGGTAACCATAGCCGACTTAAAAGGCTTGGTAATATACCAATTGGCCCCGACCTCTTCACCACGTTCCATATCCTCCCGACTCTTCTTTGCGGTCAGCATTACGACGGGGATATGCTTGGTACGTCCGTCGGCCCGAATCATGGAACAGACCTCAAAACCATCCATCTCCGGCAGCATAATGTCCAGCAGAATAAGATCAGGTAAATTTGTTTTCAGAAAATCAATAGCTTCACGTCCGTTTTTTGCGCCATGAACCTCATAGCCCTTAGAAATCAGAAGAATACTCTCCAGCTTGAGAAGACTCTCTTCATCCTCGACGATCAGTATGCTTTTTTTTCTTGTCACCTGCCCCCCTGACGGAGTTACCCCCCGAAAACGTAATGCTTCTAAAGGATGGATCCTATTTGCGATTTTTGAAATTCAAACGGATAGGCACCCGGTTATACCCCAGAATCTCCCTGAATTGATTAGTCAGGTAGCGCTGGTAAGAAAAATGAATCCCCTCACTGCTATTAACAAACAGTAGAAACGTGGGCGGACGAACAGCGGTCTGCGTCGCGTAATAAAACTTCAGCCTGTGCCCCTTGTACATGGGGGGTTCATTGCGTCCCGTAGCTTCCTGCAGGGCCTTATTGACCTCAGAGGTACTACTGCCGCGGTTGAACTCGCCCATGATCTCCTGGGCCAGATCAAGAACCTTGTTCACTCTCTGCCCCGTCTTGGCCGAGACAAAGAGAATCGGCATATAGGGCAGAAACTTGAATTTGTGCCGTAGATCCTCGGTGCATTCCTTCATGGTCTGGTGGTCTTTTTCCACCGAATCCCACTTGTTTACGATCAGGATAATCGCTCGTCCTTTTTCACTGGCATAGCCTGCGATATGAAGATCCTGCTCCGTGACCCCCTCGGTGGCATCGATGATCATAAGAACGACATGCGCCCGATCCATCGACCGAAGGGCCTGAAGCACACTGGATGATTCGAGTTTTTCCTGAACCTTGCCTCTGCGGCGAATCCCTGCCGTGTCAATGAGCAGGAAATCCTGTCCACCATGTTCAAGGGGAGTATCGACGGAATCCCGGGTAGTTCCTGCCTGCGGATTGGCCACCACCCGCTCGAAGCCGAGCAGCTTGTTGACCAGGGAGGATTTCCCTACGTTGGGACGCCCGACAACGGCAATGCGACACTCCTTGGATTCCTGCTCGTCAGACTCTTCCTGAAGAGGAAGATGAGTCATCAACTCATCGATCAGCCCCCCAACACCCCGACCGTGCTCCGATGAAATACTATGAAATTCGGAAATCCCGAGAGCGTAAAACTCGGAGGCAGCCAGTTCCTGACGATCCCCATCCACCTTGTTTACGACATAGATTACAGGTTTTTCCACATGACGCAACCTCGCAGCCACCTCCTCATCGGAGGGGGTCAGGCCATCCTTTGCGTCCATAACGTAAAGAATAACGTCGGCCTCATCGACCGCAAGCTGGGACTGCTGGCGCATTTGAACCAGCATGAGCTCCTGGCTCTCGGGTTCAAAGCCACCGGTGTCCACCAGGGTAAAGGGGGAAACATAACGGGTCACATCAGCGTAGTTACGGTCCCGGGTAACACCGGGGCGATCTTCGACTATGGCTTTCTTTTTCCCGAGGATACGATTAAAAAGGGTCGACTTTCCAACATTTGGGCGACCGACAATGGCGACAAGTGGCAACATTGGCCTGTACTTTCCTTCAACTTTAAATAAGCCTATTTCAGGCCCTGTTTATTCGTAACCAAACTCGCGCATCCTGCGCGTCGATTCGGTCCAACCCGGGGTTACCTTGACAAAAAGTTCAAGAAAGACCCGGCTACCCAGCATGCGCTCCATATCCAGGCGAGCATAACGCCCGATTTCCTTGATGACCGAGCCCTGCTTGCCCAGCACTATTTTCTTGTGGGGTTCGCGCTCAACATGTACGGCAGCCTTTACAACAACGAGATTTTTCTCGCTGCGCTCTTCGAAGCTCTCAACGACTACGGCTACCCCATAGGGGATTTCCTTGTGAATACGCTTAAGAACCTGCTCACGAACCATTTCGGCAACGATGAAGCGTTCGGGCTGATCAGTAACCATGTCCTCAGGATAGTAAGCCGGTCCCGTGGGGAGATAATTGCGAACCACCTCAACGAGGCGCTCGACTCCTTCGCCGGTCATGGCACTGAACGGGATAATCTCACTGAAATCAAAGATACTTGAAAAACGTTCGATCTGAGGCAAAAGACAAGCTCTGGCCACCAGATCAACCTTATTGATCCCCAGGACAACAGGTGTATTGCTCCGGGCAAGAATCTTGAGAATATGTGCTTCTTTTTCGGGCTTACCCAACGCCTCGGCCTCGATCAGCAGAAGAATGAGATCTACCCCTGAGCAGCAGGTAACGGCCTGCTCAACCATGTAGCTGTTGAGCCCTCCCCTGGCATTGTGAATTCCCGGAGTGTCCAGAAAAAGGATCTGGGCACCTGGCTGGTTATGAATACCAAGAATTCGGTTGCGGGTCGTCTGGGGCTTGCGCGAAGTGATGGCTATCTTCTGCCCCAGAATGCGGTTAAGCAGCGTGGACTTCCCCATGTTCGGGCGCCCTATAATCGACACAAAACCGGAGCGAAAGCCATCCTCCTGCAGGTTTTCCTCTTTCATATCTTTCCTTTATTCCTTAAATAATCTATCCCAAAATAACCTGGGAAGTCTGATCTGCAACCTGCAAGCTCCCTCGCCTGACCTGCGTAGATGCGATAATTACCGGGGAGCGCTCCATGGCGCTCAGCCTGAGCAGATTTTCTTTGCGGTGCCCCTGAGCGTCAGAGAGATCCGCCGGGTTGACTCGAAACTCATCGAACCCCTGACGGCAGTAGAGTTCCATGGTCCGCACCCAGAGGCGGGAACGTACGAGCTGTCCAAAAGCAGGGTGAACAGGCCCGGCAAGCACGCCAGAGACCCCAGAGGAGAAATCCAGGGGAGCCCCCATGCGAATCACCGCAACGGACTGCTGATTCGCCATAGCGTAGAGATCAGCCACCAAATCCACGGCCGCATCCAGGCTCAGGGGATCGTAATGCCCCATCCTGTACTGCTCGGCCAGAGCGGTCCCCTCAAGGACCAGGGCAGGATAGATCCGTAGAAAATCGGCCCCCAGCTCCAGCGCAGTTCTTAATGACAGCCGGGCTTCGTCATCGGAACCTGCGGGAAGTCCCGGCATCAGCTGAATACCCAGGAACAACCCCCGGGCCTTTATGAGCACCGCGCTCTCACGACTTGAGCGCGCATCGTGCCCCCGACCGCAAGCCAGCAGCACCCGGTCATCGAAGCTCTGACATCCGAGCTCAAGGGTCTGGCCGCCATAATAAACAAATTGGTCGAGACAGTCGGAATCAACACTGTCAGGCCTTACCGAAGCCCTGATGGAGCTGGCGCGGCCCTGCGCGATGAAGCTTCCGGCAACCTCCAGATAGGCCTGACGGAGGCCGACCTCCAGATCAAAAAAACTACCACCGTAAAAAGCGATCTCCCCCAGACCGGCGCTGGGGAGCATGGCCTCGAGCATCAGCTGTGCTTCGGCGGGAGCCGGTACGCTCTGGCTGCCGGTCAGACTATGCTGCTGACAAAAAATACAGCGCCCCTTGCAACCGGCAAAAGGAAGAAAAACAGGATAAATTGAGCGATTCAAAGATCTTCCAGTTTTTTCAGCGCCATCTCAGCGGCCTGCTGCTGGGCGGATTTCTTGGTGCGCCCCGTCCCCTGCCCCAGGACAAGAGCATTCAATGCAACATCAACCGTATAGCAGCGGGAATGATCAGGCCCTTCGGCCTTGAGGACACGATAAACTGGAGGTTGACCAAATCGGCCCTGAAGTATCTCCTGCAGCAGAGACTTGCTGTCCAGAACCGTCTTACGCTCCACCGCCTGAACCACGGCCTGTTCAATCAACGATAAAATAACCGGCTCTGCCGCCTCATACCCGGCATCGCAAAGCAATGCGCCAAGCACAGCCTCGGTACCATCGGCTACCAGACTGTCTTTCTGGCGACCGCCGGTGCGTTCTTCTCCTCGCCCAAGCCGCAGCGCGTCACCAACGCCCAGCGACTGTCCCAGACCTGCAAGCCCACCCTCATGGACAACTTCGGCGCGCACGCGGGTAAGTTCCCCCTCAGGCAGCTGCGGATAACGAAAGAAGAGATGCCGGCTGACCACCAGATCCAGAACGGCGTCGCCGAGAAACTCCAGCCGCTCGTTATCTCCGACCGGATCATCGGGATGCTCATTTCTGTAAGACTTGTGAGTCAGCGCCTCTTGAATCAAAGACCGACTGCTGAAATGGTAACCAAGCTTGAGTTCAAGAGTTTCAAGAGCAGTGCAGCTATCCATGCGACCAAATGCCTTAACTGGATGTGTACAGACCAACGCGATTGAAAATGATTTAATCGCAAAATTCAACCGGGCAATCTTTCAGTGTTTAACAAAAATACCCACAGGAGTACACCTCTTTCTCATAGGTCACAACCCTGAGCACCAAGGCACACAGGGGGCTTTCTCCTTGATTTATGTCAGTTCCGTTCACTATAATGCTTAGATTTTCATTTCTAAGAAAATGGTTTTTATTATGTCACTGTTCATCACATTCGAAGGCACGGAAGGATCGGGCAAGACAACCCAGATCCAGCGCCTCGCCCGGTTCCTGACTGACCGCGGGCAAGAGGTTGTCCTGACTCGTGAACCGGGGGGCTGCACCATCTCCGATGCGATCCGGGCCATTCTTCTGGATAATGCTCATCGTGAGATGGACGAAAATGCCGAACTGCTGCTCTACGCTGCGGCCCGGGCTCAGCATGTCGCCCAGGTGCTCAGGCCAGCTCTTGCTGCCGGCAAGACCGTACTTTGCGATCGATTTACCGATGCCACCCTCGCCTACCAGGGCTGGGGAAGAAAACTCCCCCTGGAGCGCATTCGAGCACTGAACGCCATGGCAACGGGCGGCCTCACCCCCGACATCACCCTGCTGCTGGACCTGCCTGTGGAAAAGGGGCTTAAAAGAGCCCTGAGCCGTATCGCATCAAGCAGTGGCCCCCGGGAAGATCGATTCGAAAGAGAGCGGCTCGAGTTTCACAGCGAAGTTCAACGCGGTTACCGCAGCCTGGCCAGCGATGAACCCGGGCGTTTTCGCCTGATCGATGCTGACCGCTCCCCCGAAGAGGTCGAGCGCCAGATCGAGCAGTGCGTTCTGCAGTCACTGGAGTCTCGCCCCCATGCCCTTTAAACAGGTACTGGGACATGATCGACAAAAAGATGTGCTGGAGCGAGCCGTCAAGAGCGGACGACTGGCTCATGCCTATCTTTTTGAGGGCCCCGAAGGGGTCGGCAAGCGCCTGATGGCCTTAGCGCTGGTTCGAATGCTCTTCTGCGAGCAGGGCAACGGTTGCGGCGGCTGTGTTGTCTGTCGAAAGATCGACCACGGCAATCATCCTGACATTCACCAAGTCGAGGCCGATGGGACCATGATCAAGATCGAGCAGATCCGGGCCCTGCAACGCGAAGTCTCCTTCAAGCCCCTGGAGGCCCCCCGCAAGGTGGTCCTGATCGAAGGTGCTGACCTGCTCAACCAGGCCGCCGGCAACGCCCTGCTCAAGACCCTGGAGGAGCCCAGAGGCGACAGCCTGTTTCTGCTGCTGAGCTCCCGCCCCGAAGCGGTATTGAGCACCATTAGATCCCGGTGTCAGCGTCTTCGATTTTCGTCAGTCTCCCAGAAAGAGCTGCATCGCACCCTTCGCGACCGGCTCAATCTTGAGGACACTCAGGCCCATCTGCTCGCGGCGCTCTCCGATGGAAGTTTCAAGAAAGCCTTCGGCAAAGATCAGGAGTTCTACCTCCAGACACGCAAAGACATTCTCAAAGCCGTCAGCGCCCTTTCAGCCGGAAGCATTATCCCTTTGTTCAAGTTGGCCGAGGAACTGGCCAAGGACAAGGAGCATCTGCCCGAAACCATCGAAATACTTCTAGCCTTTTATCGTGATCAGCTACTGCTGCTTCACGGCCGCCCTGAAGAAGAACTGGTCAATATCGACCTGCTGGACAAGATTCACAAAATGGCCGAGCGTGAGACCATCAACTCACTGCTTCAAAAACTTGAGGCCGTAAACCAGGCCCATATCCATCTGGGACGCAATGTCAATAAACAACTCACCATGGAGGTGCTCCTGATGCGCCTGAGTGCGCCGAAGGCAGCCTGACAGAAATAACGATATGACTCCTGATGAAAAAACCAGCGACATTCAGATTGTCGCCGTAAAATTCCGCTCGGCTGGAAAGCTCTACGACTTCAAGGCGCAAGGACTCGGCATCTCCAAGGGAGACCAGGTCATTGTCGAAACGGACCGGGGCCGCGCCCTGGGCACTGTTGTCAACCCGCCAAGGTTGGAATCGGACGTAACGAATTCCGCGGAGCTCAAAGCGGTTGTACGCAAGGCAACCGAAGCCGATATCGCCATGGCGCTGAACAACAAAACCCGTGAGCGCGAAGCGCACCTGATCTGCATGCAGCGGATTCGCGACCGCAAGATGGACATGAAACTCGTCCAGGCTGAATATCTTTACGACGGCTCCAAAATCATCTTCTACTTTACGGCCGATGGCCGTGTTGATTTCCGTGAACTGGTCAAGGATCTTGCCCATTCTTTTCACACCCGCATCGAGATGCGCCAGATCGGTGTACGAGATGAAGCCAAGATGCTGGGCGGCCTCGGAGTTTGCGGGCGTGAGCTGTGCTGCAGCACCTTTTTGCGCAAATTCGACCCCGTTTCGGTCAAAATGGCCAAAGAACAGGGGCTGGCATTAAACCCCAGTAAAATTTCCGGTCAATGCGGGCGACTGCTGTGCTGCCTGGGCTATGAATACAAGACCTACTGTTCCATGCGTAAAGACATGCCCAAGTGCGGGACCAAGGTCTGCCATTGTGGCAGCACCGCGGAAGTCATCGGCCAGGATGTCATCGGCCAGAAGGTGACCCTGCGAAAATCGGACAAGGAGATCGTCAAGGTCCCGATCAGTGAACTCGGCGACGCTCCCACGACACCGGAAAAAAAGCAGGTCAAGGAATCGCCTGCCTCGCCTGCCCCCAAACGCGAGCAGCAGACGGAGAAGACCGAAAGAAAGCCTCGTCCGGCCAAGAACCGCCCCCGCCCGCAGGGACGGGACCGTAAGAAGCCGCAGGAAGGCGAAAAAGCAGAGATCAGCGCACCCCCCCCAAAAATCAAGGCGCCTGAGCCGATTGCCCCGAAGCCTGAACCCGCCAGCGAAGCTCCAGACAAGGAGTCGACGAAGCCCCGTCGTCGCAGGCCACGCCGCCGCAAACCGAGGACCGAGTCATGAGCCAGCGTTTCTACATCACCACTCCGATTTTTTACGTCAACGATGTCCCGCACATCGGTCACGCCTATACGACGCTGGCCTGCGACGTTATGGCCCGATACAAGAGAGCCAGGGGGTTCGACGTTGCCTTTCTTACCGGAACGGATGAGCACGGCCAGAAAGTTGAAAAAGCGGCCCTGGCCAACGGGGAAACTCCTCTAGAGCTGGCCGACAGGGTCGTCAAGCGCTTTCAGTCGCTCTGGGAAAAACTCAACATTTCCAACACCGATTTCATCCGTACGACTCAGGAGCGCCACAAGAAGGGTGTTCAGCACTTCTTCCGCGAGGTCCAGGCCAAGGGAGACATCTATCTGGGCGAATATGAAGACTGGTACTGCACCCCTTGCGAGACCTTCTGGACGGAAAAGCAGCTCATGGACAACTGCTGCCCCGACTGCGGCCGCCCCACGGAGAAAATCAAGGAATCGTCGTACTTCTTTCGCATGAGCAAATACCAGGACCAGCTGGTACGCCACATCGAAGAGAATCCTGACTTCATCCAGCCCCGGAGCCGTCGCAACGAGATTCTCAATTTCATCAAGGATGGCCTGCGCGACCTGTCCATCTCGCGCACTTCCTTTTCCTGGGGAATTCCTGTCCCCGGGGATGAAGCCCACGTTATCTATGTCTGGTTTGACGCTCTGACCAACTATCTTACGGCGCTGGGTTACCCGCAAGATGAATCGGGAGACCTCGCTGCCTTCTGGCCCGCCTGCACCCATATCATCGGCAAGGACATTACGCGATTCCATACCGTCTACTGGCCGACCTTCCTGATGGCTGCAGGATTGCCTCTGCCCCAGAAGGTCTTCGCCCACGGATGGTGGACCGTCGAGGGCAAGAAGATGAGCAAGAGCCTCCAGAACGCGATTGAGCCCAATATGCTCATCGACAAGTACGGCGTGGATCAGGTGCGCTACTTCCTTATGCGAGAAGTCCCCTTCGGCCTGGACGGAGATTTCTCCCACAGCGCCCTGGTCCATCGGATCAATTCGGATCTCGCCAACGATCTTGGCAATCTGGTCAGCCGCTCCACGGCCATGCTGAGCAAGTACTTCGGGGGCGCCCTACCGGCGGCTAACTCCCAGACCGACGTCGACGATAATTTCATCGCTCGCTTTCCTGCAGCCATTGCAACCTTTGACCAGCAGATGGAGGATCTGGCCTTCAATAAGGCACTGCAGACTCTCTGGTCTCTGGTCAGTGCCGCCAACAAATATATCGACGACTCAGCCCCCTGGGCCCTGGCCAAGGATGAGTCCAACCGGGAGCGACTCGGCTCGGTGATGTACAACCTGATCGAGGCGGTACGCCTGATCGGCCTTCTTGTTACTCCTTTCATGCCGGATACGGGAGAGAAGATCAGGAAGACCCTCTCCCTGCCCGAAACCGACAGCATCCAGGGACAGGACAGATGGGGGGTTCTCATCCCGGGGGCCCATATCGAAAAAGCCACTCCCCTGTTCCCCCGTATCGAGAGCTAGAGAAGAGCCGGCCGCAGGATTATGTCTGCGACGAAAGACTGTAAAAACTGACCTCAAAGGGGCGCCGCTGGCGCCCCTTTTTCACTCGGGAGCCAGATTCATGACAACACTGCCCCTGCTCATCGACACACACGCCCACCTTGACGGAGACCGGTTTGCCGAAGACCTTGATGAGGTTCTTGCCAGAGCCGTGCAGCAGGGAATCAGCCATATCATCAGTGTCGGCTGCGACCTCAACAGCTCCAGAGCCGCCCTTGATCTTGCCCTCACGCACGAGTGCATTTCGGCCAGCGTCGGTGTTCACCCTCACGACGCAACCGACGTTGACGAGGCCTGCCTGAGGGAACTGAAGCACCTGGCGGCCTCTTCCCCCAAGGTTGTCGCCATCGGAGAAATCGGCCTCGATTACTTCCGCAACCATAGCCCCCGTGAGGTTCAGCAGCAGGTTTTTCGCCAGCAGATCGCCCTGGCCCGCGAGCTGAAATTGCCGATTATCGTTCACGATCGCGATGCCCACGAGGACATTCTCAAAATCCTGCGCGAAGAGCAGGCCTCCGAAGTCGGCGGGGTCATTCACTGCTTCTCCGGCGATATCGCCATGGCGCGTCAGTGCATCGACCTGGGCTTCTACATCTCCTTTCCCGCCACCATCACCTATCCGAAAAACGAAGAGCTACGCGAAGTCGTACGCGCCATCCCCATCGATCATATGCTGGTGGAAACCGACTGCCCCTACCTCTCCCCCCAGCCCCTTCGGGGCAAGCGCAACGAACCATCCTTCGTGCGGCACACCGCCGAGATGATCGCCAAGGTCAAGGGACTCACCCCCATGGATGTGGCGAGAATCACCACGCGCAACGCCTTCGATCTGTTCGGTGTCGGCCAAGCGGACCAGAGCGCAAAAATCGCCTACCCCATCCGCGACTCCCTCTACCTCAACATCACGAACCAGTGCACCAACGCCTGTGTTTTCTGCGCAAAATTCAAGGATTTCGTCGTCAAGGGGCACGAGCTCAAACTGGACCATGAGCCCAACTTCGATGAGGTCATTTTAGCCATGGGGGATATTGAGCCCTACAGAGAAGTGGTCTTCTGCGGATACGGAGAACCCCTCATACGCCTGGATCTGGTCAAGGAGATCTCCCGCTGGCTCAAATCAAAGGGGAAGAAGGTACGGATCAATACGGACGGACAGGCCAGCCTGCTGCATGGCCGCAACATACTGCCCGAACTCGAAGGGCTGGTTGACGAGCTCTCCGTCTCCCTCAACGCCCCTGACGCCCCGACCTATCAACAAATCTGCCAGTCCCGTTTCGGGGAACAGAGCTTCGAAGCCGTCTGCAATTTCCTTCGGGCCGCGCCGCACCATATCCCCCTGGTCACCGCCAGCGCCGTCACCTACCCGGGGGTTGATATCGATGCCTGCCGGCGCCTGGCCCAGAGCCTGGGCGTCCAGTTCCGGGAGCGCGAATATAATGAAGTCGGCTGACAAAACTCAATTCATACAGTGACAAAATTGGGCGCAAAAAAGCAGATCCATCCTCTGGGCACCGGCCCCCTGCCTCATTTCGCTGCACCCGGCCCCCATCGGGCCCGGCACAGAAGCAGACAAGCCTGATGATGGCTTGCAGATTGCAGCCAAATAACTCCCGAAGGACTGTAGAAAACAGCGATTAATCATCCCCAACGTTGGAAGGAGATAGCAACATGCCCATCAAAGCACAGAGCCTCATTGTTCTGGCCCTCGCCCTGGCACTTTCAGGCTGCGGAGACTCCAATGTTTTCAGCAGTATGGCCGATGATTCAAGCAGCGCGGCGAAAACGCAGCAGGGACTCGACGCCCTGAACTCAGAGGATTACTCCGAAGCGATCACAACCTTCGAGGCCCTGAACAACCAGAACCCCGACGATCCGGAAATCATCAAGTATCTGGCCAGCGCCTATGTGGGCAGTACAGGATTTGACGTACTTGACCTGGTCAATATCCTTGCTGAAGCCGATGAAAGCGGCTCCAATGACGACCGGGACATGTTCGAGACCATCGGAGATCTTTTTGATGGAGACCAGGACGGGATCATCTCGGATTTGGGCACCAAGATAGACATGGTCAATCAGGCCATTGACCTTCTCGCACCAGCAGGTATCCCCAGCCAGGAGGCAGAATTCCAAGCGGGTCTCTACTCAGCGGTGCAGGCCGTACTGGTCACCTCAAGCATCCTCGATGGCGCCAACATCGATACCGTCAGCGACTCGGATGTCGACAGCCTGGTCCCAGCCAACTTCAACGGCAATTCAGAGATTCTCGACCCGGCTACCGGACTGCCTTTGACCAATGGGCAACTGCTTAACAAGTCACTGGCCGTCGCCACTCAGACAAAAGACAGTCTGCTGGAAGGCTTGGCAGATGGCGAAGACCGCAACAACCTGGGTGAAGATTTTGATGAGTTCCTGAGCGACATCGGCTATGTAGATGAAAACGATCCGGTCATCGAAACCGACTTGGTCACATATCTCAAGCAAATCTGAAGCTGCCTCTAAATATTATATTTTCTGCTTTTTTCTTCAGGAGGATACTGCATGAAGCGTCTTATCCCACTTGTCTGTCTCTTGTCCTTCGCCTCTTCGGCCTTTGCCGTCGAACTCCCCCACTTCTTTGAGGGCGTTCGCCCCCTCGGGATGGGGGGTGCCTTCACCGCCGTTGCCGATGATGAAAATGCGCTTTTCTATAACCCCGCTGGTCTCAGTCGCGTCGAAGAGTGGGGCATGGGATTGATCAACCCCCTGATCGAATCAAGCGAGAACAGTTACGACTTTTCCAAGGAAGCCGAGGACACCGACTTCGACTCAGACGCAGAAGTAGTTCAGCTGCTTCGAAACAATCTGGGCGAGACCATGCATGTGCGGGCGGCAGTGTTTCCCCACTTTGTTATGCCCAACTTCGCTATCGGCGCCCTGGGACAGGTCAAGGCAAACCTCGAAGCCCGCAATCCCGCATTCCCCGAGATGGCCGTCGATGCCATAGCTACCGCCTCAGGCCATGTGGGCTACGGGCATGGTTTTGACAAGATCGAATTCAGCGGACTGCCCGCCCTCTCCGGAACCCTTCGCATCGGCGGCGGAGCAAAGTACGTCTCTGCATCCAAATATCTGCAGATCTATGACGCTGCCGACATCGCCGACCCTAATTTCGAAGATCAGGTCGAAGATGACAAACTGGACGGTTCAGGCTTCGGTCTGGACGTAGGAGCCATGTACACGCTGGATCTTCCCCTCGCGCCAACCCTGGGCCTCACAATCCTGAATGTTGCCGATACAGATCTCGGCGAGGCGGGTGAACTTCCCCAGCAGATCAATATCGGGGTTTCCATCAGTCATGACTTCGGCATCGCCAAGGTGACGGGGGCTGCCGACTACCTGGATCTCACCGACGAGCTGGAGCAGGACAGCGACAGCTTCAAGCACATCCACATGGGGGTCGAGGCTAAATTCAAAAAAATCCTCTCCCTGCGGGCTGGCCTCTCCCAGGGGTACGGCAGCTTCGGCGCAGGTCTTGACTTCAAACTGCTCAAGATTGAATACGCGAACTACGCCGAAGAGCTCAGCAGCTTTGCCGGCGGCAAAGTCGATCGCCGCCACGTAGCCCAGGTTTCCCTGGGCTGGTAAACCCGAGTTTCAAAGCACAACCAACCCCGCGGAGTTCCAACACTCTGCGGGGTTTTTTTATTTCCCCGCAAGCGAGTCCTGTTCTGGACAAGGGCTGATGCGCCATGTATCATTAGCCACTTTATAAATGCGTATTTCCTCTTTGAACTTAAAAGGATAATGCCTCCTTATTTCGGCATTCATCCTCCTTATGACCCAATGACGGCAGGACGACCTTGTCCCTCTATTTGAACATCATCCAAAAATACTCATGGATACTGATCCTCGTTCCTCTGGCACTGCTGGGGGGAAGCCTGGGCAATCTTGCTGCAACACTTATCGGCTCGGCTATCGCCCCTTCAGAACAGCTGATCGAGAAGGCCAGCCCAGGAGCAGCGACGGCACGCAATATTGAGCGCATCCAGTCCTACCAGAGCATTCAGGACCGCAACATCTTCAACTCAGAATCTACCCGAAGCACTCGCCCCATGACTCAGACAGAGCCCCGGTTGTCCACGGCAGCATCCACGGCAGCATCCGGAAGCTCAAGCAGCGAAAAGTTGAAGCTGCGGGGTACGGTTTCCGGCGGCGGGATTCCCCTGGCCCTGATCCAGGTCGCTCAGGAAAGTCAGACCTATCGCCTGGGCGATACCACTCCCGGCGGTGCAACGATCATCGAGATCGGCAGAAAATGGGTCATTTTGCACTATGACGATGGCCGCAAGCTGCGACTGCAGCTGCCCGAGGAAGGTGATTCTGCCCCTGGGGTTCCGACGCAAACCAGACAGCCCCCATCTTCGAAAAAGGCTCAAGGAAACAACCTCTATGCCTGGCCCCAAATCGTATCCACAGGAGAAAACAGCTGGCGCATTGCCAAGGACGAGGCCAACAAAGCGCGATCCAATCTGAGCGAACTGCTCAAACAGGCTCGTCTCGTACCCCGGACCATCGACGGTAAAACCAATGGTTTCACTGTGGCGATGATTCGCCCCGGATCCTTCCTGGCAGCCCTGGGGATCAAACGCGGCGATACCATCATCGGCGTGAACGGTCTGGAGCTCGACGGTCCGGAAAAAGCCCTGCAGGTTTTCCAGCAACTGCGTGAAGCCAGGGAGCTCAACCTGTCTCTGGTACGCGCCGGTCAGAACATGACCTTCGAGTATGAAATTGATTAAGGAGGACTTTTCATTGCGTTTTTATACCATCATTGCGGCCATTGCTCTTTGCCTCAGCCTGAGCGCTGGCCTCGTCAACGCCGCCCCTTCCGGGAATATTACAGATTCCGAAGGGGTCACTCTTGACTTCAAGAATGTGCCCCTGAAGGATTTCATCGATACGATCAGTGAACTCACGGAGAAAAACTTCGTCTTTGACGAGAAGCTCAAGGGCAATGTGACCCTGGTCACTCCAGAGCGCATCTCCCTGGACGACGCCTATCGGGTTTTCCTCACCGTGCTGAACATGAAGGGCTTCACCGTCATCCCCAGCGGTAAAGTCAACAAAATCGTCGCCACCCGCGAGGCCAAGGAACAGAACCTGCCCACCATCACCGAGCCTTCCGGGCGACTTGGAGAGCAGTATGTCACCCAGATCATTCCGCTGGAGCACCTGGACGCCAATGTAGTGGCCACCACCATACTCAAGCCCCTGATTCCCAAGACGGGCGTCGTGGCGGCCTATGCGCCGACAAACAGCCTTATTATCACCGATAATGCAGCAAACATCGAAAGACTCTATCGCATCATTCGGGAACTGGACATCCGCCCCCCCGAAGATACGATCGAGATTTTTCAACTCAACTATGCTCCGGCCGAGGAGCTTGCCACGGTGATTCGCCAGTATCTCGTCTCTCTGGAGGGGCGGGCAACCCCGGCTCGTCGAAAAGGCGCTGCACCGGCTCAGGACAGCCAGCTCATCATTCCCTACCCTCGTACAAACGTGCTCATTATTGCTACGGCTCCCGAGCGGATTCAGGCCGTGCGTGAACTCATCGCCCAGCTCGACCGCAAGCAGCCCAACACCCGCTCCAATATCAGCGTCTATTATCTTGAAAATGCCGATGCGGAAACCCTGGCCAAGACCCTGAACGAGATCGTCACCGGAGCCAAGATTCAGCAGCAGGCCCAGGCAAGACGAGGGGCGAAACAGGCGGCACAGAAGGCCCAGGAGGCCGCGCTGAAAACGCCGGTGAGCATCACGGCCGACAAGGCGACCAACGCCCTGATCATCAACGCCACTCCTGAAGACTACGAGCTGATGAAGGGGATCATCCAGCAGCTGGATATCGTGCGAAAGCAGGTGTTCGTCGAAGCCTTGATCCTGGAGCTTTCCCTGGATGCCACCAAGAGCCTGGGCGTCTCCCTGCAGGGAGGAGCTTCGGCAGGAGGTAACGGTATCACCTTCGGCACCAGCAATCTCAACACCGGGAATGTGAGTCTCGGCCAACTATCTCCTGGCGACGGAACCGAGACGCCGTCTCTGCTGACCGAGACGATTCAAGGCCTTGTACTGGGGGGGCTCTTCAGCCCCATCACCATTGACGGACCCGACGGAAAAATCACTGTCCCCGCCCTCTCGGCCCTCATCGACCTCTCCCAAACCAACACCGATGTGAACGTGGTCTCCGCCCCCCGGATACTGACCATGGACAACGAAGAGGCCGAAATCATCGTCGGCTCCAACGTGCCCATCGTTACGGGACGCTCCACCACCGACGGAGGCACCCGCGACACCATTGTGGAGCGGCAGGATGTGGCTCTGACGCTGCGCATCACCCCCCAGATCACAGAAGGGGGGCTGGTCCGACTGGATGTTTTCCAGGAGATCACCGAGGTCGCGCCCAGCAACGCCAGCGTCGGCAACGTCAACGAGGTGGGTCCGACCCTCACCAAGCGCCTGCTGCGCAATTCGGTCCTGGCGGAAAGCGGCAAAACCGTCGTTCTGGGGGGGCTAATAAGCACCAATAAATCCAACCGCGTCAGCAAAGTGCCCTTTCTCGGCGATCTTCCCCTTGTGGGCTGGCTCTTTCGCTCCAAGAGCGATTCTGAGCGTAAAACCAACCTGCTGGTCTT
>JAAXQG010000197.1 GCA_012974445.1 Desulfuromonadales bacterium
CCTTCGCGCTGCTCACCGGCCTTGAGCTCCAGAGAATGATCGAGACTTCCGTCCCAGGTTCCATAGAGTTCGCCCGGCGAGGGCGCTCCCCCCAGAGCACTGCGGGCGCTTAGATAGTAGAGGCCCCCTTTGGGAAAGGACAGGACGTAACGCCCCTGCCCATCGCTGAGCTGCGATACATAGAGAGGGCGATCGAGCATGGCGGGACCTTTGTAGAGCAGCACACGAATCCCCGCCAGGGGACGGCCATCCTGGTCCAGAACTCGCCCCCGTATGGAGGTACCTCCGAAGAGCGTTGCCGCATAGGCATGAATCGCCTCGGGCACCTCCACCACGGGAAGGCTCAGTGACACCAGCTCCCCATCGGCGATGCGGATCGGATTTCCTGGATAGTAGCCGATGAAATCACCGGCGCTCAGAGGTCCCGACTGCTCCCCTCCCCCCCGGCTGCGAGCCATCAGGTAGTAGGTTCCCGGTGAAAGCTCCAGATCAAAGTGGCCCTCTCCATCGGTAGGACCGGCCATCTGGTAGCCCATCCCCTTCAGCTCTTCAGTGAGGTCCGTATAGATCTGCACCATGGCTCCGGCCAGAGGGTCTCCGCGATGCGTCACCCGCCCCTGAACCCCCGTCGTTACGGCAGTCTGGCGCAAAGGGGGCAATTCACCCTGGAGCAGCAACGCGATATGAACGCCGGAAAGGCCATCGGGCCCGAGGGTCACGGGGTTGCGGCCGTAATATCCGAACAGATCTCCGCTACGGGCGATGAGGTAGTAAGACCCCGGGGGAAGCCAGAGCTCGAAGAGCCCTTTGTCGACCGAAGGGCGGGAAAGATAGGCGGGACGAGCGGAGAGATCTCGGGCAGTCTCCGCCGGGTAAGCGGCCACTCGAACGCCCTCCAGAGGGAGCCCGTCCACGGCGAGCTTACCGCTCAACAATGACTGAGGGCGCGGCGCCAGGCTGCAGCCGCAGAGCAGTAACAGAAGAGCTAGCAAAAAAGAACGATTTATCATGGCCAAACCTGGATAAAGCAAGAGGGCTGCTCCTTTGAGCAGCCCTCCCGAAGTTCAGAAAAGCGCAGGACGTCTGCTCAATTGATGGGTTCTTCGATCCGAAGGGTCCGACCGGGGCGAACGTCGCTCAGAGTAACCGTCTTGCCGCTGGGGAAGCGTACCACCAGCTCATAGACACCCCCCTCGGGAAGACCGAAGTGCAGGGTTTTGGGCTGCTGGGCGCAGAAACCCGTGGCCGAGCGCGACTCGCGCATGGCAACCTGGCGTCCCCCTTTAAAGAGCTGAACCCTGGCTCCGAAAGCATCACGATTGGAGACCGTACCCACAAGATCTACCTTGAGCCAGCCAGCGTCGTTCTGGTCATTGGCGTAGAGCTTGTTCTGTGCCCCCCAGTTCACCACATACAGATCAAGATCCCCATCATTGTCGATATCGGCAAAGGCGGTTCCCTTGGTGCGCACCGTCTCACACTTGAGCTGAGGCTGGGCATCGGCTACATCGCTGAAGTTTCCAGCACCGTCGTTCAGGTACATCTGATTAGCCAGCTTGCAGTCCCCCTCGTAGAGATCCAGGTCGCCGTCATGGTCGATATCCCCGAAGGTCGGCCCCTTGCCCCAGCCCTCCTGCTTCAGGGCGATCTTCTCGGTGGATTCGGTGAACTTACCACTGCCATCGTTGAGATAGAGGCGATTTTTGCCCACATAGTTGGAAACGAACAGGTCGAGGTCGCCGTCGTTATCGATATCCTCAAAGGCGCCGCCCAGTCCCCAGTTTCCATCGGCGACACCGGCGTCCCTCGCCCCTTCGGTGAAGGTTCCGTCGGCGTTGTTGATGTAAAGCCTGTTGGGCTCACCGGCGGGGTAACGGCCGTTGACCACGTAGAGATCGGTATTGCCGTCGCCATTAACATCGGCCCAGATCCCCATCCAGCTCCAGGAGCGATCGCCGACGGCGGCCTGAGCGGTCACATCGGTGAAACTGTTGTCACCGTTGTTGCGGTAGAGCACATTCTGGGCTCCGGCACCGTAATTGGCGCAGTAGAGATCGAGATCGCCGTCATTGTCGTAATCGGCAAAAGAGGCGCCGTAGGTGAACTCCTTGAGCCCCACCCCGGCCTTGCCGGTAATATCAACGAAGGTGCCGTCGCCATTGTTCAGGAAGAGGCGGTTGGCCTCGATCTCGAAACGCCCCCCTTGGGCCAGGTAGAGATCGGAGTCCCCATCGTTGTCGATATCGCCAAAGACGCTGCCCATGGTGAAGCCGGGAGCATCGAGCCCCGCACCGGACTCTGCTGTGACATCGGTGAAGGTACCGTCGCCGTTATTGCGATACAGATGGTTGGCGCCCCCCTTGTTGGAGACGTACATATCCACAAACCCGTCACCGTCGATATCGGCAAAAGCAATCCCCTTGCCGAAACCGTCATCGGCTACGCCCGCCACTTCCGAGATGTCCAGAAGTTCTCCGGCCTGCGCCGAAACCGCGCAGAACATCAGGGAGGCAGCCAGTGCAAAACCCGTCAACGCCTTTTTACGCATCATCCACTCCTTTTGACCGGGCCGCAAATCAAGGCCGACCGCTGTCAGTACCGGTTCGGGCGCAGACGAAATCGCTCTGCAGCCCTTTAAAGTCATCATATTTACAGTGCTTTGAATAAAAAAGCATTCCGCCCCGGCGCCTGAGGCCCATAAAAACGGAACAAAAACAGGGTACTTTAATGCAAAAATCAGGCCTTCAGCTCAGAAGCTGATATCCCCATCCCAGCAGGATGGAAAACCCGAGACTCAGCAACAGAAATGAGACAACCACCCGGCGCCTGAACATGGCCAGCAGGGCCAGAATCGCAGGGATGCTGGTGACGGGGCCGGCCACCAACAGGGTCAGGGCAGCCCCGGGATCCATACCACGGTCAAGCAGCCCCACCAGAATGGGGATGACCGGGATCTGGCTCGTGGGCAGCGGCAGCCCGACGATGGCCGCCAGCAACACCGAGACCAGGCTCTGCGGACCGACCAGGAACAGGATCCAGTTCACGGGGATAAAAACCCGCATCAGGGCCTCGAGAACGATGGCCAGCAGCAGGTACTTGCCGATAAACAGGGCGGCGTCCAGACTGCGATCGAAAATAAACCGCAGCCGACTCTCCCGGGGCACTATCTGCATTGTCTTAAGGGCGATACCGTGAGCCTGCCCCACCTCGAAGGCGCTGGAGGGGGAGCCATCGCGCCGAAACACGGGGCGAAGCAGCACCTGGTCGCCGCCGAGCCAGCCGTACTTGACCAGCAGGTGAAAGCTGAGCCCCGAGCCCAACCCGACGACAAGCGCCGCGACGACCTTGTAGAGCGCCCAGTCCGGGCCCAGTCCGCGGTAGGTCAGCAGCAGAGCGTCCGGACCCATGATGGGAGAGGTTACGAGCAGGGTCAGCAGGGGCGCCAACGGCGTTCCGGCAAGGGCCAGACTCACAACCACAGGCAGGATGCCGCAGGCGCAAAGCGGGGAGACCATCCCCACCGCCACGGCGATGAAAATGCCCAGTACTCCCGAGCGCTTGACGCTGTCGCGGATGTGCAGATCGAGGCGATAGCCCTTGATGACCCCCACCAGCACGACGGAGAGCAGAAAGAACCAGCCCATGCGGGCCACCTCTTCCCACACCAGCTGGAGCACCTGAAAGAGCTGGTCGCTCATCGCGCTGGCACCCGGGACGCCTCCATCAGCTCCTCATCGGGCAGCAGACGAAGGTGCGAAAGCATCGCCTCTTTGGCCTTTTCGTCCAGCAGCCGGTAGCCTCGGGACTCGGCGATAGCCCGCTCAGAGAGCGCGACACAGACCCCCTGCCCCCCCGACTTCGGCCAGAGCCAGAGACGGTGATGCTGCAGGTCCTCGACCTCCAAGGAACCGTCGTCCGCCCGGCACCCCGTGGTCATGGCGATACCGTCCCTGGCGCAGGTCGGGATTTCGTAACGGCCTGCCATCTCCCCGGCCGCAAGACCCAGCAGACGACTGCCATAATCGCCCAGACGTGCCCCCAGAGTGCTCATGGGACACTTATGCCCATGGGCTTCATAGAGGGCTTCATAGGGGATGGGCTGGGTGGCTTCGCTCAAAATATCTTCCTTCAAAAAGCGTAGTGATGGGGGCAATCGTTGCGCATGATTTCGTTGTATTTAGCCGTCATGTCGGGAGTGAGCCAGTAACGAACCTCCGTGAGGGCTTTTTCGAAATGAGCCATGCGCACCCGGGTCTCTCCCGCCTTGATGGCGTTGACCGAAGCGCGCTTGCACAGACTCTCCACGTCCCAGCCCACGTAGCCTTCGCTCTTTTGCGCCAGCACCTCGCGGTCCACGTCGGCATCAAGATTGGGCATGCGCCCCAGATAGATATCGAGCATGGCGAGACGATCTTCTGCAAGGGGAGGATGCACGAACACCTTGCGGTTGAAGCGGCGCTTCTCCTTGATGACGGCCTGATCCACCGTATCGATTCGATAGCAGGAGCCCATCAGCCGCACCTCGGGGTGCTGATTGATGCGATCGATCTGTTCGATGAACAGACGGGTCAGGGCCTTGTCGGCAAAAGTCGGGGGGATACCGCGCAGGTTGCCCGGCCCCCACTCGTAGTCGCATCCGGCCCGGGGAGCCAGCCACTCGCAGTCGGAGATAAAGAGCACGCAGGGCGCTTCATGGATGGCCAGATCGAAGGCCTCCACCAGCTCATCGGGCTTGCCCAGCATCTCCTGCCCCGAAATATAGATGAAGGTCACCCCGGCCTGCTTCGCACAGGCTTCGGCCAGCATGGTGATGCCGACCCCCAGGGGGCCCCAGAGCATGACCCCGGCGGGCAGCTCCAGGTTATGTTCACGGATCAGCTCCGGTTTTTCCAGAGGCAGACAGACCATCTCCCTGAGGGTTTCCTTGATCTCGGGGAAGCCGCCGATATCGTCCCAGCCCAGCACAGGTTCGCGGACCTCATAAAAAATTTGCTTCAATTTCTTGTGCATCGAATAAAATTCCCTTTCGCAACGGGCGCTCAGTGCGCCTTGCGGGAAAAGAAAGACAGCAAAATCCGCACCAGCCCCGAATCAGAGATCGTTGAGCAGGCGATAGATTCGCTGCTCCAGCTCCCAGACCTGCTGCGCCTCCGTGGCGAAATCGGCCTGCTCCAGCTCCAGGCGTGCCCGATCCAGATCCAGATGGGCAGCCAGCAACCCCGGGCTCAGCTTGGCCTCCAGCTTCTCTTGGGGGATTTCACCGATGCCGAATTCGGGCTCGAAGCGCTCAAGGGCCTTCTCCATAAGCCTGAGAGAGCGACCGGAAACCGGCGAATCCATAGCCTCAAGCTCGAGACGTAGCGCCTCTACATCCCTGATCAGTTCGCAATAACGGGTTGAAATATTCATCAGCCGAGGCCACTCCTTCTGTCAAAAATATGTCAGATCGGCATGGTAGCCAAAAGCCCCGGGGCACACAACGCAAAAAGCCGGGAAAACGGTTGACTCGGCGGCGGCGGCGCTGATAGTTTTATCTGATTTTTTATACATTCAGGCTATCAAGATGGACGTCCTAGGGGAGTGATGAACTGAGAATCCTGTTTTTTCAGGATGACCCTTCGAACCTGATCCGGATCATACCGGCGTAGGGAAGCGGCTCCAGCTTTTTTCGAGATTTTCCATAGACTCGAAAAAAAGAGGACCCTTCTACTTAAAGGTGTCCTCTTTTTTGATTTTGGGATTTTTTTGATGAATATTCTGCTCAACGAAAAGCCCATCGGCGCCCTCCCCCTTGAAACCCTCTTCGCCCTGCGCGACCGGGTCAAGCCCGACGCCGACATCCTGATCCTCAACGGCTTCCCCCTCAAGGAGGACCGCCTGCTTGTGGAGGGAGACCGGGTCAGCCTGATCCGCCGGGGGGAG
The DNA here is from genome assembly GCA_012974445.1 of Desulfuromonadales bacterium. Lineage (GTDB taxonomy): Bacteria > Desulfobacterota > Desulfuromonadia > Desulfuromonadales > JAAXQG01 > JAAXQG01. The sequence goes on from JAAXQG010000197.1 coordinate 5,923, forward strand.
ATTCCGTCCCGGCAGGAACTTGAGAGCCTGATGGCCGCCCGTCACACTCCCGGCGTTCACGAGAAAATAAAGGGCGCTTGCGTCGGCATCGCCGGCTGCGGAGGGCTGGGTTCGGCCGTGGCGGTGGCGCTTGCGCGCATCGGCGTGGGGCAGCTGATCATCGCAGACTTCGATGTGGTGGAACCCTCCAACCTAAACCGCCAGCAGTTCTTCGTCGACCAGATCGGTCTGCCCAAGGTTCAGGCGCTCAAGGAGAACCTCTCCCGCATCAATCCCTTTGTTCGCGTTGAGGCGCTGGATCTTCGCCTGAACGCCGAGAATATCCCTGCCCTGTTCGCCACCGTGAACGTCATGGTCGAGGCCTTCGACGCCGCCGACCAGAAGGCCATGCTGGCTTCGAGCTTCCTGAGCAGGGTGCCCGGAAAACCTCTGGTAGCCGGATCGGGGCTGGCTGGCTTTGCGCCGTCCAACAGCCTGCTTACACGGCGGGTGGGGCGCAACTTCTATCTCGTCGGCGACGGCGAAACCGCCGCCCGCCCCGGCGAAGGGCTCATGGCTCCCAGGGTGGGCATCGCCGCGCATCACCAGGCCAACGCGGTACTTCGGCTGTTGCTGGGTGAAGAAGTCGGTTAGCTAGCCCCCTGTGCTACAGGACAGAATTTTCAGGAAAGAGGGCAGCGGTGTCCGGGCAGAAAGTTGCGACACCGTAATCCTCAAAAAATTTTGACATCCCCGCGTCCAATTTCGTCATCCCCGCGCAGGCGGGGATCCAGAGACTTTAAAACCTTCTGGGTCCCCGCCTGCGCGGGAACGACGGGGTGGGTAGCCAGCTTATTAATCACAAAAACCTAACCGGACACTACTGATATAAAGGACAGATTATGGCTCTTGAGATTACCGTGAACGGAACCCCTCGTACCCTGTCGCAAAATAGCAGCGTCCAGTCTCTGCTGGCAGAACTCGAACTTTGTTGCGAAAGCGTTGCGGTAGAGCTCAATCTTGAGATCGTCCCCCGCGACAGCTTCGCCACCCGGAGCCTCAACGCCGGGGACAGCCTGGAGATCGTCCAGTTCGTCGGCGGCGGCTGAGCTGCCCACCACAAATCCCCCGAATGAAACGCCCCTGATTCCTAAAGGATATTCTCCATGAACGATCAACTGATCATCGCCGGTCGCAGCTTCAATTCCCGCCTCATGGTGGGTACGGGTAAATTCGCCTCCAACGCCAAAATGGTCGAGGCCATGGAGCTCTCGGGCAGCCAGATCGTTACCGTGGCCCTGCGCCGCGTCAATGTCGACAACCCCGAAGACAGCCTGCTGGCCTGCATCGATCCGGCAAAATACCTGCTGCTGCCCAACACCAGCGGCGCCCGGGACGCCGAAGAGGCGGTTCGACTGGCGCGGCTCGCCCGGGCCGCAGGCTGCGAGCCCTGGATCAAGCTGGAGGTCACCCCCGACCCCTACTACCTGCTGCCCGACCCCATCGAGACCCTCAAGGCCGCCGAGATCCTGGTAAAAGAAGGCTTCATCGTGCTGCCCTACATCGGAGCCGACCCCGTGCTGGCCAAGCGCCTACAGGAGGTGGGTACCGCCACGGTGATGCCGCTGGGCGCTCCCATCGGCAGCAACAAGGGGATCCGCACCCGCGACAGCATCGCCATTATCATCGAGCAGGCCATCGTGCCCGTGGTGGTGGATGCGGGGCTGGGCGCCCCCTCTCACGCCGCAGAAGCCATGGAAATGGGCGCCGACGCCGTTCTGGTCAACACCGCCCTGGCCGTGAGCCCCAACCCCGGAGCCATGGGCGCCGCCTTTCGCAAAGGGGTCGAAGCCGGGCGTGAAGCCTACCTGGCGGGCCTCGGAGAGAAGCGTGACAAGGCCGAAGCCTCCAGCCCCCTGACCGGATTTCTGGGAGCCTGAATATGAGTTTTCTTGAGCAGATCAACCAGTACGACCCCGCCGAAGTTGGAGCCCGCATCGAGGCCATGGGCCAGGCGGACGTGGAGAGGGCTCTGGCTGCCGAGCGCGTGCGCCCCGAGGATCTGATGGCCCTGCTCTCCCCGGCGGCAGCAGCCTTCATCGAACCCATGGCCCAGCGCTCTCACCGCATCACCCAGCAGCGCTTCGGCAAGACCATCCTGCTCTACGCGCCCATCTACCTCTCCAACGAGTGCAGCAACGGCTGCCTCTACTGCGGCTTCAACGCCACCAATAAGGTGCCGCGACGCACCCTGACCCTCGACGAGATCGAGCGCGACGCACGGGTGCTGCACGAACAGGGCTTCCGCCACATCCTGCTGGTCACCGGTGAGGCTCCGGCCAAAGTGGATGAAGAATATCTGGCCGCCGCGGCCCGGCGCATCCGCCCCCTGTTCAGCTCCATCTCCATCGAGGTCTGGCCCATGGGGGTCGATGGCTACACAAAGATGGTGGAGGCGGGGATCGACGGCTTGACCATCTATCAAGAAACCTACGACCGCACCCTGTACGAGCAGCTCCACCCCTTCGGTAAAAAGCGCGACTACGACTACCGCCTGATCACACCCGAACGCGGCGGCGAGGCCGGCCTGCGCCGCATCGGCATCGGCTTCCTGCAGGGCCTCGGCGACTTCCGCACCGAGGCCTTCTTCACCGGGTTGCACGCCCTCTATCTCTCCAAACACTTCTGGCGCTCGCTGATCAGCATCAGCTTTCCCCGCATGCGCCCTGCAGCAGGCGCCTTTCCCCCGCCGCACCCCGTCACAGACCCGGAGCTGGTCCAGATCATCTGCGCCATGCGCCTGCTGATGCCCGACGCGGGGCTGATCATGTCCACCCGCGAGAGCGCGGCGCTTCGGGACAACCTGCTCCCCCTGGGCATCACCCAGATGAGCGCCGGTTCCTGCACCGCTCCCGGCGGTTACAGCGACGAGGACGACGCCGTGGAGCAGTTTGCCATCGACGACGATCGCAGCCCCGCCGAAATGGCCGAAATGCTCGCCGCGCGAGGATACGACCCTGTCTGGAAAGACTGGGACGAGGCCTTCCTTCAAACGGGCAGCCAGCCCTGAAACTCTCGGCATGAACCATTCACAGCATGACAATGCACGCCTCTCCCCCTCCCCCTTGACGGGGGAGGGTCGGGGTGGGGGTGATACGCGCAGCGTCAACTTCCACTTATACCTGATCACCGACCGGCTCAGCCTGCCTGCGGGGCGCGAGCTGCTCCCCACCCTGGAGGCCGCACTGGACTCGGGAGTGCGCGCCATCCAGCTGCGTGAGAAGGATCTTCCCGCAGCGGCCCTGCTGCCGCTGGCGCAGGAGCTGCGAAGCCTCACCCGGCGCTACGGTGCCCGACTGCTGATCAACGATCGCATCGATGTCGCGCTGGCCGTGGACGCCTGCGGAGTCCATCTGGGCGGGCACAGCCTTCCCACGACCGTCGCCCGGAGGCTGCTCGGCCCTGAAAAGCTCATCGGTGTCTCCACCCACAGCTCTGACGAAATCCGGCGGGCTACCGATGAAGGCGCCGACTTCGTCACCTTCGGCCCCGTCTACGCCACCGCCTCCAAACTCCCCATGGGCGACCCCGTCGGCCTGGTCGCCCTTGAGGCAGCCTGCGCCGTCTCCCCCCTTCCCCTCTTCGCCCTGGGGGGCATCCGGGTGGAGCGCCTTGCCGAGATTGATTCAGCAGGCTGCACGCGCGTGGCCTGCATCGGGGCGATCCAGAATGCCCACGACCTTCCGCAGGCCCTGAGCTATTTCCAGTCGAGGATGTACTGACCGGACTTCTTGCCCTTTACGCCCCTCGCGGTAAAGTTGTCCTATTTTGATTTCTTCTTTTCTTCAGGGAGGGTCCCATGAGTACAGCGAGTATCGTTTTTTTTGCCCTGCTGGGCCTGGGGGGGATGCAACGGCCATGCTGGGACTTAGGAGTGCTGAAAGTGCTCTGGGGCGCCTCTTCGCGGTGGTGGAGGCCTACCCGGATCTCAAGGCCGATGCCACCATCGCCCAACTCTCTGAAGAACTCACTGCCACGGAAAACAAGGTCTCCTTCTCCTGAAGCCGGGACCGACCTCCCATGCGTGATTTTTTCGCCCGCCAGCGCCGAGCCCGCCATCAGACCCGCATTTTTTTCGTCCTTTTCGCCCTGGCGGTCGCCCTCATCGTGCTGGGCGGCTATGCCCTGGTGAGGCTGCCTATGCAGTGGGAGCAGCCGCTGCGAGGCGGCGCCTCTCTTCCCTTCTGGAACGGGGTCCTTTTTCTCAAGGTCTCGGCCGGTACCCTGCTGCTGATTCTGGGCGGTTCGGTCTTCAAGATCCTGGAGCTGAAAAAGGGAGGGTCGCAGGTTGCACTGCTGCTCGGCGGGCGGCGTATCCTGCTGGCGCCAAAAACGGATATCGACTTCATCCCCCGGACTTAAGTGCCGCCCCGAGGCGCTGGAGGCAGCCCTCGCGATCCTCGATCAGTGCAGTGCCCTGATCAAGAAAAAGCTGCTGGCCGCCGGCCTCGAGACCCTCAGCCATGACGGAGTCGTTCTGCCTCAGGAGCTGGAACTCTTCCGCGCTCTGGCCGATGCCTGGGATGCCCCGTGCCTGCCTGGGTAGCAGTCGAGGGTTGCACAACGGGCAGCCAGGAGCATAATGAACGCAAATGATTATCTACGACCCAGGAGGGCAGCCATGATCTGTTTCCGGAAATTCGTCACCCTGATTCTTCTGCTGGCTCTGCTCAGCCTGAGCGCCTGCGGCTTTCTCATCTACCCCGAACGCCGGGGGCAGACCGGGGGGAAGCTGGACGCAACGGTCGTTCTGCTCGATGCCGCAGGGCTGATCTTCGGCGTCATTCCCGGAGTGGTCGCCTTTGCCGTGGATATCGCCAGTGGCGCCATATACCTGCCCCAAGGGGGAAAGTCTTCTCTGGAGAAGCACCTCGAAGGTGCCCTGCACAGGCCGGGCACCCCGTACCGGGAAGTTGATCCACGCGACTCCGGCATAGACCCCGAACTCCTGGCCGAGCCCCTCAGCGCGCAGCTCGGCCACAATATCGAAGCGGGCAACCTGCGTTTCTACCGGTTCGCCCCCCTCAAACCGCAACCCTCACCTCTTTAGAACGACTCGGAGTTTCTGATGATCACCACTTTACTGGAAGGCAACGAGCGTTTCGTGCGCGAGACCTTCGAAACCCAGAAAGCCTTCTTTGCCGATCTGGCGAAAAAACAGCGTCCCACGGTGCTCTGGATCGGATGCTCCGACTCCCGGGTGGCCGTGAACACCATCACCGGGACTCAGCCCGGCGAGATTTTCACCCACCGCAACGTGGCCAACATCGTGGCCACCAACGACTGGAACCTCTCGGCGGTACTGGAATTCTCCCTCAACCATCTGCACATCCCCGATATCGTCATCTGCGGCCATTACGGCTGCGGCGGCATCGAGGCGCTGGACAACATGGGCAGCGACGACAAATACATACCGGTCTGGCTGATCAATGCCGCCAGGGCCCGCACCCGGGTGGACGAGCTGATTCTTACACAGGCGCTTTCACCCAGTCGGGAAGAGCGCCTACAGATGATGGTGGAAGAAAATGTCCGCCTGCAGATCGAACACCTTCGCGAGTACCCCTTCGTCCGGGAAGCCATCGCCGAAGGTCGTCTCAAACTCCACGGCTGGGTCTATGACATGGAGTCGGGTCACATCCGGGTGATCTGCCCGGGCTAGCCCTGCTCAACGAAAATCCACTTGCGCCAACGCTCCCTTCCGGCCTCCTGCTCTCTATCGAGTGATAAGATTTATTCATCACGAGATGTTCTCAAGGTGCTGGGCTTCGCTACAGAAAGAGGCGTGAGGGGGCTAAAGGATGAAACGAAGAGAATTTTTAAAATATGGCAGCTACGGCTTCGCCGCCGTGGCCTTGGGACCGTCCCTTGTCTTCCCCCCCCGGCTCTGGGGTGAGGAGACGGCGGTTCCGGCGCAAGACGGAGTCGTTGAACTGGTCATGCAGGAGGTCATGGCCGAGATGGTCGACAAGCGAAAGGTCTACATGTGGGCCTTCGGTTCCATGGCACTTGGGCCACGCATTCCGGGACCGGTCCTCTTCGCCGAAGAGGGGGATCCCCTTGTCATCAAGATCAGCAACGCCATGGACGCTCCCCACGCCTTCGCCATCCCCGGCGTCATCGAGAGCCCTCCCATGGAACCGGGGGCGACGCTTACCCTGAACCTGATGGCCCCAAAAGCCGGGACCTATCTCTATCTCGATCCTCTCAACGCACCGGTCAACCGGGTCATGGGGCTGCACGGTTCGCTGGTTGTACTGCCTAAGACAGGCATCACCCCCTACTCGGACCCCACCACTGCTGTGGAACGGCTCTTCGACGCACTGGGCGATAAAGGGACAACGCCGGAGATATTCCCGGGCGACCCCTGGGACCGAACCCGCTCCTGGGTCTGGCTGTTCAACACCGTGGATCCGAGCAAGAACCATCTGGTGGAAAAACTACCCGCCGGAGCGGTGCTGCCCGCCAAGAAATTTGTCGACGGCTATCTGCCGACCTACTTCACCCTCACGGGCAAGAGCGGCTTCTTCTCCTCCCATGATCCCGCCATCACCCCCCATGGCAATGTAGGACAGCCGGCGCTCATCCGCTGCCTCAACGCCGGAATGGCAACCCATTCGCCCCATATTCACGGCACTCACGTCTTCGCGATTTCGCACAACTCCAAAGTGTCGGATAACCCCTTCTTGCTCGACACCTGGACATTAAAACCCATGGACACCAAGGACGTCCTGCACCCCTTCATCCAGCCGCCCGACGCCTACCCCTGGCCGCCGAGTAACATCCGGGAATTCCCCATGCCCTTCACCATGCACTGCCATACCGAGATGTCCCAGACAGCAGCGGGAGGCAACTACCCGCAAGGGTCCGTAACGGACTGGGATCTCACGAGTCCGCAGGTCGGAGGGCCGGAGGCTTCACACGAAGAGTTTCCACCTTTCAGGGGAATGGATTCGTCCATCTTCAAGAAAGGATAGGAGAGGCGCGCCATGGCTGAAAAAAACGATCACAAAAAACTTCCTGTCATCCAGCGAGATGATCTGATGAAATCTCATGAATTATTCATCGGCACCGATGGCAAGCCAGTGACCATGCTGGACATGTTCGAGCGCTTCGCCTGCAGGGTCCCCAATGCCAACCCGGACACCCCCGATGAGGTCAAGCCCGATATCGTAGTGGAGCGCGAATTCTATGAAGAGGACCTCCTCACAGCCCCCGACGGACGCAAAATACGGCTTTTCGGATTCAAGGTTCCGGGGCAGAAACCGCAATTTCCCAGCGCGACCATGCGCCTCCGGGAAGGGCAGATCGTCCACTCCGTCGCCCATATGAAAAAGAACACCCACACCATCCATCATCACGGCATCGAGCCAACCAACTTCAACGATGGCGTGGGGCACACGGCCTTCGAGATCTCGGGAAGCTACAAGTACCAGTTCCTGGTTCATCAGTCCGGGACCTACCTTTACCACTGCCACAAGAACACCGTGCTGCACTTCGAGATGGGGATGTACGGCATGCTCATCGTCGACCCCGACGTGGAAGGGGCCCCCTTTGCCGACGGAGGGCCTGGGTGGGTGCAGCGTGAGAACAGCCTGGTTCCCTACGATGTCGAAGCCATCTGGCTTCCCGATGAGATCGACAGCCGCTGGCACGCACTCATCAATCACATGGCCGGGGTATCCTGCCCCCTCTATAACAGCTCGGATATCAACGCCTTCGAGCCTACAGGCGCCAACAACCCGGAACTTCACCGCTTCGAGCCGGATTTCTTCCTGATCAGCGGCAAAATCGCCGACGGGCAGCCAATTCACCAGGTAGCGGCCAGTGTCAAAGTCGGACAGACCCTGCTCATCCGGCTGTTAAACGCCGGATACACCCATCAGGAGTACAGTCTCGACGGATTGGATATGGAGGTGATCGAGGTGGACGGGCGCGCGCTGGGACGCGCGCCCAAGAACTTCGTCTCCCGCCCCTTCGACATTGTCCAGGGCGAATCCTTCCGGCTGAGTACAGCCCAGCGTTGGGCCATGCTGGTGCGCCCGACAACACCGGGGATCTATCCCTTCAAGGTGAAATTTCACCACTGGATCAGCGACAGGGTGCTCGCCGAGGTGGAGACCTACATCGAAGTCACCTGAGATCAGGAATGAACCGAGAATGCACCTGAGGATGTCCGGCGCCATCTAGCGCGCTCTGCCCTCTCAACGTCTTGGACCCCGATTGCGTTTTAATGCTATGGTCGGCGTCGCTTTTGCTTTTCAACAGATAACGTGAAATGGAATCCAGGAATCCATGGCGCCTTGAGGCATCCTGCAGACCCACAACTGGATCTATTCATCCCCCAAATACGCGTAGGCACCCTGGGCAATAATCATGAAAAATATCCATCTTCAATCCGAACTCAAAAACGCATTGTTTATCCTTCTGGGCTCCGTCTGCCTGGCGTTGGGGATTGTCCTCTTCCTGGTGCCGAACAGGATCGCCACGGGCGGCACCCCCGGTATAGCCATTCTCCTGAACCACCTGCTTAATCTGCCCACGGGCACCCTGATGGTGGCCATCAACGCCCCGCTGCTGCTTGCGGGGATCAAGTACCTGGGTAAGACCTTTGCCCTGCGCACCCTGATCTGCATTGTGCTTTGCTCGGTGCTGGTTGATTTTTTCACCGAGATCCTTCAGCTCAGCGCCCTGAGCAATGACACCATGCTGGCCACGCTCTACGGAGGCATCGCTGTAGGCATCGGCGTGGGGCTGATTCTCAAGGGTAACGCCTCGGCGGGCGGATCGACCATCATCGCCCGCATCGTCTCCTCCAGAACCCGTATCAAACCGGGGCAGGTGATTCTCTTTCTCGACCTTGCAATCATCTTCTCATCCGCCTTCGTGTTCAACGACATCGAACGCTCCCTCTGGAGCCTGATCAGCATCTACGTCACCTCCAGGTGCATCGACACGATCCTGACCGGAGCCCCTTCGGAGAAGATCGTCCACATCGTCTCGGACCAGGTTGAGCCTCTGAGCCAGGCGATCATCGAGCAGCTGGGCGAACAGGGCACCATTCTCAGAGGCACCGGACTGAAGAAGGGTCAGGACAAAACCATGATTTTCGTGGTCGTTGAAGCACGCAGTATCAATGTGCTGCGTGATATCGTCCACAACAGCGATCCCGACGCCTTCATGGTGGTCATGGAAGCCTCCGAAATGCTGGGGCGGGGCCACTGAGATTTCACCACCGCCGGGTATGAGGGCTAGTTGCCAACTTCGCCTTGGCTCCCTGGGGGCCAAGCATGTTAAGCTGTGCCCTCTTTTTATTACAAACCTCCAGCCCCCGAGCCCCGATACCCATGAGCGAAACCCTGCACCCTTTTGAAAATCTCAGTCTCGATCTGGTAATGGACGCGGTGGAGAGTCGCGGTTACCGCTGCGACTGCCGCAACCTCACCCTGAACAGCTATGAAAACCGCGTCTACCAGGTCGGCATCGAAGAGGATGTACCGATCATTGCCAAGTTTTACCGTCCGCAGCGCTGGAGCCTGGAGCAGATCCGGGAGGAGCATGACTTCTGCTTCGAACTGACGGAGCAGGAATTGCCGGTGGTGGCCCCCCTCAAAGATGAGTCGGGCGAGAGTCTCTACGAGTTCAAGGGATATCACTTCGCCCTCTACCCCCGTCAGGGGGGGCATGCCCCGGAATTCGACAATCTGGACAACCTGCTGATCATGGGTCGGCTGCTGGGGCGGATACACGCCGCAGGGGAGGTGCGTCCCTTTGCTCACCGCCCGAGGCTGGATATCGAGACCTTCGGGCACCAGAGCGTGGATTTCATCCTGCAGGAGATCCTCCCCCCCGAATACCGCAGCAACTACGGCCAGCTCGCCCAGGAGCTGGTTCAGGCGGTGGAGGAAACTTTCGCCGCCGCCGGTGAGATCCGCTACATCCGCACCCATGGCGACTGCCACCCCGGCAACATCCTGTGGCGCAACAACAACCCCCATCTGGTGGATCTTGACGATGCCCGCATGGCTCCGGCGGTGCAGGATCTCTGGATGATGCTCTCGGGAGACCGCTTCAGGCAGACGTCTCAGCTGATGGAAATTGTGGAGGGTTATCGGGAGTTTTTCGATTTCCACCCCAGAGAGTTGAGACTCATCGAGGCGCTGCGGTCCCTGCGCATGCTGCACCACTGCGCCTGGCTGGGGCGGCGCTGGAACGATCCCACCTTTCCTCACCACTTCCCCTGGTACGCAACACCCCGTTACTGGGACGAACAGATTCTCCAGATTAGAGAACAGCTCGCCGCCCTTGCCGAGCCCCCCCTGCAGCTGCCGTAACAGGCAGCGCAAGAAGGATCGACCATGAATGCCCGACGCTGCACCATCCACGAAAGCCTCTCGCGAATCTTCGGTTACGAGGAGTTTCGCCCCCATCAGCAGCAAATCGTCGAGACCCTGATCGCCGGACAGGACAGCTTCGTGCTGATGCCCACCGGCGGGGGCAAATCCCTCTGTTTCCAGATTCCGGCGCTGCACCGCGACGGGGTGGCCATCGTGGTCTCGCCGCTGATCTCCCTGATGAAAGACCAGGTGGATGCCCTCACGCAAAACGGCGTGGCGGCAGCCTACTACAACTCGAGCCTTGGCGCTGTCGAGGCCCGCAAGACCCTGGCCCGACTGCACGCGGGGGAGCTGGATCTGCTCTATGTTTCTCCGGAGCGCCTGGCCAGCGAGGACTTTCTGGACCGGCTGCGCTCCATGGACATCGCCCTGTTCGCCATCGACGAGGCTCACTGCGTTTCCCAGTGGGGGCACGATTTCCGTCCCGAATATGTCCAGCTCGGGCGCCTGCGCCAGCATTTCCCCCATGTGCCCATGATCGCGCTGACCGCCACGGCCGATCCCCAGACCCGCGACGACATCATCGCCCGCCTCGGTCTGAATGGGGCGCATCGTTTTTTCGCCGGATTCGACCGCCCCAACATCCGCTATACGGTGGTAGACAAGCACAAGCCCTTTGATCAGCTTTCGGCCTTTTTGAAAACGCAAGGGGACAACTCCGGCATCGTCTACGCCCTGTCGCGCAAGCGCACCGAAGAGGTGGCCGCAAAACTGCTGGACGCGGGCATCGCAGCCCGCCCCTACCACGCGGGACTTCCCGATAAGGAGCGAGAGCGGGTGCAGGAAGCCTTCCTGCGGGATGACCTGCAGGTGGTAGTGGCCACCGTGGCCTTCGGCATGGGGATCGACAAACCCAATGTGCGCTTCGTAGTGCATTACGATCTGCCCAAAAACATCGAGAGCTACTACCAGGAGACGGGTCGATCCGGACGCGACGGCCTTCCCGCCGAGGCTCTGCTGCTCTTCGGTTACGGCGACATCGCCGTGGCCAGAGGGCTCATCGAAAAGGGGAGCAATGTCGAGCAGAAGCGCATCGAGAACCACAAACTTGCTGCCATGGTCTCCTACGCCGAGCCGCTGACCTGCAGGCGCAGAGCGCTGCTTGGCTATTTCGGGGAGCAGCTAGATCAGGACTGCGGCAACTGCGACATCTGCCTGAACCCTCCGGAGCGGTTCGACGCCACCGAAGATGCGCGCATGCTTCTGTCCTGCGTCTTTCGGGTGGGGCAGCGTTTCGGCATGGGGCATGTCATCGATGTGCTTCGGGGCTCGAAAAACGAGCGCATCCAGAGCCTGGGGCACAACAGTCTGAGTACCTACGGCATAGGCGCCGCCAAGGGGCAGGAACACTGGGGCACCCTGGGACGTCAGCTCGTTCACCTGGGCTACCTGCAGCAGGACGTGGCCAACTACAGCGTCCTGAAACTTACCGAATCCAGTCGCCCTCTGCTCAAGGGGGAGACGACCCTGAGCCTGCCTCGGCCCCGCCCCAAAGCTAAGGCCCCTGCCAGGGTGGCCAAGCGCCGCTTTACCGAGATGGACTACGACCAGAATATTTTCGATGCGCTGCGCAAACTCCGCAAGGAGTTGGCCGACGAGGCGAACGTGCCACCCTACGTGATTTTCGGCGATGCGACCCTGGCCCAGATGTCCGCCCAGTGCCCCTCGAACGAGGAAGAACTGCTGAAGATCGCTGGCGTAGGTCAGCGCAAACTCGAACGATACGGAAAGGTCTTTCTGGATCTGATCGAAGAATTCAGCTGAGCCCATAAAAAAGCGTTTCCACAGCTGCCTGCTGCTCGCGGATTGACCTGCTACACTTGCAGGAGTTCGCACCCTCTCTTGCCGCGGGGACCTATGGAGATCGCACTCGTTCTCATCATTCTCTTTCTGGCTGTGATCCTCTTCGCAACCGAGCTGATCCGCATGGATCTGGTCAGCCTGATGATCCTGCTCAGCCTTCCCCTGCTGGGTCTTATCAGCGTCGAAGAAGCTTTCTCCGGTTTCAGCAATCCCGCCGTCATCACCGTCGCCGCCATGTTCGTCATCAGCGCGGGGATCGCCAACACCGGCGCCGTGGGACGGGTCGGGGAGCACCTGCTGGCCTTCACCGGCAACAGCGAGCCCAAGCTCATCGCCGCCGTCATGCTCACGGTGGCCCTCTTCTCGGCCTTCATCAACAACATCGGAGCCACGGCGGTGATGATGCCCGTGGTCATCAGCATGGCTCAGCGAGCAAAGATCCCGCCTTCACGTCTGCTCATGCCCCTGGCCTTCGGGTCGCTGATGGGGGGCGTCTGCACCATGATCGGCACCCCCCCCAACATTCTGATGAATAACCTGATGGAGCAGTACACGGGGGAGAGCTTCGCCATCTTCGAATTCACCCCCGTGGGTGTCATCATTCTGGCCTGCGGCGTCGCCTACATGAGCCTTGTGGGCAGGCATCTGCTGCCCCGGCGCAAGTCGGGCTCCCTCACCGAGGCCTACCAGGTCAAGGAATACATCACCGAGGCCGAAATCATCAAAGGTTCCCCCCTGGCGAACCAGACCATTCGGCAGACCCGCCTCGATCTGGACTTTGCCCTCAAGGTCCGGGCCATCATGAGGGGAAAGATGAAATACCCCTTTCCCCGGACCAACCGTAAAATCCGGGAGGGGGACATCCTCTTTCTAGAAGGGGACCCTCAGAACATCCTGAAAGTCCGGGGGAAAAAAGGACTTGAAGTCATCCCCGAACGGGACAACCCCCTGCCCTCTGCCACCCATAAACAGGATGTGGTGGTGGTGGAAGCCTCACTCTCCCCCAACAGCAACATGGTGGGCAAGACCCTGCGGGAGGTGCGCTTTGCTGATTCCTACGGGCTGCGGGTGCTGGGGATCTGGAGGCAGGGAGCCCCCGTGGTTCGGCGGGTCGATCATGTGGTGCTGCGCTTCGGAGATGTGCTGCTGCTGCAAGGGCCCGAAGAGAAGGTGATCCATCTGGGCAAGGAGCATTCTTTCCTGCTCATGGGAGGGGTCAATCAGGCCACCTACAGACCCAGGCGGGCACCGCTGGCTCTGGGCATTCTGGCTGCCGTCGTTGTGCTTGCTGCCACGGGGATCGTCCCCATCATGCTCTCGGCGACTCTGGGCGCCCTGGCCCTGGTGCTGGTACGCTGCCTGAGCGTGCGCGAGGCCTATGCAAGCATCGACTGGCCCATCATCGTGCTGATCGCCGGAACGCTGCCTCTGGGCCACGCCATGGAAAAGAGCGGCGCCGCCCTTTTTATCGCCGATGGGCTTATCCGGGGGGTAGGGCCCCTGGGCCCCTGGGTGGTACTTGCCGCCGTATTTTTCATCACCTTCGCACTGACCGAGGTGATGAGCCACGCCGCGGCCGCCGTACTGGTTGCCCCCATCGCCTTCAACACTGCGGTGGAGCTGGCGGTGAGCCCCAAACCCTTCTTCATGGCTGTGGCCATCGCGGCCTCGTCCTGCTACATGACCCCCATCAGCCACCAGTCCAACGCCCTGGTCATGGGGCCGGGAGGGTACCACTTCTTCGATTACACCCGGGTGGGCACACCGCTCAACTTCATGGTCTGGGCGGTGGCGAGTTTTGCCATCCCCTTTTTCTTCCCGTTTTGAGCGATAAAGGTGATTAATATGAACTTCAAATTCGTAACAATTCTCACCCTTGCAGGACTCTTCATCCTGTTTGTGCTGCAGAACATCGCCCAGGTGCAGATCAGCTTCCTGCTCTGGAGCTTCGAGATGTCCCGGTTTCTGCTGCTGTTTCTGGTCTTCGCAGCGGGACTGATTTCAGGATGGGTGCTGAGCAGCCTCAAGCGCTCAAGAAAGCAGGGGAAATGATTGGCTTGAAATTGAATCAGGGAAGAAACTGGCTGGGGTTGTCACGGAAATATCGCAAGGTGGATTAAGGAGCACAAGCGACGAATCCACCAGGGCACTGAAATCCGGTGGATTCGCTTCGCTTAATCCACCCTTGTATTATGAAACTGCACCTACTGTACTTAATTTATATAGCTAAAATACAAGAAGGAAGTCCGGATGCCGTGTCCACCCTTGGGAGTGAAACTCGTTCCGTAGATCATGCACCGGACTTCCCATTTTTTCTTGCGAGAAATCGAACAGTATCTTTGGCCCGACCTAGTCGGAAGCCCGCATTTACAAGGTAGATTGCGCGAGGTATCAAAATGAGGCAAACACTCGGAATCGATGTCGCAAAAGCAAAGTTAGATGTAGCCCTGCTTCTTCCAACCGGTAAGTTTCGAAGCAAAATTGTTCAAAATTCTACCGAAGGCTTGTCTACGCTCCTGAAATGGCTGGAAAAATATGATGCTTCCCCCGAGCTTCATGTCTGCATGGAAGCCACCGGCATTTATTGGGAAGTCGCAGCTGAATACCTTTCTGAGGCCGGGTATCTCGTCAGCGTTGTCAACCCTGCACAGATTAAAGCCTACGGTACAGCCAGGCTGGTCCGCACTAAGACCGATAAGGTCGACGCCAGGCTTATTGCAGAATTCTGCTCAACCCATCACCCTGAGCCTTGGCAGGAACCTTCACCAGCGATCAAGGAATTGCGAGCATTGGTTGCAAGACGTGAAGCGCTAATAAAAATGCGGACCCAAGAGTGCAACCGTTTAGCTGTATCCCGCACAACGGTTCAGGCTGACATCGAAGCGCATCTTGATTACCTTGAGCAGGCTATTACCGAAATTGACGCCAAAATTCGTAAGAGAATAGACGACGACCCAGAACTCAAAAATCAAGGTTCTTTACTCGCAAGTATTCCTGGCTTGGGAGACAAAACCATCCCGATCCTGCTCGCTTACTACGGGGGCCCGCTTCGCTTCACAAAGGCAAAGCAAGCGGCGGCTTTCGCCGGTCTGGATCCGCGCCAGCACGAATCCGGCAGCAGCGTTAGAGGCAAGCCAAGACTCTCAAAGGTGGGGCATACTTTCTTGCGAAAGGCTTTGTATATGCCTGCCATGGTTGCAACTACCAGAACAGCCTGGGGGCGCGCATTCAAGGAGCGACTAGATGCCGCCGGCAAGCCTCCAATGCTCATTCTTGGTGCCATGATGCGTAAGCTCATCCATGTAGCGTATGGCGTTCTAAAGTCTGGGAGAGCATTCGACCCTGGCCTTCATTCGACTTGCAACCGATAACAGTATCTACGCCTGCCTCACTTCCAATTCCGGTGGGCAGTGCCCACCCTACCCCACCAGATCCGACTGAATTTCTTCTATCAAACGATCCAGGGCCTGTTCAACGCGAGCACTGAGCCCGATGCCCCGTTCGACCTTTTGCGGCTGTACGCCATAGAGGCGCACGGGGCAGAGATCGCCGAGGCACTGGGCGAG
>JAAXQG010000211.1 GCA_012974445.1 Desulfuromonadales bacterium
GAAAAGGGCCCGAAGATTTTCTCTTCGGGCGTTTTTCTGTTTCAGTCTCACTCTCCCCACTTAACCCTCGGGAATACTGAACTCCCAGGCGCAGTAGAACTCCTCCGGGTGGGCATCGGGAGGACAGGCCACACATTTCGTTTCGATGCGCGGATCGATGGTTTTGGCGAACTCGGTATATTCCACGATGCCGATGGACTTGCAGGGGAAGTCGGGCAGCCCCTTTCGTTTGCGGGCCGATTGCACCCGGCAGTCCCGCATGCGGAAGATCGCTCGGCTCTGGGTGACCTCGATGCAGTCCTGCAGGTTGAGCCTGGCGTAAAGCCTGTGATTGAGGCATTCCATCAGTGCCTCGATACCTCCTCCCGGTGCCATGCCCAGCCTCTTCATGATCCGCTTGGCCTCGATGACGGTGAAGTGACGCCAGGCCTCGCGATCGGCATCCATGGCGGCTTCCATGCCATGGGTCTTTTCGATGGCCTGGAACCAGAGCCCATCATGGGCCAGCCAGTTCTTGGCGTCGTCCATCAGAATTTCAATCAGCTGCTCCTTGCTTAACTCCTGCAGCAGTCGGATGCCTTCGTCCGTGCGACTTGTCTGCGCTTGTGCGGCTACTTCTGTCTGCATGCTCACCTCTCTTTTCCTGTTGCTGAGGCATTATTGTTCCTCCCCCCAGCGGGGGGAGGTCAGGAGGGGGGTGCCTGAGAACGGCCCCCTACGACTCTCCCTCCCCCGCTGAGGGAGGGAGAGTCGTAGGGTGGGCACCGCCCACCAGATACTCTTTGACGAGCAAGAAAAGTCGGTCGTCCGCCGGGGCGAAATCCCGGCAAGAATTTGAAGTATTTCGAGTCACGCATCCAACGGGATAGTCACTATGAAATCTGAACAATCCAACAATTTCCTCCGCTTCGACGGCACCCGTCTCTCCCCCCTGAAAAAAGGGGTGGTGCAGGAGTTCCCCCTGCGCCTGGTGGTCAACGGCCGCGAGCTTGCCACCCTGGTGGCATCCCCCCACAAACTCAATTTTCTCACCGTCGGGTTCTTTCGCCTCCAGGGGTTCATCGACTCGCTGGATCAGATCGAGAGCCTGGGGGTTTGCAGCGAGTTCGGGCTGGCGCAGGTGCGGCTCAAAGGGGAGATCCCGACGGGGCTCAAACCCACCCTGACCTCGGGTTGCGGTACCGGTATCAGCTATAATTTGCCGGAGAGCCTCCCCCTGATCGATCAGGATGTACGCTTCTCTCCCCAGGCCGTTTTCGATCTGATGGACGCGCTGAACCGCAGGACCGATCAGTACCGGGACCATGGCGGCATCCACTCGGCGGCCCTGGGTGACGGACGAGAACTGTTGCTTTTTGCCGAGGATATCGGCCGCCACAACACTCTGGATCGTATCGTCGGGGAGGCAATGTTCAAGCAGGTCGATCTGGCGGGCAAGATGCTGGTGACTTCGGGGCGCATCTCCACCGAGATGGTGGCCAAGGCCGCCCGGATGGGCATCGCCCTCATCGCTTCGCGCACCTCGCCCACGGACCGGGCCATCGAGCTGGCGCTGCAGGCGGGAATCTCTCTGGTAGGCTATGTGCGCGCAGGCGGGATGAACCTCTATTGCGGGCAGCATCGACTCGATTTTGAGGCCGGCCGGCGCATACCGGCCGTCACAGGCGTCATCCTGGCCGGAGGCGAGAGCCGCCGCATGGGCAGCGACAAGTCGCTGCTGCCGCTTAAGGGCGCGCGGTTCATCGATCATGTCTACCGCAGCATGGAGGGGCTCTTCGATGAGGTGATCATCGTCACCAACAGTCCCCAGCTCTACGAGGATATCCCCTGCCGCAAGGTGCCTGACATCTATTACGCGCAAGGGTCGCTCGCGGGCATTCACTCGGGTCTGCGTCATGCTAAGACGGATCGGATTTTCGTGGCCGGTTGCGACATGCCCCTGCTGAACCCCGAAGCGGTGCGCCTGCTTTGTGAAAGCTTTGAGGGCGAAGACGTTCGAATCCCCTCCAACGGGGGGCAGGTGGAGCCGCTTCACGCCCTCTACGGCAGGAAATGCCTCGCGGCGATGGAGCAGGTTCTGGACGAGGGCAGAAGACGCATCGTCGCCTTCTTCGACCGGGTGAGGGTTCAGGAAGTGGGGCTGGATCTCTTCGCGGGGGTCGATCCCGAGGGCTTGAGTTTCCGCAACATCAACACCCCGCAGGAGTACTACGCTCTAAGGGGTAAAAAAGACCAGATTGTGGCTGCTGATTTCGTCGAAACGCGGCGCCTGATGGCATATACTGAATAAAAATTCGGTATACAGAATCATTACTTCATTACCCTTGACAGGGTAAAAAATATTTACGTACAACTAGTTAGTCTGGCCTCCGAACCGTCCCGCCTACCGATGAAAATCCATGGCGCGCGGTCTATGGGTTCTGCTGGAAACGGCAGTGCCTCCCAGTGTGGAAAGGAGACCCGCGGCAAGGGATTTTTGCGTGCCGTTCAGGGGTCTTTCCGTCATGGGAGGGCCCTTTTTTGCGTTTTTACACCGGTAAAAACATCGGATGGTTGAAGGACGGATGTTCACCGAAGGAGATGTTGCAAAATGAGAATTGTACGGATCCTGCTGTTGGTCCTAGCCATCTCCCTGCTGTTTGGCGGCCTTGCCGGCGCCGAGCGTCTGCGGCTGGCCACCACTACCTCTACGGAAAACTCGGGGCTGCTCGCCGAGTTGCTCCCTCCCTTCGAAAAAGCCCATGACTGCAAGGTGGATGTGATCGCCGTGGGCACCGGAAAGGCCATCCGGCTGGGTGAAGCGGGGGATGTGGATGTGATTCTGGTGCATGCTAGATCCCGTGAAGACCGGTTCGTGGCCGAGGGCTACGGGGTGAATCGCCGGGCCGTGATGTACAACGATTTCGTGATCCTGGGCCCCAGGGAGGATCCCGCAGCTATCTCAGGGCTGACCGATGGGACCGAGGCTCTGAAAAGGATCGCCGGAGCTCAGGGCACCTTCGTCTCCCGGGGGGACGATTCGGGTACCCACACCAAGGAGCGCAATCTCTGGAGCACTGCTGGCATCAAACCCTCGGGCAGCTGGTATCTTGAGGCGGGCCGGGGGATGGGTGAGGTGATCATCATGGCCACCGAGCGCCGCGGGTACGCATTGTCGGACCGGGGCACCTTCATCGCCATGGGGGGCAAGACCGATCTTGTGGTGCTGGTTCAGGGGGATGATCGTCTCTTCAATCCCTACGGCGTCATCGCGGTCAACCCCGAGCGCCATCCCCACGTGAAGGCCGATCTGGCCGCTGCCTTTTCCGATTACCTGGTCTCCGAGAAGGCCCGGGAGATCATCCGGAACTTTCGCAAGGGGGGCAAGGCCCTCTTCTTCGTAACCGGAGAATAGGACCAATGGTTTCCCTCGGCGACTCTCTCTCTCAGGCCCTGGGGCTGATCCTGAGTCTGGACCCCGATGTGGTCCAGACCGTCTGGACGTCCCTTTCGGTCTCCCTCGTCGCGGTGCTGCTGGCCGCACTGATGGGTATCCCCCTGGGGTGCCTGCTGGCGCTGGCCCGTTTCCGGGGGCGGCGCTTCGCCCTGACTCTGCTCAATACCTTGATGGCCCTGCCCACGGTGGTGGTGGGGCTGCTGCTCTATGGGTTGCTCAGCCGCCAGGGTCCGCTGGGTCCGCTGGGGCTGCTCTTTACCCCGACGGCCATGGTGCTCGGCCAGCTGGTGCTGGCCATCCCTATCATCGCTCATTATAGCGTTTCGGCCGTCGCCGGGGCCGATGCCCGTATTCTGCCGACCCTGCAGACCCTCGGTGCCGGGCGCTGCCGCAGCCTCTGCCTGATGCTCTGCGAGCTGCGTTTTGTCATGCTGGCCGGGGTGGTGGCGGGTTTCGGGCGGGTCATCGCCGAGGTGGGGGTAGCCATGATGCTCGGCGGCAACATCCGTGGCAGCACCCGCACCATGACCACGGCCATCGCCCTGGAGACCAGTAAGGGGGAGTTCGTCTTCGCCCTGTCCCTCGGGGTGGTGCTGATGCTGGTGGCCCTGCTGGTCAATCTGGTCCTTAACTTCTGGCAGCAAAGGTAATCCATGATGCAGCCTCTTTTCAGTCTGAGACAGCTGGAGAAATATCACGGAGAGCGTTCGGCTCTGGCCATCGATCACCTGGAGCTTGCGGCGGGAGAGATCTTCGCCCTCTGCGGGCCCAACGGCGCTGGCAAGAGCACCCTTCTTTCCCTGCTGGCCTTGATCGATCAGCCCTGCCGGGGAGAGATCCGCTTCGAGGGGCAGCTTGTCTCAAGAGACAACGCGGCCGGTCTTCGTCTGTGGCGCGGGATCTGCCTGGTGCACCAGAATCCCTACCTTTTTCGCGGTCGGGTGGAGGACAATCTGGCCTGCGGACTCAAGTTGCGCGGGGTTGCCCGCTCTGATCGTCCCGCTTTGATGGAGCAGGCGCTGGAGCTTGTGGGGATGGAGGGGTTTCTACGTCGCAACGTCCGTGAGCTCTCCGGCGGGCAGGCGCAGCGAGTCGCCCTTGCCCGCGCCCTGGTCTTCAAGCCCGCCGTGCTGCTGCTCGACGAGCCCATGACAGGGCTGGATGCAGGCGCTGCCAGCGCCTTCGAGGCCCTGATGCGCGAGCTTGGAAGGCAGGGGCAGAGCATTGTTTTTTCCACTCACGATTCCGAGGCTCCACAACGCCTGGGCGCCAGGCTGCTGCGTCTCTCAGGCGGCCGTCTTGTGGGACAGCCCGCTGCCCGAACCGATCAAATCCCCCATCCCTTTGCAGGAGTCCGCTATGCCTGAGTCTTTTGAGAACGCCAGAGCCCTGATTCTGGACCGTATCCGTACCCTCCCCGTGGAGGATGTCCCCCTGCTCGATGCCCTGGGGCGCGCCCTGGCCGAGCCGGTCATGGCCACTCGCGATTTGCCCCTGTTCGACAACTCGGCCATGGACGGCTTTGCGGTGCGAACCGCCGACTGTAGTGGGAAGCAATCGCTGCGCATCAGCGGCTATATCCCCGCCGGAGGGCGAGCCGATTCGCTGCTTGAGCCCGGCTGCGCTATCCGCATCATGACCGGAGCCCCGGTGCCCCAGGGGGCCGATGCCGTGGTGCCGGTGGAGGACACCCGGGAGGAAAGCGGCCAGGTGTGGGTGGATAGCCCGGTGCGGGTGCGTGACCATATCCGTTTTGCCGGGGAGGACATGAAGCAAGGGGAGCTGGTCGCAGGTGCCGGATCGGTGCTGCGCCCGGCCGAGTTGAGCATGCTCGCTTCCTTCGGTTACCAGAGCGCGCGGGTTCATCGCCGCCCCCGAGTCGCTATTCTCTCCACAGGGGATGAACTGGTGGAACTGGGGCAGCCGCTTCCCGATGATCGTATCGTCAACAGCAACTCCTGGAGCCTGGCCGCTCAGATCAAGGAGCTGGGTGCCGAGCCGGTCATGCTGGGCATCGCCCGGGACAGCCTTGCGAGCCTGCGGGAAAAACTCGCGGAGGGGCTCAAATACGACGCTCTGATCACCTCGGCCGGAGTCTCGGCGGGGGATCGGGATTTCGTCCGGGAGGCCCTTGCCGAGCTGGAAGTGGAGCCCGTCTTCTGGAAGGTGGATATCAAGCCCGGTCGCCCCACGGCCTTTGGCATGAAGGGGGAGCTGCCGGTCTTTTCCCTGCCGGGCAATCCCGTCTCCACCATGATGACCTTCGACCAGTTCGTGCGCCCGGCGCTGCTCAAGATGATGGGGCACCGTCAGCTCTTCAAGGCCACCCTGAAGGCCCGCCTGCTTCAGGCGGCAAAAAAGAAGGGGGGGCGCACCCAGTTCATGCGGGTATCTCTAGAGGTACGCGACGGTCAGCTGTTTGTGGGCAGCTCCGGCGATCAGAACACCGGTATCTTGAGGACCATGGTCCGCGCCGACGCCATCGCCATTCTCGAAGCCGACCGCAACGGCTACGAGGCGGGCGAAGAGGTGGACATCCAGCTGCTGAGCCTGCCTATGTACTGATTGTGTAGTGGTCAACTATTTCCGGACAGTAAAATAGGGCTTTGTTCCGCTACAGCAGGAGCAAGCCCACCATTTCTCTGA
>JAAXQG010000053.1 GCA_012974445.1 Desulfuromonadales bacterium
CCCCACAACATCGACGCCGTTATCGCCGGGATAATGGCCCGGACGACGGTGGGTTGCGATGCCGATGCGACAAACGTCATCCTCGGTGGCGTTAAGGGGGCTCTGGCCGATCTTGCCGGTTCGATGCTGGCCACCGAACTCTCCGATGTCCTCTTCGGAACCCCGCAGCCCGTCGTTACCTCCTCCAACCTCGGGGTATTAAACGAGGATGCCGTCAATATCGCGGTCAATGGCCACAACCCGCTGCTCAGCGAGATGATCTGCGATGTCGCCGCGCTAATGGACGCCGAAGCCAAGGCGGCCGGCGCCAAAGACGGCATCAACATCGTCGGCATATGTTGCAGCGGCAACGAGATCATGCTTCGCCACGGCGTTCCCCTGGCAACCAATTACCTCTCCCAGGAGCTGGCCATCCTCACCGGGGCGGTGGACGCCATGGTGGCCGACGTGCAGTGCATCATGCCGTCGCTGGCCGAAATCGGCGCCTGCTTTCATACCGAAATCATCACCACCATGGACGAGAATAAAATCACCGGTGCTACTCACGTGAGCTTCCGGGAGGAGACCGCCGACGAAAACGCTCGGCAGATCATCGACCTGGCCATCGAGGCCTTTAAGCGGCGCAATCCAAAGCGGGTCAGGATCCCCCAGTTCAAACAGACCGCCATGGCAGGCTTCAGTGCCGAAGCGCTGATCGGCGCCTTGAGCAAGGTGAACGCCGAGGACCCCCTGAAGCCCCTCGTCGACAATATCGTAAGCGGCAACATTGCCGGGATCGCCCTCTTTGTCGGCTGCAACAATACCCAGACGGTCCAGGACAACAACTTCGTGACCATGGCTAAAAAGCTGGCCCGCAACAACATCCTGCTGCTAGCTACCGGGTGCGGCGCCGGGGCCATGGCCAAGAACGGGCTGATGACTCAGGAGGCGACCGAGGCCTACGCGGGAGAATCCCTCAAGGGGGTTTTGACTGCGGTCGGCGAAGCCGCGGGTCTGGGTGGCCCCCTGCCCCTCGTGCTGCACATGGGGTCCTGCGTCGACAACAGTCGCGCCGTAACGGTGGCTGTAGCTATAGCGAACAAACTCGGTGTCGATCTGGACAGCCTGCCTCTCGTGGCTTCGGCGCCGGAAGCCATGTCGGAGAAGGCGGTCGCCATCGGCACCTGGTCGGTGGCCCTCGGCCTCCCGACCCACATCGGGATAGTCCCCCAGGTCACCGGCTCGAAAGTTGTCACCGAGATTCTGACAGAAAAAACCAAGGACCTCTTCGGTGGCTACTATATCGTCGAAACGGACCCCGACCAGGCTGCCGACCGCCTTCTGGAAGCTATCCAGGAACGCCGCAAAGGCCTGGGAATCTAGGTACCTCTCAGGCGGGGGATGCAGGTCCCCCGCCTGTACCATTGCAAGGAGAATAGACGAATGTGCGACGGACATCATGACCACCAGCATCAAAACGAACCGGTAACCGTTTCGGAGGGGATCAAGATCGCCATTACCGGCAAGGGCGGCGTCGGCAAAACCACCCTGGCCGGAATGCTGGCTCGAGCCTTCGCTTCGGACGGCCGCAAGGTTTTAGCCATCGATGCCGATCCCGATGCCAACCTCGCCTCCTCCCTCGGCTTCCCCGCAGAAATAGGGGAGCAGCTTGCACCTCTCTCGAAGATGAAGGATCTCGCCAAGGAGAGAACCGCAGCAGCCGACGGTTACGGCTCCTTTTTCAAGCTCAACCCGAAGGTGAGCGATCTGCCCGAAAAGTTCTGTGTCGAGCACGAGGGGGTCGGCCTGTTGCTGCTGGGCACAGTCGATCAAGGGGGCACCGGCTGTGTCTGCCCCGAGCACACCCTTGTCAAGCGGCTGATGAAGCACCTGCTTCTGGAGAGGGACGATGTGGTGATCATGGACATGGAGGCCGGCATCGAGCACCTGGGTCGGGGGACAGCCGAGTCGGTGGATGCCCTGATCGTTGTGGTGGAACCGGGTCAGCGTAGCCTTCAGACCGCCCGTCAGGTAACCAGGCTGGCGAGAGATATCGGCATATCGAAGGTGTTTTTCGTCGGAAGCAAGGTTCGTGATGAGACCGACAGGCAGTTTTTAAAGGGCTCTCTTCCCGATAGCCGTTTGCTGGGCTTTATTTCCTCGAGTGATGTACTCAGGAAGGCCGATATGCTTGGCGTCTCGGCTTTCGACCTGGGCGGACTCCCGGTCGATGAGGCCTTGGCCATCAAGGACAAGCTCGTTGCCAATCTCGTACCTCATCGGGGATAGTTGCCCAGTACAGGCATTTGAAGGTTAGTTCGATATTGTACTTCGGTACCCCAGGTACGCCCTGCCCCTCTCATCCCGGTCGAAATTTTTGACCATCTGCTGAGTAATGCGACGGATTTGAGAATCAGGGAAGATGGCAATATGCCCAATGTAGCGGCGACAGGCGACATCCCCAGCCTGCGAGCCTGCCGGACAAAAATATAACGCCTCCGGACTGTGACAGTTTCGGAGGCGTTTTTTGTTTTTGAGCGTTTTATACTTTGTGCCTTTAAATGTACCGGGAGCAGGCGCCCCAGGGCAAGCGGGCAACCTTCGAAGGGCGGGAAACATTGACGAGTTTTGAACATTGCTCTAATTTAAACCGGGTCCGGGCTTTATGAGAGGGTTCCTTTTGACTGACAAACCCGTCAATGGTCTCAAGCCTCTACAGGGCGTGCCACATCAGATCCCCAACACCGGCAGACGCCATAATCATTCCGAGATAGTTCCAAATCAAATCCAAGGAGCAGTTCATGATTGATGACAGACGTGTGTCGACAGGCTATGCCGGTCTCGATGAGATTCTGGATGGCCTGCGCATGGGCGACAATGTGGTGCTCAAGGTCGATTCCATCGATGACTACCGCTATTTCATCGGCCCCTATGTGGACCGGGCCCTTGCCCACGGGAGACGCATCGTCTACATCCGCTTCGGCGATCACCTTCCCCTGCTGGGCGCCTCGGACAACATCAGTATCCACGAGCTCGATCCGCGCCTGGGGTTCGAGATCTTCACGACCCGGATTTACCAGATCATTACCGACGAAGGCCCCGGAACCTTCTACGTGTTCGACTGCCTCTCCGACCTGCTCTCGGCCTGGGCCACCGACTACATGATCGGCAACTTCTTCCGGGTCATCTGCCCCTACCTCTTCGAGCTCGATACTGTGGCCTACTTCTCGCTGATCCGCGATCGCCACGCCTTCAAGACCATCGAACAGATCCGCAGCACGACCCAGGTGCTCGTCGATGTCTTCACCCACGAAGGGCACTTCCATGTCCAGCCCCTCAAGGTCTGGCAGCGCAGCTCCCCCACCATGTTTCTGCCCCACCGCAAAGAGGGGGAGCGCTTCGTTCCGCTGGCCAACAGCTATGAGGCCACGCGCCTGCTGAGCACCATCGGAGAGCGAAACAGGGACGGAGCCCGCCGCCAGATTGATCACTGGCACCGCCTGTTCATCGACGCCGAGGAGCTGGCCGAAAAAACGGCATCCCAGGACGAAAGCGACCGCATGGTCAGGCACATCTGCCGCCACATGATCGGCAAGGAAGAGCGGATTCTGAAGCTGGCGCGAGAGCACTTCAGCCTTCAGGATCTGCTGCGGATCAAAGCGCGGCTCATCGGCACCGGCTTTATCGGCGGCAAGGCCGTGGGCATGCTGCTGGCGCATAACATCCTGATGCAGGACAGCAGTTTCGACTGGCGCGAGACCCTCGAGACGCAGGATTCCTTCTACATCGGCTCCAACGTCTACTACTCCTTCATCATCCACAACGGCCTCTGGAACCTGTTCATGCGCCAGAAGACCCGCCAGGGCTATCTCCCCGCGGCGCAGGAGCTGCGTGAGCAGATGCTGGAGGGCAGCTTTCCCGACCACGTCCGGCAGGGGCTGCAGCAGATGCTCGAATACTACGGGCAGTACCCCATCATCATCCGGTCCAGTTCTTTGCTGGAGGACGGTTTCGGCAACGCTTTTGCGGGCAAATACGACAGCTACTTCCGGGTAAACCAGGGATCCCCAGAGGACCGGATGGAGCAGCTTGAGGACGCGATCCGCAAGGTGTTCGCAAGCGCCATGAGCGAAGATGCCCTGGTCTACCGGCAGCAGCGGGGCCTGGATGATCAGGACGAACAGATGGCTCTGCTGGTGCAGCGGGTTTCGGGCTCCTATCGCAAACACTTCTATTTCCCCGAACTCTCCGGGGTCGGCGTCTCCTACAACACCTTCGTCTGGGACCGGGACATGGATCCTCGCGCCGGCATGCTGCGTCTGGTGCTGGGGCTGGGCACCCGCGCCGTGGACCGGGCCGAAGCCGACTATCCCCGCATCGTCGCCCTGGATGCACCCAGCAAAAGACCTCATAAGGGCCTGGAAGATACCCGCAAATTCACCCAGCGCGACGTGGATCTGCTCAATGTCGAGAGCAACTGCCTGGAGACCATCTCCCTGCTGGAGCTCGGCAGGCAGGAGCTTGATATCCCCTGGCAGAACTACGGCATCAAGGATCTCGAGGTCATGGGGCGCATTGAGAGCCGCGGGCGCAAGGCGCAGGATGTCTGGCTGCTGACCTTCGACAGGCTGCTGTGCGAGACTAACTTCACCGCTCTGATGCAGCGCCTGCTCAAGACCGTGGAGAAAGCCTACAACTACCCCGTGGATGTGGAATTCACCGTCAATCTCAACCCGCAGGGGGAGCCAAGGATCGGCATCGTCCAGTGTCGCCCCCTGCAGACCAAAGGGGAAAAAAAGGCCGTGGAGATCCCCGCCCAGATTCCCGACGAGCAGCTCTTTTTCCGCAGCGACGGTAACTTCATGGGGGGCAACGTCTCCCAGCCCCTCAAGTGGATCATCTGGGTCGATCCCACCGAGTATATTCGGCTGCCCCTGGCCGAGCGCTACGAGATCGCCCGTCTGGTCGGACGACTCAACAAACGCATCGCCAACCGCGTTGACAGCCCCACCATGCTGATGGGCCCGGGACGCTGGGGCACCTCAACCCCCTCCCTGGGGGTACCCATCAACTTCTCGGAGATCAACAACTTCACCGCCCTGGCCGAGGTGGCCTACCCCCCCGGCGGACTGATGCCCGAGCTCTCCTTCGGATCTCACTTCTTTCAGGATCTGGTCGAGACCGACATCTTCTACCTGGCCCTGTTTCCCCAGCAGAGCCACTGCTACCTCAACGAGCAATGGCTGCAGGGGCGCCAGAATGCGCTGGAGAGCCTGATGCCCGCCAGCAGCCGCTATAAAAAGGTGGTGAAGGTCTGCCGACTCGCAGAAGCAGAGATGCGCCTAATGTCCGATGTGGTCCAGCAGCGTCTGGTCTGCGCCCTGAACCAATAAATGCCCGGGTGGGTTACTTTGGGCTTTTGCCCAGAAACAGGGCGCGGCAAGCAGCGCCCCTACGGTTGCAGGGTATGTAGGGGCGCTGCTTGCTGCGCCCTTCCTTCCATTTCCCGCAGGTTCTGCAATCAAATCCCCTACCCCTCGCCCAGCTCCAGCAGCAAATGGAGCATCCGTACCCGGGTCATCTCCACCCCGGCAGAGCAGGCGCTGCGTAGGGGGATGTCATAGATCGCCGCAAGCTCCAGGGGACGCCCTTCCAGCCGGTCGATCATCATGCTCGGCTTATAGCCCGTCATTTTCCCGCTGGAGCGGATCATCCCCTCGATAAAAGGCTCCGCATCGATGGAAGCACTCAGCCCCTGAGCGTTGGCCCCGGCGATGACCTCAGCCATGATCTGCCGCACCAGGTCCCGGCTCGCTCCGTGGGCAAGCAACTCAGTGACCGTCTTGCCCGTCAGCGCGCACAGGCCATTAAAGGGGATGTTCCACACCAGCTTCTCCCAGCGGGTCTTGCGCAGGTCCTCCATGGCCTCGCAGGGAGCCCCCGCTTCGGCGAACATGGCCGTAAGCTCTGCTGTTGTTGACACCGATCGGCGCGCATTTATAGTTTGATTTCTCTGCAGTCCTCGTGGCACAATTGGATAGCGCGTCGGCCTCCGAAGCCGAAGGTTACTGGTTCGAATCCAGTCGGGG
>JAAXQG010000231.1 GCA_012974445.1 Desulfuromonadales bacterium
AATCTGGGTAGTTGGCTTTTACATATGCATGCAGTTTCTTTTTGATTTGTTCTTCGATCGCCTTGATATGCCTGAGGTGGAATATGAAGGCTATGAGGGCAAAAACTACGCTTTGGACCGGGTACTCTACAGCCCATGGCTCAGGGCGCCGGTTAATAATGCTGGACCTCTACCCTCCAGGAGTGCCTTGTCGGATGATCGCTGACGATTGTTGTTGAATTATGCCCCCTTTTTCCCCTAAAATACGAAATCATCAATAATTTAAGGAGGTTTCATCAATGTGTAGGCCCGCTCATTTCCGCTTTCTGGTTTCTCTTGTCGTCCTTTCCGTGCTTCTTTGCGGCACTGCGTTAGGCCAGGAACCCATGGCCCCCAATGACCCGGCCGTATTTACCAAGCGTCTTTCTCTGCCTTATGGTGAAGCGGTAACCACCGAAGTGGCCAAGAAGGCAACGGCAGCAGCTATTGAAGAAGCAAAGAAGAATGGTTGGACTATCGCAGTTGCTGTAGTTGACCCCGGTGGCGTATTGGTTTATTTCGAAAAAATGAACAATACCCAAAACGCCAGTCCTATTATCGCCATCGAAAAGGCACGTACTGCGGTCGATTTCAGGCGTAACACTAAATTGATAGAAGACCGGGTTGTGGCTGGCAGAGTACAGTACCTTGGTCTTCCTGGAGCCATGCCCATTGAGGGGGGAGTCCCCATTGTTCAGGGTGGGAAAATTGTCGGAGGCATTGCTATCAGCGGAGCCCGCTCCGAGCAGGACGGTGTCTGCGCCAAAGCCGCAATGGATGCTCTGGCAGCGAACTGACGATTTAAAAGATTTTCGGGAAAAAACAAAAAGACCGGCTCGCAATGGCCGGTCTTTTTGTTTTTAAAATCTTTAGGGATGGGTCGTTTATATCGTTGCAGTAAACCGGTCGGTCAGAGCGAACCCGCCTTTAGGTAAAGATTGTCGCTTTTTTTCATCGACACATGGCAGTTGTTGCACATGCTGTCCATGCGCGGGTATTCGATGAGCTTGCCCCCTTCGTACCGGGCGTAGAACCACTGCCCTTCCTCGGTCTTGAGCATGACGCTCAGGGTTTCCGGCTGGCTCTCTGCCTCAAACTCTTCTTTGACGATCAGGGCCCCTGCCGGCAGTTCTGCCCTGTTGCCCTCAATGGCCGAGAGCGCCCGCTCGTTGACTCTTGTGGTCTGCTGAATGCCGTGGGGAAACTGGCTCGGCATTTTCTCGGTGGTGCCGGGCCACAGAGACCAGGTGCGATACTCCTTTTTCTGAAGATGCTCGTGCAGCGCAGTGGCTTCAGCCGGAGGTAGTGGGCCTCTGAACAGGTCACTGATGCCGGCGCAGCCTCCCAGGCTAAGGGCCAGTGCGGCGATCAGGGCCGTGCGTTTAAAGATCTTGTTCATGGTTTGACATTCCCTTCTGTTGACAGATCCCTCACCAGCTCTTCCCCTTGGGCTCCAGTCGGTGCAGTTCATAGTTGCGGCTGCCCAGTCCAATCTTCTGCGCATGTTCCAGAGTCACCTCCCAGTCGATATTCGGATGCACCCCCCGGAACTTGTCCCCTCCGGGTTCGTGCCCTGACTTCAGCGCCGTATTCGGCAGCCCCTGGGCCTGGTTGACCAGATCGGCGCAGGCCTGATCGATGGCTACGGGATCGGTGGAGGCCAGGATGCCGATGTCGGGCACGATGGCGGCGTCCGAGTATCCGAAACAGTCGCACTGGGGACTGACCTGCTGGATGAAATTGACGTAGAGCTGCTTGCCCTTTTTGCCGGTGACGGCACCCAGGGCGTACTCGGCCATTTTGCGCATGACCTGGGGGGCTGCGGCGCTCCACTGGATCTGGATTGCCCGGTCTTCGCAGAGGCTGATGCAGCGGGCGCAGCCGGTACAGCTTCCCTCGAGGATGTGGGCCTTTTTTTCCTGAATGACGATGGCATCATGGGCGCAGCCCTTAAGACAAAGGCCGCATCCTGCGCAGTGTTTGTTTGAGATGATGGGGCAGGAGGTGGCGTGTTGCTCCATCTTGCCTTCGCGGCTTGAACAGCCCATCCCGAGGTTCTTGATGGCACCGCCGAGCCCGGTCAGTTCGTGACATTTGAAATGGGAGAGGGTGATGAGGCTGTCGGCCTCCAGGATTTCCAACCCGATGTCCACGCTCGAAAGCAGTTCGCCTGGAACTTCGACTCTTCGGGAGCTGTGACCACGCAGGCCGTCG
Organism: Desulfuromonadales bacterium; assembly: GCA_012974445.1. GTDB lineage: Bacteria > Desulfobacterota > Desulfuromonadia > Desulfuromonadales > JAAXQG01 > JAAXQG01. Next base: position 2,233 of record JAAXQG010000231.1, read on the forward strand.
CACATGATGAGGGGGGCCCCCACTACCGCGTAGGCGAAGCCGTTTTCGATGCCGCAGGTCAGCGCCGAGACGGCTTCCTTGCGTTGGCCGGGGTAGAGGGTGTTGGACTCGGTGAGAAAGGGCTTGCCCCCGAGTTCCTTGATGCGATCCACCACCTGGCGGATGAAGGTGGGCCGAATGTAGGCATGCCCGCCCTTTTCGCCGAAATGGATTTTGACTGCGCTCAGATCGCCAGGGGTTATCACCTTTGCCATGCCGGTCTCGTCGATGAGTCTAACCAGCTTGGCGTAGAGGTTCTCCCGGCTTCCGGTGCGCAGGTCGGCAAAGTAGACGGCGCTGCTCATGGTACCCTCCCTCGTTTGTGGATGAAAATACAGTGCAACCTCAGTTTCATGGGCGAAATTAGCACAACGTCATGGATGGTGCAATCCAGAGGTTGTTAACTTGGGCTTCACTGAGCGAACCGTTGTTGTTCTGTGGGTGCTATCTGTTTCTAAGTGTCTGAAAATAAAGCGATCCGGGGTTTTTAACCCGCCGATATCTGTTACACTTTGAACCGCGTAACCCTTGCGAAGGAGGCTCCGGTGGAAGATCGACAGGTGCATAAATTACTGCAGCGATCCCGCGTCAAGGGTCTGTTGAAAAGGTTTTTCTGGCTCATACTTTTCACAACGCTGATCTACTACGCACTGGGGCTGGTCTACGCCACCAAGACCATCTACAAGGTGCGGCGCAACTACGCGGTGATTCTTGAAGATCTTTCGGGGCAGCGGCGGGTGGTCAAGGAGGTGGGGTGGCACATGCGTCCGCCGATCTTCTCGCGTCTGGAGCTGGAGGTGCCGCTGATGAATCAGCCCCTCTATCTGGGGGGGAAGCAGCAGCCTGAGCGCATCATCTCCAGAGGAAACGTGGCGCTCTGGACCAGCGCCATGATGACCTGGCGCATCGTGGATCTTGAGCGCTGGGGGATCGAGAACCAGCACCCGCTGCAACTGCTGCAGAATGACTTTGACGGCATCGTCAAGGACGTGATGCAGAGTCGCAGGGTCGATGATCTGATCTCGGAGCGCGAACAGATCAAGAAGCAGATCTTCGTGGCGCTCAAGGCGCGGGGAATCAACGAGGGGGGGCCGACCCTGGAGCAGAAGTATGGCATCGAGGTCGTCTCCTTCGTGCTCAAGGATACTCGCTACGGTGACAAGCTGGTGGAGGCCAGCGAGGAGAAGAAGCGGCGGGAGCTCATTGCCGAAGCTGAGAACTACGCTGCGGATCAGGAGGCCAGCCGCATTCGCAAGCTCTATCAGGCTTATCGCGAATCGGTCGGTGCCTTCCGCACCGAGCTGGGGATGGGGGCTGAGGGCGACGCCATCCTGATGGATTTTCTCAATCAGCAGAAATGGGCGGCCGCCTATGAGAAAAACCTCAAAGGGCAGAATACCTTCGTGCTGAACAATGCGAAGGGGGCGATGCCCGTGGTTTTGCCGGCTCCGGAGGGCGGGGCGGGTACAGGGGAGCACAGTGATGGGCGAGGCGCGAAAAACCAGAAGTCCGGTGTACGTCAAGCTCTCGGAGCGGCGAATCCGGCAGATTGAAGAGCTGGTCAGGCAGTGGAATTTCGAGACCAGGCTCTTCGTGCTGCGCCGCCTGAGGCAGTACGATCCCGACCGGGGGCTTCTCATGCGTCTGCTCGCTTGGGCTGGCCGCCTCTGGCGACCTCAGAGCAGCTTCAGGAACTTGCGGGACCCGGAGCTGCTGCGGGACTGGCGCAGGCGCTTTGAACTGGCCGGCTCCAGGAGCACTGCGGCGGCCTGGGAGAAAATCCTGGACCGGGAGCTCTCCCTTCACGACTACCAGTATTTGAGCTACCTTCTGGAGCGGGAAACCGACGATATCTTCGTCCCTGATGAGCTGATGCGGCTCTTTAAAAAGCTCTTCCGGGCCTACATACTCAAGGACTATACGGAAGATCCCGAGGTGCCCCGGGCTCCGCTCATTCTGGTGATCGGAGCCTCGGGCAGCGGCAAGACGGCGACCATCGGGCGGGTGGTGGAAAAGACGGCCTTCTGCCAGGAGGTACGACCCGTGGTGGATCTTCGGGTGAAGCGGGAGGAGGCGCTGGCCCATCAGCCCTTCTGGCGCAGTCTGCTCGATGTGGATCCGGAGCTGGCCGTGCGCATGGAGCGGCGCCACAAGCTGCGCTGGCTGAGACTGCTGGCCCGCCTGCCTCTGGTGCGCTACTTCTACCGGGGACGAATCAGTCAGAGCCTTTCTTCTCTGGAGGAGGAGGGTGTGCTGGTGGATTACGCCATGGTCACCCCCAATGACTACCAGACGGCCTGGGCGGGGGAGCCGGGTAATTACCTGCGCAAGGCCATGGGAGATGCGCGTCGCACCTGCATCAGGCACCTGGAGGAGGCCCAGTCGGCCTTTGGCCGCTCTGACCAGATGAGCAGCGTCAAGCAACAGCAGGCCAGCCTCATCGATGCGGCCAACGTGATACTGGACGAGATCGCCTACGGACGGCGGGACTGTCTGCTCATCGCCACCTCGGATCAGCCCGAACAGTTCGAGCCCTCCATCTATCGCCGGTTCGTGGAACGGGGGCGGATTATCGATCTCAATGATCTCTGGGAAAAGTCCGAAAACCTGCGAGAGGTGGTTCGCCAAGAACTCAAAAGGCATAATTACGCCTTCGCAGCAACGGGCGGGGAGAGCCTGCTGTTTGAGTCGCTGCTCGACGCCACGGTGGAGCGACTCTACCCCATCTTCCGGGAACGCAGTCTGCGGATCAATCCAGCCTATGTCCGCCGTCTCATCGATTCGATCATTGCTCTTAAGGGGCAGTACCTGGTGGAGTACCTCAATGACCAGTTCCTGGTGCGCGATGCGCTCAAATCGGTAGCCAAGAACGTTCACGGCGCAATTTACAAGAAAGTTGTGGGGCGCATGGACCGCGGTGTGGCCTGGAAGGACTATATCGGAGCCATCAAGAACGATTTTTCAGAGATGGCCAACAACTCCCTTTTCTACAGTGTGAGTGAGGAGAAGGGGGTGGTGCTGACAGGACCGCCGGGAGCGGGTAAGACCTTCATGGTGCGGGCCTGGCTGGGAGATAATGCAGAGGTGCAGGATATGGTGGTGAATCTTAATGATCTCGCCGATCCGCTGCACCCTCTGGACGGTATGGTGGAGAACCTGGAGCGGGTTTACGACATCGCCAAAATGCTGGCACCTTCCATGGTCTTTTTTGACGAGGGTGATGCGCTTGCCCCCCGTCGTAGCCAGCAGGGGGGCAGCCCCTATGACAAGGTCACCAACAAGTTTCTCTCTTTGATCGACGGAGAGTCGCCGCTGAACAAGGTGTTCACCGTGCTGACAACCAATCGCCTTGATATCCTGGATCCTGCGCTGATTCGCTCCAAGCGCCTGAAGGTACTCAACGTCACGGGTCATCTGCGCGAGGAAGATGCACTGCATATCCTGGAGAAAGAGCTGGCCGATATGGTTCTGGAGCCGGGGCTGAGTCTGGTGGAGATGGTACGCAGCAGCCGTTCGCTCTGTGAGACCCCTGCGGATTTTACAGCCTTTGCGGAAAAGATCCGCTCTCTGCGCACCACAGAGCAGGAAGTGCTTCGGGCCCTGTTTCTCACCCTCGATTTAGACGCCGTAGAGCGTTCGCGCTTTGTGCGGTTCAACTACAAGGTTCTGCTGGGGCTGCTGGAGGGCTCAGGCCTTAGGGGGGAGCT
>JAAXQG010000104.1 GCA_012974445.1 Desulfuromonadales bacterium
ACCAGAATCAGAACCAGAACAATGATTACAACAAGAGTCACCAGAACAAACAGGGATCCGAGAGCAACCAACGACGCACTCTGTGCCGGAACACCCTGTCCGACCAGAAAAGTGGAAAACATCTCGAGCCACTGGTGGATTTTTTCAGTCAAGGTCATGTTTAATTCCACTCCAGATTCTTTGAAGGACACAATATCTAAAAAAAATTTAGTCAACTTCGGCTTTGAGTTGAGAGACGCAACCTCGCGCTTCAAAGAGCGCCTTCCCGAGTATCGCGTCCTTTTTCAGCACAAGGACGAGGAAATAATCGGCGGACACCGGTAAAACAAGAATCTGTGCCTGAGTGGTTGTAACAATAATTTCCCGCAACTCTTCACGGTCCAACCGATCCGAGATCTGACGAAGCAGCCCTAAAATGACGCCATGATAAGCTCCGACCACCTTGAGCTCATAGCTATCCATAAGCCCCACCTGCTCAACGGCCTCCCCTTCCCAGTCGGCAAGAATTGCCCCTACGGCTCCCGGCACTTTTGTCACCACTTCATTCAGCGGCATTTTAAGCGGCATTGGACGACCTCCCCCAGCGCAATTCATTCTAAAAACTTCCCCCAGGGCACCGGCCCTGAAAAAGTTAAACATAATAACAGCCTGGCCGACAGCCTGTAAAGATGCTTTAGACGCAAACGCTACTTGCCTAGGGACCGGGCTCTTCTATAAACTACAGGGATGACTATATGGCATGTTCAATCCTGGGAAGACGGCTTAACCCTGCAGGAACTCTGGCGCAATCGCCTGCCCCAGGCCTCGCAGGGCTATGTCGCCAAACTCCTCAAGTCCGGAAAAATTCAATGCAATGGCCAGAGGGCAGGTGCGGCGGCCCTGAAACATGGCGACTGCATCTGCCTGCCTACAAGCACACGCCTGCAGGAACTATGCGACACGGCTCCACTGCATCGCAGCCCCATACTCTGGGAGGACAGAGACTTCGTCGTACTACTAAAGCCTTGCGCCCTAGCGGTCCACCCCCGACTGGCCGGTGACCGGGACAATCTTCTGGAGCATGCCCGGCAACATTACGCCCTGCTTAAAGCCCCCTATAAAATAGCCCCGGTTCACCGCTTAGACCTCGAGACCTCGGGGCCAGTTCTGCTAGGCAAAGGGCGGGCTGCCCTCGGGGATCTGGGTAAGCTTTTCCAGCGCGATGCGCTCATCAAAGGATACGTCGCTCTAGTCAGAGGTCCCCTTGAGCAAGAAGAGGGACAGATCAGCTTACCCTTGCTCCATAAAGGCGCAATGCGCCCTGCCCGCACCGACTACCGCCTACTGGCTCGGGGCTCTCAGGACATCATTCTGCTGCAGTTGAGGCTACATACGGGTCGATACCATCAGATTCGTCGTCACCTGAACCAGGTCGGACTACCCATCCTGGGAGATAAACGCTACGGCAACCAGAAGCCTGCCTGCCCCCATCGATTGATGCTTCACTGCCACCGGCTCTGCTTCCCCAGCCCAGGTGAGCCATCCCAACAGATCGACATCAGGGCCCCTCTGCCGAAAGACTTCCGCACTCTGGCCAGGCAGTACGGTATCGCCCCGGACGACCTGGAGCTCAGCTCCGGGCAGTCAGGCGCCCCTTGAGCCCGTCTCGCCGTCACGCGGCATCGAATTGCCGCTCATACATGATTCCTGCAGCCCTGTCGTCTTGTACTAAAAGGCCTTCACCTTCCAATGCATCCGGGCTAAACTCTCTTCTCACCTTAAACTGGCCGGTCAAAGCATGCACGCCCACAAAATAATCGTCCCATTCAAAACACTGCTACTCGCCTTGGCGCTCTTCGCTGCCCTTTGTGCCACCATTGCCCCCCAGATCCACAACTGGAGCGAAGAAGCACTCTCCCGGGCAACCGGAGGAAAGGTCACCCTGGGAGATATGCATCTCGGGATAATCGAGGGAGCCATCCAGGTTATCTTCCTAACCCCCTCCTTCGAGACCAAGGACCAGAGTAGCGCCCTGAGCATCAAAGAAGTATCTCTGCAATTTCGACCCTGGCTTTACTTCTCCAACGCAGAAGCCTTCTCAATTCACCTTGAAAAACCTGACCTGAGACTTCGATTACCCAAAAACTCAGCTGGCACATCAGGGGCCCTCAGCGCGCCATGGGGTCTGCCCCTGAACAATATCAGCCTCTCAGGTGGCACCGTTGCCCTTGATTACCAACACGGAAAGCTGCGCCTTGAAAGGCTTGAGGGGAAAACCATTCGAACCGATTCAGGGTCTCAACTGACCCTTGACGGTGAGCTTCTTCAGCAGGACGCCACGGCGTCTTTGCGGCTCCGATACAATCTCAATGCCCCCCTCGTGACAGCAGAATTAAGAGGATTTGAACTCAAACAACTCCAGGCGTCTATCCCCGGCAAGGTACTACTCCAAGGAAAGATCGATATTGACGCTCGTGCAACAAGAACCCCCGCAGGCGAGTGGCTCATCCAGATCAGCCTAGGCGCAAAGGGAGCCTCCGCAGAGTTTCCCCGCCATGTGCGCGTCCCTTTGGTGAATCTGCGACTCGAAGGTCTACTGGCAAAGAGCGACAGCACTATTGTCATTCGCCAGGGAAGCCTGAGGCTGAACGAACTCTCCGCAACCTTCGATGCGCACACGACCGATCAGGGACTTGATCTTACCCTGAATGTTCCGAGAACCTCGATGGAGAAGATTTCCCCTCTGCTGGTGAGCTCCCATCTCCCTGCGGGACTGGAAGATCTCCGGGGAGACATCTCCGCCCAAGGGGTCAAATTCCATATCCCCGACAGCTTCCAAAACGCTCCGTACCTCCCCGCAGAGGGCTCCATAGCTTTCGCGGCCGAGGGCCGTTTCTTCCCCCCCCTGCCTTGGCCGGTCCAACTGGAATCAGAATTGACCTTCCATTCCGGGCGCGGCGAACTTACAGGCACGCTTGGCCCTGCCCTGAAGACCACGGACTCAAAACTCAATCTCACTGGAGCCCTGCGAGGCATTGGGGAATTCGACCTGAGGGCTCAAGGCATAATCCAGAGCCAAGATTTATCGGAGCTGCTCCATTTCCCTGAATACATGAACCTACAGGGTGCTCTGAAAACAGAGCTAAACATTCGCAAAGCCCCTTCCATCCTTGAGGCAAATCTCAACATCGACCTTGCCGAACTCGAAGCGAGTACCGGAAAATGGAGCTGGAAACGCAAGGGCATAGAGGGCGAACTCGAGCTAAAACTGACCGACAACGCAAACGAAGGGATCCAAGGTTCAGGGGAGCTGCGCATCGACCAATGGAAACTACAGGGACAGGGCGGAAGAGACTCCGAACAAGGCAGAGACTGGTATCTGAGCCTAGCTGGACAGGATCTTCCCTTGGAACGACTGAAACATATTGCCCCGCCCCTGACCAAAGTCATGCTTCAGGGCAAGGCGGATCTGGCTCTGGATTTCGAGAAAATCACCGCAACGCCACTGAAGGCTGAAGGTTTTATCGACCTGAAAGACGCCTCCTTCGCCATGCCGGGGCCCACCGGAAGTCTCAAGGAGATAGAGGGCCGCTTTCTCGTATCAGCTGAAGGACTCAGGACAGAGAGCCTAAAGGCTCGACTGGAGACCTCCCCCGTAGAGCTCAGCGCCAGGATACTTCTTCGCCCCGAGCCACACCTGATTCTAGGTATCGATGCACAAAGCGTTCGCGCCGACGAGCTGGTGTTTCGCTCCCCGGATTACCAACTCAGAGATCTGCATGGAGGGCTGCACATCGACAAAAAGGGGATCATTTTCGACGACATCAGTTTCCGACTGGAAGACGGTACCGAGGCGACCGTAAACGGTTTTCTGGAAAACTACCACGGCCCCAAAGTCTTCCTGGAAGTCGATGCGGCACACATCAATGTGGATAGCCTCATCGCCATGTTTGCCGGAGATGCGCCCCGCAAATTTCACTATTCATCCCCCGATTCCCACCCTGTCTCCCTCCACATCCATGTAATGGGTCAGACCCGTAGCGGGGTGGTTGGACAACTTAAATTCGAAAACGCCATCACCAGCGTCGTCTACGATCAGGGCAAGCTCAGCGTTTACCCCTTGAGGATCAGATCGGGCCCGGGTTATTTTGTGGGAAGATTTTTCTCCGACCTTCGGGAGAAAGAAAATCCGCAAATGAGTATCTCAGGGCACCTGGAACAGTTTCGCGCCACAGACGTTCAGCGCTACCTAGGAGGAGACAGGGGACTGATTGATGGCAACCTGCGCGGAAGCTTCTTCCTTGCGGGCAGCCTTCACAGGGAGCAGTTCGTCGAAACAATCAGTGGAGGAATTCATCTGAGAACAGACGAGGGTACGCTTTACCGGTTTCCCATCTTGTCTAAAATCTTCTCCCTGCTCAACGTCACCCAGATCCTGAGTTTCAGACTTCCAGATATGAGCTCCGAGGGGATGCCCTTTAACCGGCTCGAAGGCAACCTGCGACTTGATAACGGGGTGCTACGCACGGAAGATCTGTTCATGGACAGTGAAGCGATGAATCTCTCCCTGATCGGAGAAGTCAAGCTGGGCGCCAAGGAGGTGGATGCCTTACTGGGGGTCAAGCCGCTTAAAACCGTGGACAAGATTGTCACAAACATCCCCCTGGCGGGATGGATTCTGGCTGGGGAGGAAAAAGCCCTGGTTACAGCCCACTTCGAGCTCAAAGGCCCCTTGAGTGCGCCGGAAGTGACAGCAGTTCCCATCACATCGGTATCAGAAAAAGTTGTGGGGATTCTCAGACGAATTCTCGGCCTGCCAGGCAAGATCATCACCGACCTGGAGAAAGCCACCCGGTAGCCCATCCAAGAGCAGAACTAGTGTGCGCCCGGGGTGACTCCCACGTAGACCGTAGCTACCCCGAATGTCAGGTCATGGCTTTCCACCCGGTCAAAACCAGCCCTCTTCATCATGGAACAGAAAACTTCCTGATCCGGGAATTCCAAAACCGAATCCGGAAGATACTGATAAGCGCTGCGTGCGGAAAAAAGTCCTCCGATGCGGGGCAAAACATTAAGAAAATAAAAATTATAGATCGCCCTGAACAGGCGATTACGGGGATTGGAGAACTCCAGTATTACGGCCTGCGATCCGGGAGTCAAGACACGCACCATCTCACGAAGCCCCTCTTCACGATCCACAACGTTACGAATCCCGAAGGCAATGGTTACGGCATCGAAGGAGTTCTCGGGATGAGGAAGAGCCTCACAAGGAGCATTTACCAGGAAGAACCTGTCCGCGTAGGGAGATGCAGCGACCTTGTCCCGGGCAATCCTGAGCATCCCCGGCGTGAAATCCTCCCCCACAATCCGCACAGAGGCGTCTGTCTGAGAGGCAATCTCAAGGCCTAGATCCCCGGTACCCGTAGCAATATCCAGGATTCGTCCCCCCTTGGGAACTCTCAGCATAGAGACCGCGAAACTCCTCCACCGTCGATCAATGCCAAAGGAAAGAAGTCGGTTCAACAAATCATAGCGCGGCGCAATGGCATCAAACATTTCACGGACGCCACGCCCCTTTTCTGACAATCGAAACATTCAGTCGAGCTCCCTTGAAATAATGATCATGCCAAAAGGTCAACAAGCCCTCTTCTGACACCAACCATTTAAACTGCGAACACAAAAGGCGCACCCTATGTAGCACAGCCGAAAAAGCACTGTCAGCAAAAAACCCCTACATTACCACTGCGTCAATCGGTCCCCCCAGTCGCACAACGGCTGAGCCCACAAGCACGATCTTCGGCCATTCCCACCTCCAATCATCGCCATGCCAGATTCGGCCCTGCGCAATAACTGTCCGCCCCTCCTGCGTACTCTGCGCAGAACAAAAAACACACATAACTGAGATAAACACAAAGTCTCGCTGGGCGCGGTCT
>JAAXQG010000122.1 GCA_012974445.1 Desulfuromonadales bacterium
CAAGGACTGCCATTGCACGAAACTCAGCAGTCAGGCCATTGACCTGACGCTGAGATACTGCTGTGACCAGTTCAGCCGATGCAGAATTTTCATTGAAATTCATCAGCATGCAAGCGCCACACAAAGCCTCGCCGCTAACGCCTGAGGCGGGCGAGCAGGACGCCGCCCTTGAACATACATTCGCACAGCCATCATAAAATCAGATAACAGCCGCTGCGGTTCAAGCTACAGCGCCAGACATCAGAGAGGACCAAAAAGTTGAAAAACCTCAAACTGGCCCAGAAAATCTTCGTCTTATCAGGGATCACTATCCTGGTCTTCTGCCTGACCATCGGATGGGTCTACCAGCAGACCCGCACAAACCTCTACGAGGGGAAGAATAGCGACGTCAAGCACGCCGTGGAGTCGCTCTGGGGAGTCATCAACCACTACGCCGCCCTGGAAAAAAAGGGGGAGATTGAGTCGGCCGAGGCCAGGAGGCTGGCCCGCGAAGCCGTGGCCTCCAGCCGCTATGATGGCCAGAACTACTTCTGGATCAACGATCTGGAGCCCCGCATGATCATGCACCCCATCAAACCAGAACTTGACGGCAAGGTACTGGCACAAAGCAAGGATGCCGACGGCAAGGCTCTGTTTGTTGAAATGGCCGATGTCGCCCGAGACAGTGGCGAAGGCTTTGTCAGCTACAAGTGGGCCAAGCCAGGATTCTCGAAGCCCGTGGCTAAGACCTCCTTCGTCAAACTCGTTCCCGAGTGGGGCTGGGTGCTCGGCAGCGGCCTCTATCTGGATGACGTCGAGGCCGAGCTCTCCAAAATCTTCTACGCGACCCTGAGCGTGGTGGCCCTGGTCACCCTCAGCATTCTCGCCCTGGTCCTCTGGGTGGCCCGGGGGATTTCCCGCCCCATGCAAAAGAGCATCGAAATGCTGCAGCAGATCGAAAACGGTCGCCTCGACATCCGGCTGAACCTGAATCAGCGCGACGAGGTGGGGCAGATGGCATCGGCCATGGACCGTTTTGCCGACAGCCTCAAGAACGAAATCGTCACCCCCCTGCAACAGCTCGCTAACGGCGATTTAACCTTCAGCGTCACCCCCCGGGACGAAAGCGACCTGGTACGCGGAGCCCTGATGAAAGTCGGACAAGACATGAATAGCTTGATGGCCCAGATCCAGGGTGCCGGGGAGCAGATCGCCTCGGGAAGCATGCAGGTCTCCGATGCTGGCGAGAGTCTCTCCCAGGGGGCCACCGAGCAGGCCAGCTCCCTGGAAGAGATCTCAAGCTCCATGAACGAGCTGGCCTCCCAGACCCGACAGAACGCCGAATATGCCACCCAGGCCGACCAGCTCAGCCGCAGCGCCCGCAGCTCGGCGCAAAGCGGAGAAGACACCATGAAGCAGATGGTCGAGGCCATGGGCGAGATCAACGCCTCAGGGCAATGCATCTCCAAAATCATCAAGGTTATCGACGAAATCGCCTTCCAGACCAACCTGCTGGCTCTGAACGCAGCCGTTGAAGCCGCCCGCGCCGGCCAGCACGGAAAGGGCTTTGCCGTGGTCGCCGAAGAGGTGCGCAACCTCGCGGCCAGAAGCGCCAAGGCCGCCCAGGAGACCTCCGAGCTCATCGAGAGCTCTGTAAGCAAGGCTGAAAACGGCGCCCGCATCGCCGAGCGCACATCCCGAGAGCTTCAGGAAATCGTCAAGGGCATCAGCCAGGTCTCGGACATCATCGCCGAGATCTCTGCCGCCTCCAACGAGCAGGCACAGGGGATCTCCGAGATCAACCAGGGACTCTCTCAGATCGATCAGGTCACCCAACTCAACACCTCCAACGCCGAGCAAAGCGCCGCGGCCTCTCAGGAGCTCTCCGGGCAGGCCAACCATCTGCGGGAGATGCTGCTTCGCTTCCGTCTCAAAACTCAACATAGCCAACCTCAGCAGCTCACAGCGCCCGAATATCAGCACCGGAGCGTCTCCGGAGACTGGGGCCATGGAGCCGATGAGAATCAGGATGCCGGATGGGGAAGCTCTACAGGGAAAATTCTGGACAGGGCCCAGGGCCTCTGAGCCTGGGACATCACCTGAGGGAAATATACTGATACGGGCGCGGGGAAGGATCCCCGCGCTCCTTGCATTGCCTATGGGAGCGCCTCATGGAAGACTGTCGCATCCGATACCTGGTGGATTACGCCGCCGACCCCTTTTTCGTTCACAACCTCAGCGGGCAGCTGATGGAAGTGAACCAGGAGGCTTGCAGCTGTCTGGGATATGACCGTGACGAGATACTCAGTTCCAACATCGAACAACTCGATGCGGCGCAGGACGGCACACTGCGACAGCTCTGGTCCCGACTCTCCCCTGGAGAGCCCCATAACTACATTGGTGCGCTGAAGCATCGCGACGGAAGCCAGATCCCCGTTGAAATCCGCCTCGAGCTCTACCACAAGAACAGCCAGCCTCTGGTACTGGCCATGGCCCGAAGACTCTTCGATGCCCAGCCCCCCGTCAAAACTATGAATCGTGACCGCGAGGTTCTGAAGGCACTGGTAGAGAATCTGCCCCACTACGTTTTCTGGAAAGACCAAAACAGCGTCTACCAGGGATGCAACTCCCATTTCGCCCGCATCGCCGGCGTGGCCTCTCCCGATGACATTCTGGGCAAAACGGACTTCGACCTGGCCTGGACCCGGGAGGAGGCCGAGTTCTTCCGGCAGCGCGACCGTGAGGTTATCCAGCTGGGGCTGCCCCTGATGGGGGTGGAGCAGACCCAGCATCAGGCCAGCGGCAAGACCGCCACCCTGAGACTGACCAAGGTGCCCCTGACCAACGATGAGGGGGATATCGACGGTGTGCTGGGGATTTTCGAAAACATCACCAAACAGAAACAGACCCAGGATCGCCTTCATCTGCTCAGCCAGTATGACAGCCTCACCGGCCTGCCCAACCAGACCCTGTTTCGGGACCGGACGGAGCAGGCCCTGGCGAGGGCATCGCGCCTCAAGGAAACCGTGGCCGTGCTGACCCTGGATCTGGATCGTTTCAATACCATCAACAACACCCTGGGACGTGCCGTGGGCGATGAGCTGCTCAAAGTCATCACGGCCCGGCTCTCCGGCATGCTGCGAGCCGACGACACCATCGCCAAGATGGGGGGGGACTCCTTCACCCTGCTGCTGCCCACCATCCGGCAGTCCGACGATGCCCCACGGGTGGCGGCCAAGCTGCTGGAGAGCCTCGCCCAACCCTTTCGCATCCAGGGGCAGGACCTCTACCTCTCAGCCAGCGTGGGCATCGCCCTCTACCCCTCAGACGGACAGGACGCCGAGACCCTGGTCCGCAACGCCTCCACGGCCCTGAACCAGGCCAAGGAACAGGGGCGCAACAGCTACCGCCTCTATGCGCCGGCCATGAACAGCCGGGCCCTGGGACGGATGAATCTGGAGAACGATCTGTACAGGGCGCTGGAGCGTGATGAGTTTATCCTGAACTTTCAGCCCCAGATCGAAACCAAAAACGGCACCCTCATCGGGGCCGAGGCTCTGGTGCGCTGGATGCATCCAATCCGTGGACTGGTCAGCCCCGTGGAGTTCATCCCCCTGGCCGAGGAAACAGGGGTCATCGTCCCCCTGGGCGAATGGGTGCTGCGGCAAAGCTGCCGACAGGCACGGGTCTGGCTGGATAGCGGCTGGCCCGCAATCCGAATTTCGGTGAACCTGGCGGCCCGACAGCTTCGAGAAGGCAACTTCCCTGCCCTGGTCAAGAGCATCCTGGAGGAGGAGAACCTCCCCGCATCCTGCCTGGGACTCGAGATCACCGAGAGCGGTATCATGGAGGACGTAGATGCCGCCATTGATGCCCTCAAAGAGATCAAGGCACTGGGCGTCCATCTCTCCATCGACGACTTCGGCACCGGATATTCATCCCTGAGCTATCTCAAGCGCTTTCCCGTGGACATGGTCAAGATCGACCGCTCCTTCGTGATGGACATCACGAGCGAAAAAGATGATGCTGCCATCGTTTCGGCTGTCATCGCCATGGCCGAGACCCTGAGCCTGAAAGTGTTGGCAGAAGGGGTAGAGACCTCCGAGCAACTCGAATTCCTGCGGGCGCGCAACTGCCACAAGATTCAGGGATACTTCATCTCCAAGCCCCTTGCTGCCGATGATTTCGGAGCCTTTTACCAGCGACACAAATGCGCCATCAACGGAGACACCGCTGTCTGCAGCTTCCAGCTCTAATCCGTACTTATCCATAAGTAAAAAAGGGGCATCCGAAAACACGGATACCCCTTTTTTACTTTCAACAATACGCCCTGGCTACTCCTTGTGAGACCTGCTTCTGGGCAGCACCAGATTGAGCACCACCCCCAGCACGCCCGAGAGGCCGATGCCCCCCAGCGCCACCGGCCCCAGGTTGAAATTCATCCCCCCGATGCCGAAGACCAGAATCAAACCCACGATGGCCAGATTGCGCGCCTCGAGCAGATCCTCCCCCGCCTTGACCAGTGAGTTGAGCCCCACCACCATGATGGCCCCGAAAAGAAGCAGCATTATCCCCCCCATGACAGGGGTGGGAATAGTGGAGAGCAGCGCCCCGACCTTGCCCACGAAAGCAAGAAAGATGGCTGCGATGGCCGCCCAGGTCATGATGGCCGGGTTAAAGACCCTGGTCAGGGCCACGGCGCCTGTCACCTCCGAATAGGTGGTGTTGGGCGGCCCTCCCAGGCAGGAAGCAAGACTGGTGGCCAGTCCGTCCCCCAGCAGGGTGCGGTGGATGCCGGGCTTCTTGAGATAGTTTTTGCCGGTGATGGAGCTCACGGCCAGCACGTCCCCGAAATGCTCGATGGCCGGAGCGATAGCCACAGGCAGAATATAGAGGATCGCCGCACTGTTCCACTCAGGAGCGCTGAATGCGGGCACGCGAAACCAGGGCGCCGCCGCCACGGCCGAGAAATCCACCAGGCCATAACAGAGCGAAACGCTATAACCGACGACAACACCCGAGAGAATGGGCACCAGTCGAAAGATCCCCTTGCCCAGAAGGCTCACCAGGATGGTGGTCAGTAGCGCCAGCAACGAAATGGTCAGTGCCGGGCCTTCCGGAACCAGCACAAAAGCACCGTCGCCGCTGCGTCCATTGGCCAGATTCACCGCCACCGGAGCCAGGATCAGCCCGATGACCATGATCACAGGGCCGGTGACCACGGGGGGGAAAATGCGGGTAATCATCCCCGAGCCCCTCAAACGCACCAGCGCACTCAGGGCCACATAGAAGAGCCCGGCGGCCATCAGCCCCCCCATGGTGGCGGGAATGCCCCAGGTCTGAACCCCGTAGATAATCGGTGCGATGAAGGCGAAGGAGGAGGCCAGGTAAACCGGAACCTGCCCCTTGGTCACGACCTGAAACAGCAGGGTACCCACACCCGAGGTGAAGAGCGCCACATTGGGGTCCAGCCCCGTGAGCAGCGGCACCAGCACCAGCGCGCCGAAGGCCACAAAGAGCATCTGGGCCCCCAGCAGGGCATCCTTGAAGCGGAAATTATAGGCGGTTGGATCGACGGACATGAAACATGATCTCCTGAAAGGTAAAAATCGCGGGGAGCAGGCCCGATCGGTTTTTGGGACATGAACGATACTGATTAACTATGACCGACGCCCACAGCATTGATGTCCCTCCTCCCAGCGGAAAGAGGTCAGGTGGGGGGCTCTTTTGACCTCCCCCTCCCCAACCCTCCCCCGCTGGGGGAGGGGGTAGAATGTAGTGGTCAACTATTTCCGGACAGTAAAATAGGGCTTTGTTCCGCTACAGCAGGAGCAAGCCCACCATTTCTCTGATGTGGTCGGTACCAGTTGTAG
>JAAXQG010000274.1 GCA_012974445.1 Desulfuromonadales bacterium
CGGATTGCGATGAAAAAGTCCCTCCTTAAGTCTTCAGATCAGATGGAAAATAATGCGCGTGCAATAGCCACTATATTTTTGACTCAGGTCAAAAGTCAACCTGGATGCGGTAAGTCCCCCGTGGTGGAGCGTAAGTTATTGTTATTGCAGGGGAAATGGAGCGTGAGTCCCTGGGTTGCCCAAAGAAAACATCAAGGTTGACAAAAAAATCAATGATGACAGGGGCTTACAACTGCCTGGAGTTGTTGGAAATTTCCCTTCGTCACCTTGGTTGCAAGAACGTGACAACCTGCTGGTAAATGTTTTACTCACCGCAAAACTCACCGCACTTACCAGAAAATAGTTATTGTTAGTGTTTGAGAATTTGTTGTGACTAGCTATTTGGCATTTCAATATTTTACTGGGGTATGCACTTAACTCCACGACCCACTACATCCTGTGGCTGTGAAATTTAGAATAGAGCCCTTCTCATCGACTTGCTCTTAAGTTTCTCCACTTAGTAAACTGGAAAATGGCCCACCCTGGAAACATGGTGGGCCGTTCTTGTTTTGCAGGGGTTGCGAGACTAAGCCTATCCCTGTCCTCTTTTGGGTTGCAAATGGTTGAAGACAATTTCTGAGACACTTTATGAACGGCAGAGATGTCTAGAATATTCTGGTGGCG
The DNA here is from genome assembly GCA_012974445.1 of Desulfuromonadales bacterium. GTDB lineage: Bacteria > Desulfobacterota > Desulfuromonadia > Desulfuromonadales > JAAXQG01 > JAAXQG01. The sequence goes on from JAAXQG010000274.1 coordinate 664, forward strand.
ATTCAAGCTCGTTTCCGTGCAGGGGCTGTCACAAGCAGAAGCCGCTAAACGGTTGGCCATTCCTAAAGGTCCGCTGGCCATCTGGGTGGCAGCCGCCAAGACTTCACCCCTACCTACAGCATCCGGGGCTACCCATGCGGTAGGCGCAATAGAGAGCGGCAGCGGCAACCTGCCCGACAGCGTCGTCAACAGCGCCCTTCGCTACCGTAGCCAGGCCCCTCTGATCGATTCCCTGCTGGCGGAAGTAGAGCTCAAAGGGGACAACATCAACGGATTGCTCTCCGGCCTCAACGGTCAACAGGAGCAGGTCGCAGACACCCCGGAGTCGGGAAAACTCACCTCGGCCCAAAACACGGAAAGCAGCTAAAGTCAGGCAAAGACCGGGGACAGTCACCTTCGGATGCCTGACCCCTCATTTATGAGGCGGTAAAACTGAAACCTTTGGGTTTGATGGCCAGAACCGAGCAGTGGATATTGCGGACCACCCGTTCGGCGGTGCTGCCCAGAAGCACGTACCTGAGATTGGTTTTTCCCCTGGTTCCCAGAACCACGAGATCGGCCCCCTCCTCCCTTGCGTATCTCCTTATCCCTTCCCCGTAGTTCTGGTTATCCAGGAGAGTCGAACGAACGTCGAGCCCTTCGGTGCGCTCCCTGTAGGGATCCAGGTACTGGTCAAGGCGCGTCTGGGTGAGGGCCATGTACTGCTCCTTGAAGTTTGGCTCGGCCTCGGGGGTCGGGGCCCTGTAGTGCAGGTGGTGCCAGGGGCCGTAGAACACGTGCAGGAAACGCAACCTGGCTTTTTCGCTCGCGGCGATGTGAACGGCCTGCTCCACCGCGAGGTTCGACGTTTCGGAGAAATCGATGCAGGCCACGATGGTCTTGAAGGGTCCCACCTGGTTGGGGCCGACCAGCATCACCCTCGCGGGTATCTTCCGTACACACTTGGTCGCCAGGGTGCCCGTGCCGCCGCCCGACCCGTACGACCCGTAGGTCCCCATCACGACCATGTCGGCACCGACCTCCCTGACCTTGTCCAGAAACTCTCTGATAGGGGTACCGATTCGTACCTCCAGAGCTATATCCTCGGGGGCCTTGTCGCCGGGGAGAAGGGTGTGGACCGTCTCTTCGAGTCGCTTGATGGTCTGACTTCGCAAGTCCTCCTTCGAGACCCGCATCGATTCTGCCACCGATGTCACAACCAGGGGATCGAGCACATTGAGCACATGCAGCGAAGCCTCGTTCCAGCGGGCCAGCCTCGCGGCCTGTATCAACGCGGGTTCTGCCCCCTTCGAAAAGTCCACACCCACCACAACCGCTCTCAGCATCTTCATGGTTCTGCCCCTTTTCTGAGGTTTGGACTGTTGGTGACAGGCCGCCTTTCCCCTCACCGGCTGATGTCCCGCACCGAAACTCATCGAATTGGATGAGTCAGCCATACCCCGTGTAGTCATTATAAAGGGCTCAGCACACCTTTCAAATCCCCCCCCGGTTGAATCCCCCTGTAGGGGTTGTTAAAATACAGAGACTTCTGCGCAATAGGTACTGACCGAGCAAAAAAAGAAGGAGCCTGCCCATGCAAGCCATGCTTAGCCGACATTGGCACCATATGCCTGCCGGAGAGGTCATAGACCTTCTTGAGACGGACCCTGAGAAGGGGCTGGATACTTTCGAAGTCGGACATCGTCAGGAGCGATTCGGTCGGAATGTTCTTACCCAGAAAAAGGGAAAGGGCCCTCTGCTCCTCTTCCTTGTTCAGTTCCACCAACCGCTGGTCTACATCCTTCTGGCTTCGACATTGGTCACCCTACTTCTTCAGGAGTGGGTCGACGCGGGAGTGATCTTCGGGGTGGTCCTAGTCAACGCCGTCATCGGCTTTGTTCAGGAAAAAAAGGCTCAAAAGGCCATCGAGGCCTTAGTGCGCGCCATGGACAGCGAAATCACCGTTGTTAGGGCCGGAGAAAAGAACAAGATTTCCGCAGCCAAGCTTGTCCCCGGGGATCTGGTTCTGTTGCAGTCCGGAGACAAGGTTCCGGGCGACCTGCGATTGCTGCACAGCCGCGAACTGAGGATCGATGAATCCGCCTTGACCGGCGAGTCCGTTCCCGTGGAAAAGCAGTCGCAGCGTCTCGCCCACGATACCGCCCTGGCGGACCGCAACAACATGGCCTATTCCTCCACCCTTGTCTCTTGCGGCGCGGGGACCGGTGTTGTGGTCGCCATCGGTGACAAGACGGAAATAGGCCTGATCAATAAATTGATCGCCTCCGTCGATGTGCTGACAACGCCCCTGACCCGCAAGATTGCCCGCTTCAGCGGTCTTCTGCTCTGGGTCATTCTCGCCCTGGCCGGGCTGACCTTTCTGGTGGGGACCGTAAGGGGCGAATCCCTTCTCGATATGTTCATGGCCGCCGTCGCCCTGGCGGTGGGTGCCATCCCCGAAGGCCTACCGGCTGCCGTGACCATCACCCTGGCCATCGGTGCGGCCAGAATGGCCGCCCGCAACGCCATCATCCGAAAATTGCCGGCCGTCGAGACCTTGGGCAGCACCACAGTGATTTGCTCCGACAAAACAGGGACCCTGACTCAGAACCAGATGACCGTTCAGCGGATCATGGCAGGAGGTGAACTCTTCGCCGTCACGGGGGGGGGGTATGCCCCCGAAGGGCATATCCTGAGATCGGGCAAGGAGGTGGAGTCTGAATCCAACCGGGCCCTCGCGGACTGCTTGAAAGCGGGGATGCTCTGCAACGATTCGCGCTTGACGCGAACGCCGGAGGGGTGGAAGGTCGAGGGGGATCCGACTGAGGGCGCTCTGCTCGCCTCGGCCTCCAAGGCCGGTTTGAGCACAGAGGGGCTACAACGCGACCTACCCCGCATCGACAGCATGCCCTTCGAGTCTCAGCACCAGTACATGGCGACCCTGCATGATGCCGGTGCGGGGCGGGAACGGATCGCATTTCTCAAGGGAGCGGTGGAATCGATCCTGCCCCGCTGCCATAGCGCTCTGAGCGGAGCGGGGGTGAAAGGCCCCCTCGACAGCGACTCCATTCACCGCCGGGTCGACGAGATGGCAGCAAAAGGACTGAGAGTTCTGGCCTTCGCGCAGACGACCCTGCCTGCGCAAAAGGACAGCATCAGACATGCGGACGTCGGCGGAGGCCTGACCTTCCTGGGGCTACAGGGAATGATCGATCCACCCCGACAGGAGGTCATCGAGTCGATCAATGCGGCCCAGGCGGCGGGTATCCGGGTTAAGATGATCACCGGGGACCACATAGGGACCGCCACGGCCATTGCGCGGAAAATAGGGCTGGTCACAGACGGAGGCAAGCTCTCGGCCATCAGCGGCGCTGAGATCGCCAGGTTGTCGGACGCAAAGCTGACCGAGACGGTGGAGAGCTGCGCGGTCTTTGCCCGCGTGGCCCCCGATCAGAAGCTGCGCCTCGTCGACGCCCTTCAGAGACGCGGCCATGTTGTGGCCATGACCGGAGATGGCGTCAACGATGCCCCGGCCTTGAAACAGGCGGATATAGGGGTCGCCATGGGCATCACCGGCACGGATGTATCCAAGGAGGCCTCCGACATGGTGCTCACCGACGACAATTTCTCCTCCATCGAAGCCGCCGTCGAAGAAGGGCGGGGCGTCTTCGACAACCTAGTCAAATTCATCACCTGGACCCTGCCGACGAACCTGGGCGAGGCCCTGGTGATTCTGGTGGCCATATTCGCCGGCACCCAGCTTCCCATCCTTCCGGTCCAGATTCTCTGGATTAACATGTCGACGGCGGTGCTGCTCGGCCTGATGCTGGCCTTCGAACCCAAGGAGCCGTGCATCATGACCCGCCCGCCGCGCGACCCCAATGCGGCCATCCTCACCGCCCCTCTGGTGTTTCGCATCTTTCTAGTCGGCATCATGCTGGTCGTGGGGGCCTTCGGGATTTTCGAATGGGTGCTGCATGAGGGAGGTAGCGACGCCCTGGCCCGAACGGCCGCCGTTAACGTTTTCGTTTTCGGTGAACTCTTCTACCTCTTCAACTGCCGATCCCTGACCTGCTCCATGTTCACCCTCGGGCTCTTTTCAAATCGGTATCTGTTCGCCGGAGTCGGTGCCATGGCTGCCCTACAGCTACTCTTCACCTACCTGCCCTCCATGAATCGCATCTTCCAGAGCGAGCCCTTGGGGCCCCTCGAATGGACCCTGATCCTGGGGGTAGGAATCGCGATTTACCTGGTTGTCGGTCTGGAGAAGCTCTTCCACAAGGGCAGGCTGAAGAAGAGAGCTGCGAAAACAGCCTGACTCGGGCAAGAACTGTCCGCTCCGCAGGGATGACACTCCTCTATCTTCTGAGGTAGCCTGAAGACAACGGACACTTCCGCTTGGTAAGCTACCGAGCTGGAGGAGAAATGAAAAACATCACCGTTACACGCTAGAATTTCGGTCCGAAGCGGTCAAGCTCGTTTCCGAGCAGGGGCTGTCACAAGCAGAAGCCGCTAAACGGTTGGCCATTCCTAAAGGTCCGCTGGCCAACTGGGTGGCAGCCGCCAAGGCTTCCCTCCTACCTACAGCACCCAGGGCTCGCTCAGCGTATCTCGCAGTGGCTTTTACAGTTGGCTGAATCGCCCCCGGCACCATAGACAGTCTTGAACCACTCAGGATATGTCTTGTGAGTCACCATTTCCAGTACAAAGAACGGCCCAACTGAATATTTCAAGATGAACCTTCCCAAATGTTGTTCCGCAATGCAGTCCTGGTTAAGCTAGGGATATTTAGGACGCTCAGTGGGGACTCATCTCTAACGTTGCCGATTTTCGCAGTTACTCGGACGTCGGCCTTTATGATTCGAAAATAGCTTAGCGTACGTTTTTTCCCAAAGTCTACGGACTCTCCAAGTAGGTTCGGGCTTTTACCTAGCTCACCTTGTTTTATGGGTTGCTACATCGTCCTGCTTCAGCTCCTTGGGGTGTCCAACATCGGGCCCGATACTTGGGCAGAGGTGGTCACTTCGTTGCCCTAGTTTGTGTCCGAGGTGCGGTCCTATCGGCAAAGTCTCTTGTTCGCAGATGTTGAGGGCTTCACACCGAGGCCTCACCCAAGTGTTCCGCCATTGGTCACCATCGCCAGGCTATAGATGGTGAAGGATTCGGCGGGCAGATCGCACAGTCGCAGCACATTGCCAGCGTACTGGAGGCACTCCTCATCGCGGGGGCATTCCACCTCTACGAGCAGGTGTTCTTGGCCTCGGTGCTCGCCACCCTCCAGGCTTTCATCGCGACGCAGGGTGATTTCAGCGCGATAAACCAAAGAGTATTTCCCGCAGCGATGGATCTGGAACAGGACCTCCTTCAAGACCTCCTGGAGATGTTCGAGTTTCCATTCCTTGGTAGGGGGGATTTCGTCCTCATCAAACACCTGAATCCAGTTCGGGTCGTTTTTAATGGCTCGCATAAGTGTCTCTCCTGTCAGTTGTGGAATTATCTGTATGATGAACGTTTAGAGGGCACGACTCTAAAAAAAGATCGAGCCACACGCAAACCCAGCCACCTGTTGAATAAGGAGGGGATTTACGTTATCCGCCCTCCATGTGCTCAATAAAGACGTTCCCTTCATCTCGAAACACAATACCCCTTGCTCATTTTGCAACTCGGATGGATTGAACCAGCAC
>JAAXQG010000293.1 GCA_012974445.1 Desulfuromonadales bacterium
CTAACGCTCAAACTAAGCGGGCTGCGCTCTGAACTTGCGTGACCCACGGAATTATTCGAGTATCTCAGGGTCAGATCTTTAGTTTGTAGTTTTATTCAAGAGGTTGCCACGATTGCCCGCCCCCCCAACTCTCGGTTCTAGCAAGGGCAAAGCGGGTTGTTCACGGACCACTGCTTGTGATCAAACAGCATGGACAGGAACGATTGACCGCACGATTCTTTGCTGGCGAACTCTTCCAGATGGTCCTCGTAATGCTCGATCTTCTGCCCTTTTGCTACCAGCGTACGAAGTAAGAGTTCATTCTGAACGGTCATTTGAATCGCCTTTTGTTCACTCTCCCAGCGGGAGACCTGCTCTTTTCTGACGTGAAACTTACTCGCAAAGTCTGCCTTGGACCAGCCCAGTGATTTTCTCAAAAAGATGATTTCTGCAGCATTCAGGCGCTCGGCCTTGTTGACCAGTGCAACTGCCAGGCAACGATGCAAGCCATCCAGGCTGGGGATCGAGATAAGCTGATTTCCACAACCGGGGCACTTGCGGACCCGCACGCCCTGAAGTGCTACGTTACTGAGGCCGCACTCGTCGTAACGAACTGTTTCACGCGATTCCTGCATTTGGTGAGTTCTGCAATCTGGGCAAATCATGACTTCCTCCATGTTGTCACAACCAGGGCTTCGTCTTCCGAGAGAAACTCCACAACAACGACCATCTTGCTGGTTTCAATGCGGTGGCGCCATCCGCCGTTTTCATACTCGGCTTCCTGCATGCTGCCGCCCCTCATGACGTTGAGGCAATCGGAGATGGAGATTCTACGCTGCTTCATACGATCGATGGCATGAGGCTGCGAATAAGTAATCTCGCCAGAATCCAGAATCTGTCGGAGCAGTTTTTTTGCCTCGGGGGCACGAAGTGGTTGGTTCATAGAGACTATACCAGCGCAACGGATGTCTTCAAGCCAATTCATGCGCCTGGCGCAAGAAGCATGAAGTCAGCTCGGAGTTATCAGCGGCCTGCTTGAGCCATTGACCCGAGCAGCCTAAGGACAAATCGGTATGAAGAGGAGCAGTACCATTGAACACTGTTGGTAAAATCAAATAAAAGCAAACATATATTCTTTCAACTTCAGAATCAATCCATTTCGCCTGAACGCAAAACGGCCGGAGCTAATGCCCCGGCCGTTTTGCGTTTTAAATATGAATTGTCGTCCGAGAAATCAGATCCCAAGATACGCCGACTTCACCGCCTCGTTGGCGAGCAGGTTCGCTGCCGTGTCGGTGAGGGTGATGGCGCCGTTTTCCATGACGTAGCCGCGATGGGCGAGCTTGAGGGCCTGGTTGGCGTTCTGCTCCACCAGAAAGACGGTGGTGTTGGACTCTTTGTTGATCTTACGGATGATCTCGAAGATCTGGGTGATGATGATGGGGGCAAGGCCCAGCGAAGGCTCATCGAGCAGCAGCAGGCGGGGGCGGGCCATGAGCGCGCGGCTGATGGCGAGCATCTGCTGCTCTCCGCCGGAGAGGGTGCCGCCGAGCTGGGCGCGGCGCTCGGCCAGTCGCGGAAAGAGATCGAAGACGTAGTCGAAATCCTGCTTGATAATGATTTTGTCGTTACGCAGGAAGGCGCCCATCTCCAGGTTTTCCATCACCGACATGTTGGGGAAGATGCGGCGGCCTTCGGGGGCCTGGATGAGCCCCTTCTTGACGATTTTCTCGGAGCTGAGCTTCTGGATAGGGGTTCCCTCGAAGAGCACCTCGCCGCTTTTGGGGGGCACCACGCCGCTGATGGTCATGAGGGTGGTGGTCTTGCCTGCGCCGTTGGCGCCGATGAGGGTGACGATCTCCCCTTCCCTCACCTCCATGTTGATCCCCTTGAGGGCCTGGATGTTGCCGTAGTAGGTCTGGACGTTTTTCAGCTCAAGCATGGACTTCCTCCCCGAGGTAGGCCTCGATGACCTTGGGATTGTTGCGGATCTCCTGGGGGGTGCCCTTGGCGATCTCCTTGCCGTATTCCATGACGTAGATGCGGTCCGAGATGTTCATGACCAGCTTCATGTCGTGCTCGATGAGCAGGATGGACATGTTCCCCTCGTTGCGGATGCGTACGATGAGGGCATCGAGTTCGTGGGTCTCCTGGGGGTTCATGCCGGCGGCGGGCTCGTCGAGCAGCAGAAGGAAGGGATCGGTGGCCATGGCCCGGGCGATCTCCAGACGGCGCTGGGCTCCGTAGGGAAGATTATTGGCGAATTCTCCTGCCAGCTCGGCAAGCCCCACCTTCTCGAGCAGGCGGTAGCTCTTCTCGATGGTTTCGCGCTCCTGGGCCCGGGTGCGTTTGCCGCGCAGTACGGCACCGATGATATTGGTGGTGGTGCGGCAGTGGCGGCCGATCATCACGTTTTCGAGCACCGTCATGTTGGGGAAGAGGCGGATGTTCTGGAAGGTGCGTGCCATGCCGGTTGTGGTGATGACATTGGGCTTGAGGCCGTTGATGCGGCGGGTCTTCTTGCCCGGGGGGTGCACGAGCACATCACCACCAGTGGGGGTATAGATGCCAGTGACGCAGTTGAAGAAGGTGGTCTTTCCGGCGCCGTTGGGGCCGATCAGGGCCACGATCTCCCCCTGGCGAACCTCCAGCCCGACGCTGTCGACGGCGCGCAGGCCGCCGAAATCCATGGTGAGTCCCTTGACTTCGAGAAGCACGCTCATGTCTTGGCCTCCTTCTTTTTCTGCAGGGCGCTGAGGTCGTACTTGCGCCGCACGTCGCTGATCAGCCCCTGGGGTCTGAAGATCATCATCAGCACCATGATGCCACCGAAAGCGAGCATGCGGTAGTCGGCAAAGGCCCGCAGGTACTCGGGCATCAGGATCAGGGCCAGCGCCGCGATGATGACGCCGATGATGGAGCCCATCCCTCCCAGCACCACGATGGACAGCACGATGGCCGATTCCATGAAGGTGAAGCTGTTGGGGTTGATGTAGGTGTTGCGGGCCGAGAAAATGACCCCGGCCAGCCCTGCCCAGAAGGCCCCGAAGGCGTAGGCGCTGAGCTTGGTGCGGGCCATGTCGATTCCCATGGCGACGCAGGCGATCTCATCTTCGCGCAGTGCCATCCAGGCGCGTCCGATGCGGGAATCCTTCAGGCGGTTGACGACGAAAACAGTGAAGATGACCATCAGCACCATCAGGAAGTAGGTGTAGATGGTGGACTGCTCGAGGCTCATCTCCAGGCCGAAGAAGCCGGGGCGCTCGATGTTGGCGATGCCGGAGGCTCCCTTGAACAGACCGTCCCAGTTCTCGAACACGATCTTGGCGATGGAGCCGAAGCCCAGGGTAACGATGGCGAGGTAGTCGCCGCGCAGCCGCAGGATGGGAAAGCCGAGCAGTACGCCGAACAGGGCTCCGACCAGGCCTCCGATGGGAAGACAGAACCAGAAGTTCCAGCCGTAGAGGGTGTTGAGCAGGGCATAGCTGTAGGCGCCGATGCCGAAAAAGGCGACGTAGCCCAGGTCAAGCAAGCCGGCCAGCCCCACGGTGATGTTGAGGCCGAGCCCCAGCACCACGAAGATCAGCGCCAGGACCATGATGTTGATCTGGTAGGAGGAAAAGACAAAGGGAAAGATGACCGCGGCGATCAGAACGGCGGCTATTACCTTGCGGTAGATGACCGGGTCCTGAAAGAGACGCTGGCGGAAACCGAGGATCTCTTCCCCGTCTTCGTCTAGGTTGTTTGCTTTTTTTTGCCCTTTTCGCTCCAGGGCCGCGCGCCAGACGTAGGAGAGGATGAAGAAGACGATGCCCACCCAGAGCATGTTCATCCAGCGCCATTCGACTTCGCCCTTGAGGGTATTGACCCGCACCACCAGCAGCGGGAAGGTCAGAAACATGAACCAGAGGGCGACGAAGACCGATTTCTTAAAACTCTGCATGGCTTCCCCTAGACCTTCTGCTTCACGGCCTTGCCGAGAATTCCGGCAGGACGAACGATGAGAATCAGCACCAGCAGACCGAAGGCGAACACGTCTTCATAGGCACTGGAGACGTAACCGGCGGCGAAGGCTTCGGTGAGCCCCAGAACCAGGGCGCCGATTACCGCACCGGGGATGTTGCCGATACCGCCCAGAACCGCTGCGGTAAAGGCCTTCACTCCAACCATGAAGCCGATATAAAAGTTGATCTGACCGATGTAGGAGCCGACCAGCACCCCGCCGATGGCAGCCAGCACCGACCCGATAACGAAGGTGACGGAGATGACCCGGTCCACGTTGACCCCGGTGAGCCGCGCCATGATCATGTCCTGCTGGGTAGCCCTCATGGCCTTGCCGATCTTGGTGTGCTTGATCAGCACGGTGAGGCCGATCATGGTAAGAGTCGTGACCACCAGGATCACCAGCTCGGGTGAGCCGACGATGTGGGCGATGGGCTCCATGAATTCGAAATCAGGGATGAGCGCCGGAAAGGGGAGAAAGTCCGGAGTCTGAGCCAGCAGCACATAGTTCTGCAGGAACAGGGAAGCGCCGATGGCGCTGATCAGCGGGGAAAGCCGGGGCGCCCCGCGCAAGGGGCGGTACGCGATGCGCTCCAGGGTGATGCCGTAGGCAGCAGCGTAAACCGCAGCAATCAATGCGGCCAGCACCAGGATGGAAACCCCCGAGAAGCCGTAGATTGTCAGCGCCCCCGAGACGATGAGCGCCACGAAGGCCCCGATCATGTAGATTTCGCCATGGGCAAAATTAATCAACTGGATGATGCCGTAGACCATGGTGTATCCCAGGGCGATGAGCGCGTAGATGCTCCCCCGTACCAGGCCACTGCATAAAAGTTCGACAAAATACGCCCAATCCATATCGCGTCTCTGACCGTTCCTGAAGTGATGGAAGCTTTCTCCCGCCGGGAGAGAACTTCATAGATTAATTGGAATAAAAAGATTTCTGCTGCTGATAAAAACACAGGGGACAAGCAGCGCCTGTCCCCTGTGGTAATGCCTCTACCTACCTCGTCTTACTTCTGCTCGACGAAAGCTCCGTTCTGAACCTGATAGACGGAGAAGCCGACGCCCTCGGCGTCGCCCTTGCTGTCGAACTTGATCTTGCCGACGCTGGTATGGACGAAATTGTTCTTCAGCGCCTTCTCAAGAGCGGCGTACTCGGTACCGCCGGCGGACTCGATGGCGGCCAGAACGGCCTGAGCGGCTGCGTAGCCTTCATTATAGAAGGTACCTGGACTCTTGCCAAACTTGGCAACATAGGCTTCGATGGCCTCCTTGTTCTCAGCCAGGGAGCTCACGTCCATGGGGCCGGTAGCATAGACGCCTTCGGCGTTTTTGCCTGCGATCTCCAGGAAACCGTTACCCTTGACCCCATCGGGGCCGATGAAAGGAATCTTTACGCGCTTCTTCTTCATCTGGGAGACCAGCTTGGAGGCCTCGGGATGATAACCGCCGAAAATGACCGCATCAGCCTTCTCGCGACGCAGCTTGCTGACCACGGCGCTGTAGTCCATGGCACCGGGAGTGATTCCCTCGAACATCACGACTTCGGCCTTGCCGCCGGCCAGGATGAACTGCTGGGAGAAATCGGCGAAACCTTTGCCGTAGTCGCCCTTGTCGTGAAGGATGGCGATCTTCTTGGCGCCGAGCTTGTCGGTGGCGAAATCCGCGGCGAGACGGCCCTGGTCGTCGTCAGGGGCGATGGTGCGATAGAAATTGGGGTAATCGCCGCTCTGGGTC
>JAAXQG010000304.1 GCA_012974445.1 Desulfuromonadales bacterium
AATCTCCAAGGCTATTTTCCGCCCGAAACAGATGAAGTGGATGCTTTCAGGAACCAGCACCGATATGACCGCCAACACAATAACCGTCTTTTCCGGTGTGGATACGACTGACCCAGGCCGAATCATCGGCACTGCCACAGTAGACCCAACCACCGGGGCTTGGTCCCTTGGTGAAACGGCAGTGTCTCCGGGACTGATGCTGAGTGCCGGAAACAAGGTCAGCGTTGTTTCTTCAAACAATGTTGCCGTAAACAGTGTTGATGTTGATATCAGGTGATGGTTGGTTTGGAGAAAGCTTGCCGGTTGTGCCTTCTTAAAAGGCCAAAATCATTAAAGGAGGTTTGAATATGTTTAAAAAGTTGAAATTTACGATACTGGCGACTTTGGCGGGGATCTTAGCCGCCCAGGGGGCATTTGCCTTTGTGGCACCTAACCCAATCGGCCCGATCAGCCTGCAGCACGGATTTCCGGTATGGGTTGAAGATGACGCTAATGTCAGGGCCGACCTTTCCGGCTTAATCGCAGCCCCTCCGGTTCCAGGAAATGACTTCTCCCAGCTTGCGGGGTTTGGTCCTGAGGCATTCTGGTGGAGTGTTTCTGGAGACAACGGACTAGTAAACATAGAATTTGCCATGGAAGCGGCCTATTTAACCGAAACCCCTGCAAATGGAGACCAAGCGCCCTTTGCACGGATTCGTGTCGGGGGGAAACCCGTTGCTGGCGCGCCTGTCAGTGCCCTGGGTACCTGGAACGTCGCGGTGAGCAACCCTGCGGTCAACTTCGATATTGTAGCCACCGATGACGGTAAGGGTGGAATCGAATTCAAAAATCAGGGGACTGATCCCTCCTTCGGCGCAGCTACCAACATCCCCCCATTCTCTGCAGGGCTCGCAGGTTCACCGCAGACTCTGTTCTACCTTTTGGGAGGAACCGCAGCCCCAACCGTCACCATTACCCGTGCGGGGGAGGCAACACAAACCATCGCTGTCGGCAATTTTTTACCTGGGGTCGGAGTGCTCGTTCCTAACCCCATCATCAACCAGCCACCGGTCGCCGCCCCAGACATATCTGCGGCCGTAGCGGGGTCGTCCAAAGTTCTCAGGGTACTGGACAATGACACTGATCAGCCCGGAGATATCTTCCTCATCAATCCTCAGGCTATCGGGCTGGTCTACCCCTTGGGTGCAATCCCAACCAATGCAGCCACTCCTTTTGAAATCGGGGTTGCCCCCGTTGCAACAACAAATGGAGGCACGGTGAAAAAGAACACCGATGGCACCCTGACCTACACAGCCCCCGCTGCGACTTTTGGTGTGGATACCTTCGAGTATGTCGTTCAGGACGATGCGGGTTGTATTTCCGGTACGGATTGCTTTGTGGCGACAGTTCCAGTACCAACTCTTGTTTCGGTCGCTGTTCAGCAGATCACGGTCACCAAGGCTGAGTTCCGTCCCAAGTTCATGAAGTGGCATATTGAAGGCAAAGTTGATGGGATCGATCCCCTCAATCAAACTGTTACTATTTACGCTGGCGATGACGTCATCAATCACCCTGTGATCGCGGTAAATGTACCCACGGATGCTAATGGGAATTTTACCTTCACCGGCAAATCTCAAGCAACGCCAGGAGATCTTGCGCAAATCATCGTAGAGACACCTGAACTAATCACCAAGGTCATGGCCGTGACGAACCGCTAGGTCAGTCCCTCCGTAACATGGCACAAAAAAAGGCGACCCAATTGGGTCGCCTTTTTTTGTACTTCAAATCAAATTTCAAACTCAACTGCCACCGACTTAAAAATGGGGGAAGAAATGACTTACTTGAACACCCTAAGCAGATGGGGAGCCAGCTGCTTCTTGCGGGAGAGAACCCCTTTTAACTCATAAAGGTTCTCACCCACCTTGGGATAATCCAGCAGATAGGGCAGCTCCTTGGTGCCCAGCGCCAACAGCAGGCTGGTTTCCTGTACGATATCGGTGACCAGGAAGCCGGCCATATCCAGGCCGCGCTCTTTCTTGACGATCTGCATGGCCGCCTCGATCTCGTCCTTGAGTCGCTCGAAATCAGAGAAATCGACGACTTCGGCCTGCCCGACTCCGAACTTGCAGCGATCGGTCGAATATTCCTTAAAGTCGGAAAGGAGCAGATCCCGGGGAAGCAGCCCCGCCATCATCAACGAGGCCTCTTCCTTGGTGGGTGTCAGCCCCGCCTGACGATAGAGGGTCGCCACCACGGTGCAGGTACTGCCCAGAGGGCGATTGATGAAGCTGATGGGCTTTTCCGTCGGGGAGTTGCCGAGACGATGGTGATCGACGACTTCCAGAAGTTCAACCTTGTCGGCCCCGGGCACGGCCTGGGCATATTCGTTGTGGTCCACCAAGATCAACTTGGTTCCTGTAGGGGCTAGTAGATTACTCTTGGTCGCCACGGCCACAACGGTACCATCCTCGCTCAGGACCAGGACACCGGGGGCGTTGCTGTGCATCATCTTCAGGCGCAGATCCTCAAGACGATCCTTGAGGCCCACCGACTGAACGTCGGTATCGGCCACTTCACTGACCGGGGTCGAGAGACGGGCCAGCCAGGTACTGGTCGCGGTATCGAAGGGGGTCGAAAGAACGGTGACCCGATTGGCCCGGGCGGTCTCCAGCAGCGCATCGGATACGGGAAGATTCCCCGTAACGACCAGAATCCGAACGCCCTTTTCCACGCTCTTGCGCTGCACCTTCTCCCGGTCGCCGGTCACCAGAATCATGGTGCGGGGGTCAGTGTTATCCAGCTTCTCACCGAAGGTGCGGCTGTGCATGGCGCCCACATAAAGATTGAGCTCTTCGATGCTTTCGGCGTCCACTAGATTCAGTGCCCTGGCCTCAAGACATTCGACCAGGGCGTCAGGAGAGGTTCTTACCCGGCGAATTTCTTCTTCTTTGCTGGGAACGAGAAAACGCTCGGAGAGCTGCTTGAGATAAAGCACGCCCAGGGGGATTTTCTGATCATTGACCACGGGAAGAACACGAATATTGTGCCGGTGAAAAAGCTCCATGGCCTTGGACAAGGGAGCCCCTCGACCGATGGTGACCACCTCATCGTCCACAACGTCACGAACCCTGGGATAGACATCGAGAAGCATTTTCGGGGGCTCGATATTCAACTCGGAGAGCACGAATTCGGTCTGACGGTTCAAAGCACCGACCCGTGCAGGTTCCACATTTTCAAGCCCCTGACGGCGACGAAGTGCGGCATAAGCCATGGCACTGCAGACGGAATCGGAATCGGGGTTGCGGTGTCCTACGACAAAAATTTGTTCTTTCGGTTTACTCATCTTTTCTTTGTCCTTATTTTTCCACGTAAATCGCCCATCCCGACGGCATTTTCTATTACACCGGCGGACGGAACCAGTTGTTCATCAAACCAGACGTATATGGCACCGCCTTTGGTATCAAAAATTTCTGCGCTGACCATGACACGACAAAGAACACCCGACAGAGGGAATTGCCCCTGCTCGCGGCGCTGCTCATCGGTCAGAACCTGAATCTCAATTTGTTCCGCCCCTTTGCGGGAGATAGAGGGAATGACAAAAGAGTTACCAGGATCGAGAGGTCCGAAATAGCCCGATCGCAAATTGTACATGGCAGTCAACGCATCATAATAAGCCCCCTGTTGAGGCATAGGGATTACCTTGGATGTGCTGTTGCTACCCTGACCACTTACGCGTAGAACCTCCCTGCGTTCAAATTACGATGATCGGTCAGAAATGCGATCGCCCCCCTGGTCTTCCCTTCCAGAACCGCATCGTAATAGCCATCTTCATCGGAAGGGGCAAACGACAGCTTAGCCTGGGCGATATTGTCGAACCAGAGGACTCCAACTTCATAATCCCGCAGTTCCTGGGGCAGGGGCATATCGATGTTCGCAGCGTAAGTCGCAACAAAGCATCCGGAGACCAGAAGAGTTAATCCCAAAAAAACGCTGATCAACCATTTCATCGTGAGGCCCTTCCATGAGCTGGTACTGCTTGACTTCACCCGCCCATGTCACTAATATTCATATATTCAGCTTTTTATGACAAGAAAAACTTCGAGGACAATTATGGACCCGAAAGAATTCGACAAATCACAATCCTTTGACCGCGAAGCGGAAATACTCAAGGTTCTGGGGCATCCGGTACGATTGAAAATCGTTGCGGGGCTGATGTCTCAATCCTGCAATGTCAAAAAAATCTGGGAATGCCTCGGTCTTCCCCAGGCGACGGTTTCCCAGCATCTTGCTTTGCTTAAAAACAAGGGAGTCATTCAGGGCCATCGCGACGGGGTCGAGGTCTACTATCAGGTCACCTCCGACGAGGCACGCAGAGTTGTAAGCACTCTCTTTACCGCAGGGCCCTGCGGCTGAGAATCCTTGAATTGACACGGCAATAAAAAAGGGGTGGAGGAATCCACCCCTTTGCCGTTTGATTTATTTCTTTTTTACTTCCCCGCCCTTGTTTTAGCGACGCTTTTCCCACGCAGTCCCCAATTTTCAGGAGGAACTTCCTCGAGGATCACATGGGTCGTCTCCGGGTTCTTCCCTAAAACGTCGCGCATGACCTCGGTAATTTTCTCAATAAGCGTTTCCTTCTGCTCCAGTGTCGCCCCTTCGATTGCCTTGATAATCACTACCGGCATAACAACCCCCCTTTGAATTAAAGAACCCATCCCCTGTGTTCAAGCTATCTCCGCCCCTAAAACGGGCCGGGATCCGACGATATCTGCAATAGTAACAGTAGATCAATGAGTTGCAGAATTCTTAATATATCAGCGAAATTCCATGCTCAAACGCCTATTTTCCTAGGCGTCGTCCCCGGACATAGATGACGTCATAGGTCGCCGGGATTCCCTGCGGCTGACGATAGTTCTGCTCATAGTGATCTGGGCTCCGATCTTCTTCAGAGCTCTTAGCAGCTCCCGGACCCCGGGATGATACTCCGTCTCATATCGACGCCTGAGCAGCTCAATGTGAAATCCCGCGGCTTCCATGGCGCAACGTACAGTTTGCACACAGGGAAAATCCTGACTGTGGGAGGGTGCATCCCCAGAGGCCTGGGCGGCGGCGCGATGGCTGGCGCGAAGCTCCATAAGCGTATCTTCACCATAGAGTGCAAAGGCGAAAATACCGCCGGGCTCAAGGACCCGGTAACTCTCGGAGAATGCTTCCTGCAGGTCGTTGACCCACTGATAGACCGAGGAGCAGGCGACAACCCTGAAAGAACCCGAAGCAAAAGGGAGCAGCTGTGCATCGGCTCCGACTAGAGATGAAGTTTCAAATCGGCGCGCCAGTTCCCGGCACATGCCGTGGGCAATGTCAGAGAGGTGCAATCGTGCATCGCTCCATCGCTGCCGGATCAGATCCGAGAGCAGTCCTGTACCTGCCCCCACATCCAGGATGCGCTGTCCGGGTTCCAGAGCCGACTCCGGAATCACCTCCTCCAGAAGGTGCCGGGCGACGATCTTCTGTACCTGAGCATAGCGGTTATAGTGGCAGGCCTGACGGGAGAAATGTCGGCGCATTCGCGCCAGATCGATGGGAGCGCTCATGATAAAAAGGCTTTCAGATGATCTGCAAAAATTCGAGGTTCTTCCATAAATGGCGCATGTCCTCCCCCTTCAAAAACCACAAGGCTTGCGGCGGGCAGCGCCTGCGCCAGAGCCTGCCCTGCAGCAAAGGGGATGACGGGGTCGCAGCTGCCGTGCAGCACCAGGGTCGGCAGCTTCAGATCCGGCAGCAAGCTTCGTTGGTCGAGACAGCCGAGCAGTTCAAGGCCCTGGGCTGCATTTGCCGGATCGGGCAGCGCCAGAGAACAGGGGGTACCGCAAATCCCATCCCGGAACTGCTGCACCGTGGGTTCAAAGGCCCTGCGCAGATTACGCTGCATGGAACGCAGCTGCCCTGCGGGTAAGGCATGGTCCCAGCACTCGTCCTGGACGAAACGGGGAGTCGTACTGCACAGGATCAGTCGATGGACCTCGAGGCTGCGGCGCAGACAGAGGGCCATGGCGAGCTGCCCCCCCAGCGACCAGCCCAACAGGTGGACGGGGCCGGGTGCAACAAGGTGAAGCCAGTCTTCCAGAGACTCGCAAATAGAAACGCTATCGAAGCGGGGTAAAGGCTCAGACAGCCCATGGCCAGGCAGATCAGGAACTAGAAGCCGAAAATCGCCGAGCAGGGGCAGCAAGGGCTCGAAGACTTCAGCGCAGTAAGCCCAGCCATGCAGCAGCACCAGCGGGACGCCCTCCCCCAAGTCTCTGTAGCGCAGGCTCGAACCATTGCCGAGAAGCTGACTTTTCATGTGAGCCCCTCAAGAGTACAGATAATGCGCTCGGCAGCGCTGGCAATCTCCTCAGTGCTGTGATCGGCCATGAGGGTGGCCCGCAAGCGACAGAGTCCCTCGGGCACCGTGGGCGGACGGATCCCCTGCACGAAGACCCCCTGCTCCAGCAGTCGCATGGAGGCCTCCATGGTGGGTTTGGGCTCACGGGTCAGAACCGGGACGATGGGACTGCGGCTTCCCAGCAGATCGAATCCGGCACCGCAGAGACGGTTCGTAAAAATACGGCGGTTCTCCTCCAGGCGCTTTCGCAACATCACCCCCTGGGGACCAGCCACCAGATCGATGGCGGCCATTGCCGCCCCCAGTACCGAGGGAGGGAGACTGGTGGAGAAGATAAAGGATCGGGCCGAATTAATCAGCATATCGACCAGCGTGCGCGAGGCTGCCACATAGGCTCCGAAACCACCCAGTGCCTTGCCCAGGGTGCCCATCTGAAGGTCGATATCTCCCGCGCAGCCCAAAAACTCGGCGGTGCCCCGCCCCGTCTTACCCAGCACGCCGGTTCCGTGGGCATCATCCACCATCAGGAGGGCTCCGTAGCGTTTTTTCAGCTCGACGAGCCCGGGCAGAGGTGCCAGATCACCATCCATGCTAAAGACTCCATCAGTGACCATGAGCCAGCGCCCCTTGCCCCGAGCGCGACTCTCGTCTTCCATCATCGCCTCCAGCGCCTGCAGGTCCCCGTGGGGATAGGGACGAATGCGGGCGCCGCAAAGGCGGCAGCCGTCGATGATGGAGGCATGATTCAGGGCGTCGGAGAAGATGAGATCCCCGGGGCCGAAAAGCCCCTGGAGTATTCCGGTATTGGCGGCATACCCCGAGTTGAACAGCAGCGCGGCCTCTGTCCCCTTGAACTCTGCGATACGCTCTTCGAGGCGGCTGTGCAGCTCCATGGTTCCCGAAACCAGCCTGCTGGCTCCACTGCCCGCCCCATAACGGCGGGTAGCCTCGCAGCTGGCCTCCACCAGTAGGGGATGAGCAGCCAGCCCCAGATAGTTATTGGAGCACAGAAGCAGCACCTCGCGCCCGTCCATGCAAATTCGCGGCCCCTGGGCACCCTCGAGGGTGCGAAGCCGGCGACGCATCCCCTGCTCGTCAAGACTCCGCAGCTTCATCGCCCAGTTTTTCATTCATCCCTCCAGGGACGAGGTGGATGGATCCGGGGAACCCCCGTTACCCAAAAAGGCTGTCGCTGAAGAAACTCGATAAGTTCTTCTTTGACCCGCCCTTGAAGATTAACAAAAAACACTCTGCCCCCCAGCGCCTCCCCCGGCTCTTTGAGCCGGGTGATACGGACGTACCCCAGGGTCCGGCTACAGAAATAGCCGGTAACGTAGGATGGATCATCCGACCAGCACAGCTCGGCCACCACCGCGGGTGCAGCCTGAACCTTGGCCGCCAGCACCAGAGCCTCCTTCACCCGCAGCCTTGCGGCTCCAAATTGCTTGAGGGCCTCAAAAACCAGCGCTTTACCCGAGGCGCGCAGATCCATACGGCTGACGCGAATTCCTCGGCAGGGGTCGGGCTCGAGACGCTGCCCCGTGGCGGCATCGATAAGCATGGCCCCGCGCATGTTGACACCCGGAGAAGCCGCTCCGGCTGCAAGGTCCTGCATGGCCCTGTCGATGGCCCGGGGGGAGACCCCCTCCTGCCTCAGCAGCGCCCTGGCTGCACGGCGCCCCTGTGCCACATCATCCACCTCAATGGTACTGAGCTCAGGGATGGGCCCCTCCAGAATATCCTGTGGGGCCAGGGACTCGACATGCAGGGCAATGCGGGTTGCGCAGCCTCGCTCATGCGTAAGAGCGCGATGAAGCATCGCCAGGGTTTCCCCTTCCAGACTCTCGAAAGAGACGATCCCCTCAGCGCCGCTGAGATGTTGCCCCTTGAGGCTGGAATGCATACGCAAACTGTAGAAAGAATCGATCATAACCGCGAAAATTATCATGGCCGCCAAAGACCTGTCAACCAGAGGCAGGCGCAAGGTTAACAGCATTTCTCAGCGATGGTGCTAGAGCGCAAAAACAGGGGCACGAAGGGCACATCATCCATGTTTCCAAGGAAAAAGAATTATGATAGGGTAACTTTTACGATAAGAGATTCTCATATCATTCCGCCTCATTTACGGGGCTGGACCTATAAAGGGGTGCGCAGAAATGAAAGCTGAACGAATAATTCTTGTTGATCATATGGCCGACCGCCGCAAGGATCTCAAAGACCTGCTTGAGATGATCAACGTCGATGTTCTGGAAGCGGACTCTAGCGTGAAAGCCCTCTCGATTCTGAACCAGGAAGAGGTCTCGCTGATTCTCACCGAAACAGAATTGCCCAGTAAAAGCGGGCTCTATCTGCTCAAGGAGGCGAAGAAGAAATGCCCTGAGGTGGAGGTCATCCTGATCTCCCACAATGCGGCCTCTTTCAACCTGCTCCAGGCACTTCGTCACGGAGCCTACGACTTCATCGTTCGCCCTATCGACAGCGAAGAGATCCTGGCCAGCACTCTCGGCAAGGCCTTCAATCAGGTTCGGCTGCGCCGCCAGAACGACCGCCTGCTCAAGGAACTCGAAACCAAGAACAAAACCCTCGAGCACTCCCTGAAGATGCTTGAGACCCTGACCGAATCCATCGAGGCCTTCGCCTCCACCACGGAAATCGAAGAGCTGTTCAAGCGACTGCTTTTCGGTGCCATGAAAGAACACGGCGCTCAGCGAGGCTATCTGGCTCTGGTGGACAAGTCCGGAAGACTCTCGCTCAAGGTCAGCCAGGGGATTTCAAACGAACTGGTTCAACAGCTGGCCGGAGGGTTTCCCCAGGGGTTGATCCGGGAGATCGCCGGGCGCGGCAAACCCGTATTGATTCCCGGCGAGGTTCCAGTCGCGCTGGGAAAGCACCTCTCGGAGCTGGAGCGTGCCGAACTGCTCAAGACACCGGGCATCCTTTCGGTTCCCCTGTGGCTGAAAAACCGCACGGCTGGCATCATTTTGCTCTCAGGCAGTCCGAGTGACCGTCCATTTAACCAGGTGGAGATGCAGTACCTCATCCAGCTGACCCACCACGCCTGCCTGGCGCTGGAGAAATCAGGTATCATCTACCAGCTCAAGCGCTCCAGCGCTAAGCTCGAAGCCCAGAGCGCAAAAAAGTAAACTCGCTCTCGGCGTGCGACTCCCCTTCAATAGTCGCACGCCCCCTTTTACGGATTACCCCCTCCCGATAAATCAATCGCTCTCTTTTTTTATCAAGGACAAGTCATGACTTTGGATTCCGCCCTGCTCTACGGCAGTTTCACCCTTTATGTGGGCTGCGTCTTTTTGTATCTCGGCCACGCGCTGACCAAAAAAAATCTTCTTCACCGCAGCGCGCTGGTGCTGGTCATCCTCGCCTTTGCGCTCCAGACCCTGTGCTTGGCCCTGCGCTGGAACACCGCGGGCTACCTGCCTGTTACCAACCTGTTTTCCACCCTCTTCTTCTTCAGCTGGTCCATGGCGGCTACCTACGTCTACTTCGAGCTGAGATACCGCATTGCGGCCACCGGACTCTTCGTGATGCTGCTCAATCTGGTGCTGCTCACCATCGCCATTCCCCGGGACCCGACCTTCCCCCCCCTGTACCCGGCGCTGGATACTCCGTTGTTCACCTTCCACATCGCCTTCTCCTTTCTGGGGTACGCCTTTTTCTCCATGGCCTTCTCCATGGGGGTGCTCTATCTGATCCAGCGGGTTCGAGCTACTGCCCTGCTGCCCGATCTTCCTACCCTGCGCAAGCTCAATGAAGAAGCCGTCTTCCTGGGGTTTTGCCTCTTCAGCCTCTGCTTGATCATCGGCAGTTACTGGGCCTATGTGGCCTGGGGCTATTACTTCTCCTGGAACATCAAGGGGATATGGTCCTTTCTGGTATGGCTTTTCTACGGAGGCATGTGCCACGCCAAGTTTGTTCGGCGCTGGCAGGGTACGGGATACGCGCTGCTTTCGATCGTGGGCTTCGGGGTGGTTCTCTTCACCTACCTGGGCATCGGACTGCTGATGAGCAGCAACCATCCGCTGGATTGACCGTTTGTTGAAAAAACAAGCTCTCAGGCCTTTGCCTGCGCAGGTCTTCGGCAGCATGGACAAGATGGCCCTGATGCAGTGGTACCTTAGCGAAGGCCTCAGGGGCCCCGAGCTCTCCTGGTGGGTGGGCCTCACCGGTGTGCTGATTCTGCTCTTTGCCCTGAACACCCTGTGCTGCTTTATTGACTGGATCTTTCGCTTCAGGGCCCGCTGGCGCAAAAGCGGGGAGTATCTGATCCATCTGGGTTTCGTGCTGCTGGTTACCGGATACACCTGGGGAGCCTTCGCAGGGCAGCGAAGTGAGCAGAACGCCCTGATACAGGGGCAGACCATGGCCGTACCCAACATGCCCGGCTACTTTCTGCGCCTCGACAAATTCGACCCCCAGTTTTCGCCCGAAGGGCGGCCGCTGGACATGATCAACGAACTGACCCTGCTTCAAGGCGATCAGCCCGTTCACAGCGCCACGGCCTACACGAACAACCCCCTGATGTACGGTGACCTCGTGGTCATCCCCATCAGCATGGGACGCAGCGCCACAGGCTTTACGGGAAGCCTCAACGAACTGGGACAGATCAGCATGGTACCGGGGGAGATCTTCCGGGTGCGGGGGATGGAGCTGGAAATACTGGAGTTTCTCCCCAACGTGGTGCGCCGTCCTGGCGGAGTCATCTTGCCTGCTGGGCCCAACCTTGCCAACCCTGCCTTTCGCCTGAGACTGACCGCCGATGGGCAAAGCGGCGAGTTCTGGTATCTGCTTCGCGAAGGGCTGCCCCAGCCCCTGATTCAGCGGGGCCTTCGCCTTCGCCCGGCAAACCCCATCGCCGTCAACCACAGCCTGCTCACTATTAATCGTGATCCCGGAGCCGGGCTAGCCCTGGCGGGGGGCTTCGCCATGCTTGCCGGCGTTATTTTCGCCCTGGGTTCCTTCTACTACAAACGATCCCGGGGCGACCGCCCCGAGATCGTCTAGATTTCAACCGCCCTCCCCCCGGTCCCCCCGTCGCAACTCAAGGCGGGGGGCTTTTTTATCCAAAAAAATGGCTCGTCAGCAGAATCTGTGGTGACAATCAGGTTCCGTCAACTTACCAAGCGTATGATATAAGGCGATTCTCAAGCCTTAGGAGTCTTGAACCCGTATGCTTTTCTCATAGTGAGTTTCGCTTTGAGATTCATGCCCTCTACCACACCGCTGGATAACCGCCCCTACAGGGCAGACCTGCATGTCCGCCCTGGTTTCGGCTTTCACGTTGGAAGATCGGTACTAATAAGGAAAAACCTTGTTTAACAGGGATGCAGGGAATGAAGGGGATAGGTCAAATTCAGGCAAACAGCCGCAGGATGTGGCAAGGCACAAATTGCTCATCAGACCTGATCACCAAAACGATGGGCTGCATGTAAATAGATTCCGGGCTGAATTCAACGCGTAAGTGCAGATCATCGTGCTTGTGCCAAAACAGGGCGCGGCAAGCAGCGCCCCTACAGGTGGCGGTGCTTTTCTCAGCTCTTCTCTGTGAACTCTGTGGTGAAATCAGGCCTGGTGTTAAACCCCTTGCACCACAGAGGACACGGAGGAAACCCCGGGCCTTCATCCGACTTGCAACCGATAACAGTATCTACGGTCCCTAAAGAGGTAGGGGCGCCGCTTGCTGCGCCCTGGTCTTGCCATCCTCCCCTGCGTCGGTAACGACTGCAGGAAATAGGTTCCGGTGTTTTGCAGTTCATCGTGCTTGTGCCAAAACAGGGCGCGGCAAGCAGCGCCCTTACCGAGTGGCGGAAATGCACAGCTTAACCATCAACCCTGCTTATCAAAACGATGGGCACGTCGCTTCGCTTCTTTGCCCATCCTTGTATTATGAAACTGCACCTGCTGTACTTATTTATGTAGCTAAAAATCCATGAAGGGCAATGCTCTTTTTTTTAGCGAGCCCTAACCACAAATTTAGCGCAAAAACCAAAGAAATAAACAGGGAAGACTAATTAATAAAATTCGCTTCAAGGTTACCTGGCAGCAATAGTTTTTTCCCGTAACTCTTTTGATCCCGATTTTCTCCACAGCAAAAACGCCCTTGAATCAGGGGGTTTACCCCATGCCAATACAGAGAAAAAAACCCTTCCACAGAAGCTGTGGACAACTCGTGGAAAAACCAAATTGTATACAGTTCAAAAGGCATAAATCCGGGCATCTCAGCAAATTGCCCATTTTTTAACCACAAGCATTTACTCCATCATTTCAAGTACTTACCATTTGCATCATTATCTATATTGCCTATTTCCAACCAAGCCCTGATTTTCTTGACGTTGAATGCTGTCAACCTTTTTATTGTGGAAAATAGGGATTAATTCACCACGCTATTCGTACTTCCATCCCAGATCTGGTCACCCCAGGCTATAGCTAAACAGCGAGGTCTCACCCTCCAGTTCAAGGACAGAGCCGAGGCAGAGTCAAAGGACAATATTCTATTTTGCTACTGCCTTCGACTCATACAATCGATATAAAAAAAGCTTTGCACTAAAATCCCCCATGGTTACTAACCATGGGGGATTTTTTCTTGCCGACAAAGAAATCTTTCAGCACTCTTCGAGTCCCGCCGCCTATAGCTGGAATGCCCGTTTCCAAACATGAGTGAACCGGAAAAAGCTGTCTGCTATCTGACCAACCGGAACGACTTGGAGGAGATGCAGCTTGCCAACCTGTACCACATGGTGAGCCTGCATGCTATCGACGGCTATTTCAACCAGATTCGCTCTCGGCTGAACCCGCTGGACCGACCGAAAAAATCCAAAAGCAACCAGAATCGAATCTGGAGCGGCTATCAGCCCTACGATCCAGCACGCGTGCAGAAATTGCTGGATATTTTTAGGGTGTACTATAATTTTCACCTTAAAAGCAAAGGCGACAAGAAAACCCCTGCTATGCGTCTTGGATTACCGAAAGGGCCAATAACGGTTGATGAAATCGTCAATTTCAAGTGAGATAAAAGCTGACAGAAAGCCTTGTAATCTCCAATCATTGACAGATGTGGCCAAAGAGAAAAAATCCCCAGCAGCCTAAGGCAACTGGGGATTTTTGTTTTCAACAGATTAAGTAATAGCCTTGGCAACATCCCTGCAGGGCAATCATTTAGTGACTATCAGAATATCGATTCGTCTCTTGCGCTCAGATTCGACAGGAAATCGAGGAGGCTCTCAAATAATGTCCCCGCATCTCCGAGCCACCAGTGATAATTAACCGCAGGTTTCGGCTTTGGCCGCATCAGCCGCCGAGCGATCCAGAAACAATCGGAGGCTTTTAATCTCATTCTCCGAAATATCTTGCAACACTTCGCTGTGATAGTTCTGTCTCTTATACACATCT
>JAAXQG010000148.1 GCA_012974445.1 Desulfuromonadales bacterium
AGATGTGTATAAGAGACAGGCCTGAGAGCTCAGTCCATAGGTAAAAAATCGCTTCTGTACCTGCGGCAGTATGCCCTGAATGTTTTCATCATCAAGACAGAGAACGGCAAGTCCATAAAAGGGCACCTTGTTGATAAATTCCACGAAAGTGCGGCGAATCTCGTCCAGGTCACTGTAGTAGTCCAGATGATCGGCATCGATATTGGTGACCACCGCAATGGTCGGCGATAGCTTCATGAACGAGCCGTCGGACTCATCGGCCTCGGCCACCAGAAACTTGCCCTGCCCCAGCTTGGCGTTAGAGCCCAGAGAGTCGAGGCGCCCCCCGATGACGGCCGTCGGGTCGATCCCCCCATGGCAAAGAAGCGTCGCCACCATACTGGTGGTCGTGGTCTTTCCATGGGTTCCGGCAACGGCGATACCAAACTTCATGCGCATTAATTCCGCCAGCATTTCGGCCCGGGGAATAACGGGAATCAAACGGCGATGGGCCTCCAGGACTTCGGGGTTTTGCGCCGCAATGGCGGTGGAGGTCACCACCACGTCAGCATCGCCCAGATTCTCGGCTCGATGCCCATAGTGAATCACACCGCCAAGCTGCTCCAGGCGAAGCGTCAAATCGCTGCGTTTCTGATCCGAGCCGGAGACCTGATATCCGAGATTAAGCAGGACCTCAGCGATACCGCTCATGCCGATGCCCCCGATGCCCGTGAAATGTATCTGCCTGATTTTTCCGTACATCAAACCGCCTTTCGTGCCAGTTTGCGGCACTCTTCGATAATGACTTCTGCGGCGCCCCGCCTGCCCTGAGACCAGGCAGCAGAGGCCATAGCCTCCAGAGTCCCGCGATCTTCAAGCAACGCTCCCAGCATGGCAGCCAGTCGCCCGGGGGTAAGCTCTGTCTGAGACAGATTAAGGGCTGCGCCGCTTCGGGCCAGAGCCAGGGCATTGGCCGTCTGATGATCTCCGGCAGCATGAGGAAAGGGGATCAGCACAGAGCCCCGACCACAGCTGGTGAGCTCTGCGATCGTTGTTGCTCCGGCTCGGCAAAGCACAAGATGGGCCTGAGCATAACAGCTGCCCATATCCTCGATAAAGGGGACAACCCGAGCGTCCGTCCAGCCCCGCTTCCGGTAGCCCTCGCGGATTCGCTCCCAGTCCTTCTCCCCCGTCTGATGAACAATACTCAGGCGCCCCTTCCAGGGCTCCAGCAACTCCAGCGCCTCAAACATCGCATCGTTGATGGCGCGGGCCCCAAGGCTGCCACCAAAAACCAACAGATTAGAATCCGACGAGGGCAAGGTCGGACAGTGCAGCAGGGCGCGCCTCAACGGATTGCCGGTGAGCAGGGTCCTGGGGCCGCTGAGCCCTTCGGTCTGTTCAAAGGACAGGCAGACCCGGGAGGCCAGGGTCGCCAGCAGCCTGTTGGTCAAGCCCGCCCGGGCGTTCTGCTCATGAATCAGCACGGGAACCCCTGCCAGCTTTGCAGCCAACAACACCGGGGCCGAGGCATAACCGCCAACGCCAACCACCACATCCGGACGAAAAGTCCTGAGAATTTTCGATGACTGGACGATACTGCGAAACATCCGGGGTATCACCGCGAGCTTTGACAGGAACCCCTTGCCCACAAAACCCGACATGCCGATGGTCTCAAGTCGGTATCCCAGCTCCGGAATCACCCGGGCCTCAAGACCCTTTCGGGTCCCGACGAACAGCACCTGCGCCCCTGGCTCCTCAATCAACAGCTGCTCGGCCAGAGCCACAGCCGGAAAAACATGACCACCGGTTCCTCCCCCGGCCAGCAGCAGTCTCATAGCTCCTGCGCCTCACCGTGAGCCGAAACGCTCAGCAGGACTCCGACGGCCAGCAGGGAACCGATGAGGCTCGAACCTCCATAGGAAAGAAAAGGCAGCGCCAACCCCTTGGTGGGAAGCAGCCCTGTGGTGACCATCATGTTGGCAAAGGCCTGGAGCCCCAGCAGCAGACTCATGCCAAAGGCAAGGTTTTTTCCAAAAGAATCGGTGGCGCGCCGAGCCACCCTCAACCCGCTGAGCACCAGCAGCAGAAACATGCTGCTGACGACAAACACCCCGGCAAAGCCAAGCTCTTCACCAAGGACCGAGAAGATGAAATCGGTATGAGCCTCGGGCAGATAAAAGAGCTTCTGCTTCCCCTCGCCCAACCCCTGTCCCAGGGGGCCCCCATAGCCAAAGGCCGTCCAGCTCTGGATGATCTGAAAGCCCTTCCCCAGAGGGTCGGAAAAAGGGTCGATAAAAGCGTCGATCCTGGCCATACGATACTTGGAGCCGACTACCTGGAAATATACGACAGGCGCACTACATAGAGCTGCCAGTACCGGCCAACGCAGAGGCAGGCCCGCCATCCAGAGCATTCCGAAGGTTACAGCCACCATGACGAAGGCTCCACCCAGATCTCGTTGCAATGCCAGCAGCCCCAGCATGGGGGCGAGCATGACGACATAGGGCATCAACCCCAGCCTGAAGGTCTTTATCAGCTCCTTTTTGCGGCTCAGAGAGTATGCCAGGTAGACCACAAGCGCCAGTTTGGCAAGCTCCGAGGGCTGCACCGACAATCCGGCAATCCGTATCCACCTTGAGGCACCGTTGACCGTAGCGCCCAGCCCGGGGATCAGCGGCAGAACCATCAGCACGAGAGCCAGCAAAAGCACCGGGACAACCAGCATGCGGAATTTGCGGTAATCGAGCATCATCAGTAGCGTCATGGCGGCAAAACCCACCAGACTGAAGAGCCCCTGTCGTTTCAGAAAAAAGAACCCATCCCCGAATTTCTTCAGGGCCATGACCGAGGACGCGGAATAGACCATCACCACTCCCAGGCAAGTCAGACACACAGCAAGAATCAAAATGGTGGGATCGACCTGTTTACGAAACATTCTCCCCCCTGTCCTCCAGCGCCCTGACCAGGGTCTCGAAATGCTCCCCGCGCTGTTCGAAGCTGCGGTAGAGATCAAAGCTCGATCCACCCGGAGACAAGAGCACGGCACCGGGGGCGTAAGTCAGATTCCGGGCCAGGGCCACCGCCTCATCCATGGTCGAGACCACATGGGTCGGGCAGAGATCGCCCAGCTCTTTTTCCATGCGTGCTGCGGCCTCCCCGAGGAGTATCAGCTCCCGAACCCGGCTGTTGATCACGGGTCGAAGCACGGAAAAGTCGCCCCCCTTGTCCTTGCCCCCGGCGATCAGGGTCACTGGAACATCCATCCCCTCGAGGCTTTTGACCACACTGCCCACATTGGTGCCCTTGGAGTCGTTGAACCAGATGACGTTCTCCAGCGTCCGCACCGCGACCATGCGATGGGGCAGACCCCCGAAGGAGCAGACCGCCTTCCAGGCCAGCTCGGGAGGGCAGCCCTCAAGAAGCGCGGGAATCAGCGCAGCCATGACATTTTCAAGATTGTGCCGCCCCTTCAGACGCAGTTGCGCGGGATCGAACCTGAGCTTCTGCGCCCCATAGCGCCAGACAATTCTCCCCTGCTCCATACCCATCCCCTCTTCCATGGGACCGATGGAGGAAAACCGGAGCACCTTCGCCCTGATGCGAGGCGAGAGCGCCTCGACTTTCGGGTCATCGGCATTGAGGATGGCCGTATCGCCGGTGCCCATGCGATCAAAGAGATGCAGCTTGGCTTCGATGTAGCTGTGCATGTCGGGGTAACGATCGAGATGATCTTCGCTCAGGTTCAGCATCAGGCCGTACTTAGCGTGAAGCCTCTCCACCGTCTCCAGCTGAAAGGAGGAGAGCTCAACCACCAGATATCCGGGAGCGTCCTGCTCCAAGGCCTCCATCAGGGGAGTTCCGATGTTTCCCCCCACAAAGGGTCGTTTCCCCCAGGCCTTGAAGATCTCGCCGATAAGCATGGTGGTGGTTGACTTGCCGTTGGTGCCCGTAATGCCGATCAGAGGAGCGCTTAGTTCGCGCGAGGCCAGCTCGATTTCCCCAAGCACAGGCACCCCGGCGCCTCGCGCCGCCTGCACCGCCTCGATCTCCGGGGAAACTCCGGGGCTCAAGGCGATGAGCTCTGCGGCACAAAACAGGGAACTATCATGCCCTCCCAGGTCAAAGCTCACCCCCAGAGCGCGAAGCTCCTCAAGGCCGGAAATCTCCCCCTGAGTCCTGCGGTCCGAGAGGGTGACGCGGGAGCCCAGGCGTACAAAATGACGACAGAGGGCCAGTCCGCTCCGACCCGCCCCTACCACCACGACATTGCTGTACGCTGCACTCTTCATCGCTACCTCAGTTTCAGGGTCGACAGGGCAACCAGGGCCAGAATGATGCTGATGATCCAGAAGCGAACAATGATTTTAGGCTCAGGCCATCCCTTGAGTTCG
Organism: Desulfuromonadales bacterium; assembly: GCA_012974445.1. GTDB lineage: Bacteria > Desulfobacterota > Desulfuromonadia > Desulfuromonadales > JAAXQG01 > JAAXQG01. The sequence goes on from JAAXQG010000148.1 coordinate 4,374, forward strand.
TAATGGTGATGAATCGGCGCCATGCGAAAGACCCGCTTTCCGAAGAGCCGAAAGGAAGCCACCTGCACGATGACCGACAAGGCCTCCATCACGAAGATCCCGCCGACGATAACCAGAAGAATTTCGTGCTTGGTCACCACCGCGATGGTTCCCAGCGCCCCACCAAGAGAGAGGCTTCCCACATCCCCCATGAAGACCTGCGCCGGATAGCTGTTGAACCAGAGAAAACCCAGACCAGCTCCCGCCATGGCTCCGCATATCACGGCCAGCTCTCCCGCGCCGGGCACGCTGGTGATCTGCAGGTACTCAGAGAGTCGGGCGTGCCCTGCCAGATAGGCGAAGATCAGGTAGGCGCCTGAGGCGATGATCATTGGTCCGATAGCCAGTCCGTCCAGGCCGTCGGTGAGGTTAACTGCGTTGCTCGCCCCGATCATCACCAGCATGGCGAAGGGAATATACAGTATCCCCAGATCGGGACGCAGCTCCTTGAAAAAAGGGATGGAGAGGGTCGAATCGAACATGGGGTAGCTGTAAAGCGCCAGGGAGGCGCAAAAGCCGATAAGCAGCATCCAGCCCATTTTCTTTCGAGCCTTGAGTCCGTCGCTGTTGCGCCGCTTGACCTTGAGGTAGTCATCGACGAAGCCCACGGCCCCGAAACCCAGGGTCACAAAGAGACAGAGCCAGACGTAGAAGTTCGTCAGGTCCGCCCAGAGCAGCGTCGGCAATACGATGGCCAGCAGAATCAGCGTCCCCCCCATGGTGGGGGTTCCCTCCTTCTTGAAGTGGGACTCGGGACCGAGCTTGCGGATGCTTTGACCGATTTGCAGCCGCGAGAGCCGCGCAATGAGCCAGGGCCCCAGCCAGAAACAGATGACCAGCGCCGTGATGGCGGCGTAAATGGTTCTGAAGGTGATGAACCTGAAAACATAGAGAAAAGAAAAATCCCCATGTAAAGGATAGAGCAGGTGATAGAGCATTCTTAGCTTTTCTCCTCGTTGGAACCCAGGCCGAACAGCCCCCGCAAGGCCTCACAGATCCGCTCCATACGCATGCCCCTGGAACCCTTGACCAGCACGGTCCCGCCATTTTTAAGGGGTTTCTTCAGGCGACGCACAATTTCTTCACTGGAGTCCAGATGCTCGATAGCACTCTGGGCCATGCCCTGCTCCCGGGCGCCGAGAGCGGTGTGCTGCGAACTCTGACCCAGCAGATAGAGTCGATCGGCACAACGGGCGGCCAGAGCGCCGTGAACAATGTTTTCCATGGAAACGCCCAAAACCGTCGCTGCAGCAGCCGCCGCCATGGCGTTGTGAACATTATGACGGCCAGCCACATTAAGCCGGACAGGGTAGCGCCGCTCGCCCAGGCGCAGCACGAAACGGTAACAGGCGCCGAGACCCGTTCCGGCATCGGCCAGCAAATTTTCCGCTCCCAGATCCGCCTCAGGGTCCAGGCCGTAGCTAAAAGACCTTACTCCCGCAGCCAGCGGCAGAGCCTTAACACGCTCATCGTCCAGATTGACCACGGCCGTGCTTCCGGGAGCAAGTCCGGCAAAAAGCTCACCTTTGGCCCGGGCAACGCCCTCCATATCGCCGACTCCCTCCAGATGCGAGGCGCCAACGTTGGTGATCAGCCCGACACTGGGCGCAGACATACGGGTCAGGGCGCTGATCTCTCCTGGACGATTCATCCCCATCTCGATAACGGCCCAGCGATGGTGTTCTTCAAGTCTCAGCAGAGTAAGGGGCACTCCGATGAGATTGTTGAAATTCCCCGCCGTCTTAAGCCCCGCACCGGTGGTGGACAATATGGAAGCCAGCATTTCCTTGGTCGTTGTCTTTCCGGCCGAACCGGTCAGCGCCACCAGCGGCACCGGCGACTCAAAGCGAGACGCAGCCCCCAGATCCCCCAGCGCCCGAAGGCTGTTTTTGATCTTAATTACAGGCACTGCAAAACCATGAATCAATTCTTCACTCAGGCAGGCGGCGGCACCCTGCCGGGCCGCTTCCATCAAAAAATCATGGCCATCGAAATTTTCCCCCCGCAAGGGGATGAAGAGTTGCCCCGGCTCCAGAGAGCGACTGTTGGTGGAAATCCCCCCTACGGTCAGCGAGGCCGTGGGAGGGTGAAGCGTTCCTCCGGTGATCCGGGCAATATGTTCGAGGGTCCAGCGTTTCATCTTTGATCCTCCTTCAACCCCAGAGCTCTGCGCAGCTCTTCCCGATCATCAAAATGAATTTTCCCTGAGGAAAGTACCTGATAATCCTCATGTCCCTTGCCCGCAACAAGGAGCAAATCATCGCTTCGCAGCAGAGAAACTGCGGCCTCAATGGCCTGACGGCGGTCTTCGAGGGTAATGAAACCCCGAGCATCGGCGTTGGAGGCAAGCTGCACCCTCGCCTCTTCCAGGGTCCACTCCTTCTCGAAAACGCTCAGCAGCCCCGGTTTTACATCCTCCAGAATCCGCGCGGGATCTTCACTACGGGGATTGTCCGAGGTCAAAATACTCAGGGTTGAGTGTCGCGCTGCCGACTCGCCCATCACGGGGCGCTTGGTACGATCCCGGTCTCCGCCGCAACCGAAGATTGTCAGGATTCTTCCCGGCTGTGCCTGCTCCACGGCCCTGAGCGCTTTGTCCAAAGCATCTCCGGTATGGGCATAATCCACCAGGATGCAGGCTCCGCGATCGTTGGCGATACGTTCCATGCGTCCCGGGACCTGCGGCGCAAGATTGATTCCGGACTCAAGCACTGAAGGCTCAAACCCGAGGGCGAGCCCCGCGCCCAGGGCGCAGAGGATATTGTACAGATTGTACTCCCCGACCAGCCCACTGCGCAGTTGCAGCACTCCCTCGGGGGTCTCAACCGAAGCCTCGATTCCCTCCAAACTCATGCTAAAGCTGCGGGGCCTCACCCTGAGCCCCTCCTCCGTGCCATAGCACCAGGCGTCGGGTATCTGCTCGGCCAGTCTTGCGCCCCAGGGGTCGTCGCGGTTGATAACGGACTGCCCCTTTTTCCTGGCCAGCAGCGGCCCGAAAAGCCGCGCCTTGCTGCAAAAGTAGCTCTCCATGTCCCCGTGGTAATCCAGATGCTCGGGGGTCAGATTGGTGAACAGGGCCAGATCGAAATCCAGACCATCGACCCGGCACTGGTCCAGGGCGTGGGAAGAAACCTCCATGATCAGTGCATCGGCGCCCCTGGCCCGAAAATCCGCCACCATTGCCATAAGATCGACAGACTCGGGAGTCGTATGGCTGGAGGGCAACACATAGGATCCAAGCCGATAATCCACGGTACCCAGAACAGCAGGGTTTCTCCCCCCCTGGCGCAGGATGGACTCCAGTAAATAACTGATGGTCGTCTTACCATTGGTTCCGGTAATACCGATCACCAACATCTCCCCACAGGGATGGCCGTAAAATTCGGCGGAGGCCTGAGCCAGACTCAGCCGGGCCGAAGGTACGACCAGGCCAAACACTCCCTGCGGCAACCCTACCGGGCGCTCAGAGACGATAAAACGGGCACCACGGTCCAGAGCCTGATCAATAAAATCATGGCCATCGCTGGTCTGCCCCTTTATGGCAAAAAAGCCCCCATTAGGGAGCACCTTGCGTGAGTCGTAGTAAAGTCCGCTGAGTTCGAAGTCCTGAAGGACTTCGGTCTCCTGAGATGCTATGGATTTCAACAATTGCGAAAGTTTCATTCGCTCCATTCTCCCGATCTTGTTCATCGCCTCATTGCAACCGTGCGAATCGGACCCAGATTTCTTCGTCCGCACCAATCGGATCTCCCGGCGTCGGACTCTGCTCGACGACCTGCCCGGTGCCTTCGAGCCGAATGTTCAAACCAGACTTCTCCATGCTAGATAGAACCTGTCGGTAACTCAGCCCCTTGAAATCCGGCATATTGCCTGAGCCCGAACCTTTGGGCCTAAAAGGGGCATCCTGCAATGGAGGTACCTCCGCCAGAGGCTCCAGATGCCGTCGGCTTTCCTTGCGGGTGGGAGCTACCCCCATGTGCTGGAGAGCCTGCGAGGCAATGCGCGAAAAAACCGGAGCCGCCACCAGCCCACCGTAGGACTTACCGCTGGGCTCATCCATCAGGACCAGCATCACGAACTTTGGATCCTTCGCCGGAACAAATCCCAAAAAGGAGCCAATACGCTTATCCACCGAATAGCCGCCGATAACCCGATCGGCTTTCTGGGCTGTCCCCGTCTTGCCCGCCACATCATGACCGGGAACCCGGGCCAGAGTTCCGGTGCCCCCTTCCTCGGTGGTCATCACCATCATCTCGGCGACCCGGCGGGCGACCTTTTGAGAGACAACCTGCTCCCTGAGTTCGGGGCGGCGCTGTTCGACCAGCTCCCCATGGCCATCGACGATGCGCTCAACGAGATAGGGACGCATCAGTTTTCCATCGTTGGCAATAGCTGCGGTAGCCGCGGTAAGTTGCAACGGCGAGACCGCAATGCCCTGCCCGAAAGAGATGGTCGCCAGATCAAGCTCGAACCACCGATTCGCCGGTCTCATCTGCCCCCTGGATTCCCCAGGCAGTTCCACCCCCGTACGCTGTCCGAAGCCGAAACGTCTCAGATATTGATGAAAACGTTCACGCCCGAGTTTCACACCGATTTTTGACATCCCAATATTGGAGCTGTACTTGAGAATCTCTGGGACGCTTAAGAAACCGTGGGGCTTGGTGTCGCGGATTGTCTTGCCGCTGACCACATACTGTCCGTTTTCGCAATCCAGGCTCTGGCTGCTGCGGATGACATCGGCGTCTAAGGCGGCGGCCATCAGGATGACCTTGAACGTCGAACCCGGCTCATGGGAATCGACTACGGCCCGATTTCGCCACTGCCAGGGTTTATAGTCACGAGTGGAGTTGGGATTGAACCCCGGGCTGCTCGCCATGGCCAGAATGCGCCCCGTGGCAGGCTCCATCATCACTACCGTACCCGACTTGGAACCGGACTGACGCACTCCAGCGGCCAGTTCCTTCTCGACAATATACTGCAGGGTACGATCGATGGTCAGGTAGAGCGACTGCCCGTCCTGCCCCCCCTGCACCTGGAGTTCGTCACCTGTCTCTTATACACATCT
>JAAXQG010000310.1 GCA_012974445.1 Desulfuromonadales bacterium
AGATGTGTATAAGAGACAGGCCATGGAGAGGAAGATGTGGCGGGGGCTGCCTCCCATGGCGGCCAGGTCACTGATATTGACGGCCACGGCCTTGCGCCCCAGGCTGTGCAGATCGGTCCAGTCGAGACGAAAATGTACAGCCTCAAGCAGCATGTCCGTGGAGGTCAGCAGGACTTCCCCTGCCGGCAGGCTGACGCAGGCACAGTCGTCTCCGATGCCCAGATCGCTGTGGTTGAAGGTTGCGGCATCGGTTGCGGCATTTGCGCGGATGCGTTCGATGAGGCCGAATTCGCCCAGATCAGAGAGTTTCATCGGTCCTCGTCCAGCGCTACGGCCAACAGGTCGGTCATGGTCTCGGCCAGTATGAAGCTGACCTTGCGGCGAAGGGCGGGGGGGATGTCTACCAGATCCTTCTCGTTGCGTCGGGGAATGACCAGGGTGGGCACTCCGGCCCGAACGGCGGCCAGCACCTTCTCCTTGATTCCCCCCACAGGCAGAATCTTGCCCCGCAGGGTGATTTCTCCGGTCATGGCCACATCTCTTTTGACGGGTGTTTTCGACAGGGCTGAAATCAGCGCCACGGCCATGGTGACTCCGGCGCTGGGGCCGTCTTTGGGGATGGCCCCGGCCGGGACATGAATATGGATGTCCTGCCCGGCGAAAAGTTCGGGGTCGATGCCCAGCTCCTGGGCTCTTGATCGGGCGTAAGACAGTGCGGCCTGAGCGCTCTCCTTCATGACCTCTCCCAGATGTCCGGTGAGGGTGAGCTGCCCCTTGCCCTTCATGGTACTGGCTTCCACATGGAGAATCTCTCCCCCCGCTTCGGTCCAGGCCAGTCCCGTGGCGACCCCGATTTCATCCTCCCCTCGTTCCTCCCGCAGGTATCGGGCCGGTCCGAGATAGCGGGCCAGGCTTCGGGGGGTAATGCGCACCGCCGAGCACTTGCCTTCGGCGAAGCGGCGGGCCACTTTGCGGCAAAGACTGCCGATCTCCCGCTCAAGATTGCGCAGTCCCGCCTCGCTGGTGTAGTCGGCGATGAGCCGGGAGAGGCTTGTTCCTGTGAAGCGGATGTTGTCGGCACCAAGGCCATTGCTCTCGATCTGACGAGGAACCAGAAAACGCTGGGCGATGGTCAGCTTCTCTTCGGTGCTGTAGCCGGAGAGCCGAATGACCTCCATGCGGTCGCGAAGGGCCGAGGGCACAGGATCAAGGACATTGGCCGTGGTGATGAACATGACCCTGGAGAGGTCAAAGGGCAGATTGATGTAATGATCGGAAAAAGAGTTGTTCTGTTCGGGATCCAGTATCTCCAGCAACGCCGATGCGGGGTCGCCTCGAAAATCGGCGCCGAGCTTGTCGATTTCATCCAGCATGAAAACAGGATTGTTGGTTCCCGCCTGTTTCAGCCCCTGGATGATGCGGCCGGGCAGCGCCCCCACATAGGTGCGACGATGGCCGCGAAGCTCCGCCTCGTCGCGCAGACCGCCCAGAGAAAGACGCACGAAGTCCCTTCCCAGCGCCCGGGCGATGGATTTGCCCAGACTCGTCTTGCCCACACCGGGGGGGCCGGCAAAGCAGAGAATCGGCCCCTTGCTATCGGGGCGCAACTTGCGCACCGCCAGAAACTCGAGAATCCGGTCCTTGACCTTTTTCAGGTCGAAATGGTCTTCGTCCAATACTTTTTTTGCCGCGACCAGATCCAGATTGTCGATGTTGCTGCGACTCCAGGGCAGGTCCACGAGCCAGTCGAGATAGGTGCGCAGCATGGAATATTCGGCCGACTCGGCGGACATGGACTCCAGGCGTCTGAGGTGTTTATTCGCCTCCTTGTCAGCCTCGGGGGGCAGTTTGGCCTCCTGGAGTCGGGCCTTGATTTCCTTGAGTTCTTCCGTTGCCTGGGAACTCTCGTTGAGCTCGGAGCGGATGGCGCGCATCTGCTCGCGCAGGAAGTATTCCCGCTGGGATTTGCTCATCTCCTCCCTGGCCTGTGAGCTGATGCGCTGCTGAACGTTGAGCATCTCGTGTTCTTTGGACAGCAGCGCCTTGATGCGTATAAGCCGGTCCAGGGGATTGAGCATCTCGAGCAGTTCCTGAGCCAGAGGGATTTTCAGGGAAAGATTGCTGGCTACCAGGTCGGCCAGGGCGCCGGGATCTTCCATGTTGTGGAGGATGATCTGGACTTCGCTGGGGATTTCCTTGCCCAGCTCCAGAAGCTCACTGACCTCCTGGCGAATGGAGTGCATCAGAGCCTCGGCCTCGATGGATACTTCCTCGGTTTCGGGCTCGTCCAGCTTGTCAATTCGAGCGCAGAGGTACGGATCCTGGAACAAGAAGCTCTGGATTTTGGCCTTACACAGTCCCTGGACCAGAATTTTCTGGCGGCCGTCGGGGAGCTTGAGTCGACGCATGATCACGGCAACCGTGCCGATTTCATAGATGTCCTCAGGTTGCGGATCATCGATGGTGCCGTCGCGCTGGGCGTTTAGAAAGAGCAGCCGGTGGGTACTGAGCGATTCGTCGATGGCCTGCAGGGATTTGTTTCTGCCCACAAACAGCGGAACGATCATGTGGGGAAAGATGACCGTATCGCGCACCGGAAGTACCGGCAGATCACTGGGGATATGAAGTTCGCTGTCTTCCATGGCACCGTCCGGAATAAAAAGGTTTCAGCGCTGGAGCCTCTTCTGTCATTAAAGTAGGCTTTGGAGCCTCTGTCAAGGGCGAGCGCCCACGGGGAATGTGGAAGTGGCAGACTTTTCATATAAAAAAAGAGGGCGGCACCGGGCCGCCCTCTTACAGGTTCTGCTGGATCTGGCTCTTAGGTCAGCCGACGTGGGGGCCAGCATCGGAGAAATTGAACTCGTCCGAGTCATTGGTGTATTTTTTGAAGTTTTCGATAAACATGGCAGCAAGTTTCTTAGCGGTGGCGTCGAAGGCTTCCTTATCGGCCCAGGAATTTCTGGGATTGAGGATGCTGCTGTCCACGTCGGGAAGTTCCTTGGGGATGCTGAGCTTGAACCAGTTGGTCTTGTCGAACTCCACCTTGTTGATGCAGCCGTTGAGAATGGCGTTGATGCAGGCACGGGTGGCCTTGATGCTCATGCGCTTGCCCACGCCGTAGCCTCCGCCTGCCCAGCCGGTGTTGACCAGATAGGCGTTGACACCGTGTTTCTCGATCTTCTCGCCCAGCAGCTTGGCGTACGCGGTGGGGTGCAGGGGGAGGAAAGCCTCGCCGAAGCAGGAGCTGAAGGTGGCCTGGGGCTCGGTGACGCCGCGCTCGGTTCCGGCCACCTTGGCGGTGTAGCCGGAGAGGAAGTAGTACATCGCCTGCTCCTTGCTGAGCTTGGAGACGGGCGGAAGCACGCCGAAGGCGTCGCAGGTCAGGAAGATGATGTTCTGGGGATGACCTGCCTTGAGGCTGGGCTCGTGATTATCGATATGCTCGATGGGGTAGGAGACGCGGGTGTTCTCGGTCTTGCTGCCGTCATCGAAATTGAGATTGCCGGCTTCGTCGGCCACCAGGTTTTCGAGCAGGGCGTTGCGACGGATGGCGCCGAAGATCTCGGGCTCGCTGTCGCTGCTGAGGTTGATGCACTTGGCGTAGCAGCCCCCTTCGAAGTTGAAGATCCCCTCGTCATCCCAGCCGTGCTCGTCGTCGCCGATGAGCTTGCGCGAGGCGTCGGTGGACAGGGTGGTCTTGCCGGTACCGGAGAGGCCGAAGAAGAGGCAGACATCGCCCTGCTTGCCCACGTTGGCGCTGCAGTGCATGGAGAGGATTTTCTCCAGGGGCAGCGCGTAGTTCATGACGGTGAAGATTCCCTTTTTCATCTCGCCGCCGTACCAGGTGCCGCCGATGATGGCCACGTTCTTCTCGAGGTTGAAAATAACGAAAACCTCGGAATTGAGCCCGTGCTTTTCCCAGTTTTTGTTGGTGACGCTGCAGGCGTTGTAGACGGTGAAGTTGGGCGCAAAGCCCTCGAGCTCGGAGGCTTCGGGGCGGATGAACATGTTTTTGACGAAATGGGACTGCCAGGCGAACTCGGTGATGAAGCGTGCACTCTTGCGGGTGCCGGGGTTGGCGCCGCAGTACCCGTCCAGGACGTAGACATCCTTGCCGGAGAGGTGCTCGGTGACTTCGGCGAAGAGTTCGTCAAAAATTTCGGCAGAGACAGGCTTGTTGATGTTGCCCCAGGCGATGTGGTCTTCGGAGGGGCCCTGCTTGACGAAGTACTTGTCCTTGGGGGAGCGACCGGTGAATTTACCGGTGTCCACCATCATGGTGCCGTTGGCAGAGACTCTGCCTTCGTTGTTTTTGACTTCGTGCTCGTAGAGATCCTCGTAACTTAAGTTACGGTAAACCTTGCCTACAGTTGTGAGCCCCAGGGTTTTTGCATCAAGATCTGTCGATACCGGCATTTAAGCCCCCTTAAGATTTGGTATGGTCCTTCGCGACCGTGAAATTTTAAGCCAGACTAAATGTCTGGCAGATCATTCAACCGGGTGTGCCGGATGGGATCAGTGATGACTTGTCGCATGGATCAAGCCCCCATGATCTCCAAACTGCGGAATTTAAACATAAACCTTAACGGTTTGCAGCATTTTTTTGCATTACGCTAAAAAAAGGGAATAAAAGTTCTAATCTTTGCCTTTCGGCAGGGGGCGGGTTCTCAGGTAGGCGACCAGTTGCCAGCACTGAATTGAGTTGAGATGGGGCTCCCAGGCAGGCATCACCGACCCCTGCGAGAGGTAGGGTTCGATGGTCTTGCCGAGGCGAATGCGCCAGAAAAGATAGGCCGGATCGGCGCTGCGGTAATGCGGCTCGGTGAAGCCGGGGGCGGGGGGATTGTAGCTTTGGACTCGCAGGCCGCGTCCTTCGTCGCTGCGACCGTGGCAGAGTGCGCATTTTTGCAGAAACAGTCGATGCCCTTGGGTGATATGCCCCGGATCCTCCAGGTTGATCTCGGGGGTCGCCTCCGGATACTGGGGGGCGCGCCGGCACCCTGCCAGTCCCAGGGCGAGGAGCAAAATAAGGGCCCAGCAGATCCTGTCCCGGGTGTTCGGGGCGCAGCTGCTGCGCAGGGCAGTCATGAGTGGGGGTTCGTGTCTTCGGCAAGGGGAAGGTGCCCCCAGCGCTCCAGATCGAGCAGTACCCCCTCAAGGACGGTTTTCAATGCTGTCTGCATCTCGCCGCTGAGCTCCAGTCCCATCTCCAGCGTGCGGGGCTGCGCCCCCCAGACCAGGATTTCTTTGGGCAGATGCCCCTGCAGCTCAGCCACGGCCAGCAGGTCCTGCATCCCCATCTGGTGAATGCTGAGTTTGGTGGCAAAGGCTCGGGGAACCTCTTTTCCCTCGAGACGGCGAACGGTTCCCGGTGCCTCCCGCAGCTCCAGGGCGTCGATGATCAGCAGGCGATCGATATTCTCCAGGCGCGGCAGAAGATCCAGTCCCAGGGTGCCGCCGTCGAGCACCTCCACATCTTGCGCGAAGCGGTAGTTGTGCTTGAGCCGTTCTGCCACCAGAACTCCAAAGGCGTCATCGCTCATCACCGTATTGCCGATGCCCATCACAAGTGTTTTCAATGTGTTATTCCCTTTTC
>JAAXQG010000181.1 GCA_012974445.1 Desulfuromonadales bacterium
ACAGCGCCATCACCGCCACGGTGAACAAGTTCCTCTCCGAACTCGACGGTCTTGCCTCCGATAATGAAAACATCCTGGTGCTCGGCGCCACCAACGCCGTCTGGGAGTCTGTCGGACTATGCGGGCTGTAGCGCAAATCTGGATCTTTGAGGGCAGCTTTTAGCTCTTTTGAGAGTTCATAGCCGTCGCTATGGGCCGAAAACGAGCTGAATGATGAACCAAAGAGCTGGATTTGCAGCCAGCTCATGGATAGTCCGACAGGCTCCTAGATATCCTCATCCGAGGGTGGTTCGGGATGGGCCGCGCCCCCCTCGATGATATCGCGCAGCCAGGGGGGATGAGCAGCGCCTCCCTGATGCCCCTTCGGCGGGGAAGATTGAGGCGGCAGGGCCTGCTCCACCGCCCTGATCAGGTGCCCCAGGGGCAGCACGGCCACAGAGCCTGGAAGCTCGGCCCGGGTCTTCTCCAGCAGCGACTGCAGCGCGTCCAGCAATTCCTCCGGCTGCAGAGTTGCCCTTCTGATCAGCAACTGAACCACCACCTCCTGCGCGCCGAGCAGTCCGGCAAAGAGTTCGAAGACCATGGACATCTGCCGATCGTTCATGAGGGCCTCCCTTCCCAGCTCCTGCCTCAGAGTATACCGGAATTCCTTCGAACTCTGCCCAGAGCCAGGACGCAAAAAGAGGCCGCCCCCTTTTCCAGGAAGCGGCCTCTTTTTTTAAAGCATCAGAAAGATTTGAAGGCTACGCCGCCTCGATCTGTCCGTCACGTACTCGAACCAGATTCCCGGCCCGGGCGGCGATCTCGCTGCTGTGGGTGACCAGGATGACCGTCTTGCCCTTTTTATTCAGCTCTTCGAGCACGGCCATGACTTCGGCCTCGGCAGCGGAATCAAGATTCCCCGTGGGCTCGTCCATGAGCAACACCGGCGGGTCGTTGGCCAGGGCCCGGGCGATGGCCACGCGCTGCTGCTGCCCACCGGAGAGCTGCCCCGGCTTGGAGTCGGCCTTCTCCGAGAGCCCTACCAGCTCCAGAAGCTCCAGCGCCCGCGGCTTCTGTTTGGCTTCGGGAACCCCGGCGAGCATCAGAGCCGTCTCGATGTTCTCCGCTGCCGTCAGGCTCTGGAGCAGATTGAAGAACTGGAAGACAAAACCGATCTTGCTGGCCCGCAGAGCCGCAAGCCCCTTCTCACTCAGGCTCGAGATCTGCTGCCCGTCGATGATCACGCTGCCGCCGCTGGGGCGATCCAGCCCGCCGATGAGATGCATCAGGGTGGATTTGCCGTGCCCCGAAGGGCCGATGATACAGGTGAAACTGCCCCGGGGGATCTCCAGATCCACCCCCCGCAGCGCCCGGGTCAGAGTCGCCCCCCGGCCGTATTCCTTGGTCAACTGCACTGTCTTGATAATGGCATCACTCATAGCTGATCGCCTCCACGGGTGAGAGTTTGGACGCCTTCCAGGCCGGATAGAGCCCGGAAACCATGGCGACCAGGGTCGAGAAGAGCACGGCCCCGATGAGCATCACCGGATCGATGCTGGCCTGGGAGCCCTTCACGAAGGAGGTGGCGGCGTTCTGGCTGATGTAGGGCGCCGCGACGATGGAGGCTGCAAAGCCCAGCACCGCTCCGCCGATCCCCCCCAGCAGGCCGTAGATGGCCGACTCTAGCAGGAAGAGACGGAAGATGGTGGAACGGGGCGCACCCATGGCCTGCAGGATGCCGATCTCCCTCTTGCGCTCGTAGGTGGCGGTCATCATGGTGTTGACGATGCCGAAGGCCGCCGCAAGTATCGCCACGGCTGCGATGAGCTGGAGCGTCACGTTGACGGTGCCCACGATGGAGAGCACGGAGCCGAGCATCTGCTTATCCGAGACGACCCCCAGGCTCACCTTCTCCTTGATCTTCAGGGCGTAGAGGTCCACCTCGTCGATCCTGTCGACCCGTACCGCCACATAGGAGACCGTGTTTTTCTGTTTATAGAGTCTCTGGGCCAGAGGCATGGCGAGGAAGACCGTCAGATCATCCTTGCCCCCCGTCTCGGAAAGCACGCCCAGAACCGGAATCATCTCCCCCCGGATACGTACCTCGGAGCCGGGAGCCAGAGCGAACTGCTCGGCCAGCACCGCACCCAGAACAGCCCCTTCGGTTGTTTCGGTGGGGAAATAGCTCCCCGCGCTGAGCTTCCAGCCTTTGATTTCCTTTGTCTCGGCAGGCAAAATCCCCATGACCGAGACGGGGCGGTTTTCGATGGCCGAACGCTCGGCCAGATAGGGGATAGCCCGCATTCCGGGGATGGAACGGATGGCCGCCACTTCCTCGGCGGTGATGGTGGTGGGCAGCTGCTCCCCGGTGAGAATTGCGACCTGCTCGTAGGCGCAGCTCCCCTTGGGAGTGACCACCAGGTTCGCCCCCAGGGCTGCCGATTCCCGCTCGATCTGGGACTTCAGGCTTCCGCCCAGGGACATGAAGGCCACGAAACTTCCCATGCCGATGATGATGCCAAGCAGAGTGAAGACGAAACGTCCTCGCCTGCGGGTGAGGTTTTTAAAGACCAGCTTGCCGAGAGTCATCCCTGTCCTCCCAGATTATGCGTCCCCAGCACTTCCATCTTGCTGGCGTTGAAGAGCTTTCCCCAGGACTCGGTGGTGAAAGAACCGGAGATTCTTACTTCGTCACCAATAGCGGGGCGTGCTCCGGTGATTTTTACCGGCAGCAGCACCTTCTCGCAGTTGGGGGTGTTGCATGTCAGCTCCTTCTTGTCCATGACGGCCACGATGGTGGGATCGGACTGGGAGTAAGCGTTGACGATACCCACCAGGGTCAGAGAACCGCTGAAGGCGCCGGGATCGGAAACCACGTCGTTGACCCCAAAGGCCGATGCCTCATTCTTGCAGCCCGTGGACAGACCGAGAAAAGAGAGAACCGCAACGAGGAAAAAGAGATTACGGATGATTGTTTTCATTATTCATACTCCTACAAATAGATGGTTTTCGGCTGAGCTGACAGCCCCGAAGAGGCAAACGACCGCACGCGAGCGTACCAATGCACGTGGCTGTCAGGTCAAACCTTTAGTGATAATTCTGAAAAATCAGAGAGTTTCGGGAGGGTAATCGATGGAGCGGATGTAATCAGATGAGAGCCCCGAAGCCAGTATCCACAGCGGGACATCAGGGTCTGGAGAGTCCGCAAAAAGCTGGAAATTTACGTTATGGTTCGAGACGCTGCAGGAGGGGCACAGGCAGCCCGGGTCGGCGCACTCCCCCTCGTTGGCAGGGGCTTGCTGCTCTCTTTCTTTTTCACAACAGAGATCGGCCGAAGCCTCCCCGGAATAGGCGGCAGCAAGCGAAGTCGCACCGGTCAGAGAGACCAGAGCGAAGAGCATCATCAGTGCCGCAGCATATTTTGATAAAAAGAAATGCATCGCGGGATAATATTTCTTTGAGGACTCAGTTGTCAACCCACCCGACCACTCAGCAGAAGACCGGGCCAGGGCAGCAAAATGACCCCCCAGGCAAAAGCGCTCAGCAGCAATGCGAGCATGACCGCAGCCGAGCCCATGTCCTTGGCCCGGCCGCTGAGCTCATGGTGCTCACTTCCGATACGGTCCACCACCGCCTCCACCGCCGAGTTGATCAGCTCCACGATAAGCACCAGCAGCAGCGAGCCCTCCAGCAGCACGCGCTCCACCGCCGTAACCTTCACAAGAAGAGCCACGGGCAGCAGCAGCGCCACCAGCAACACCTCCTGACGGAAGGCCTGCTCACTGCGCTAGGCAGCCCGAAGCCCGAAGCCCCAGGGCGAGAATTAAGCCGCCCGCAAGACCCGGGAGATACCGTTGGTGGGGGTAGGTTTCAAGAAAAAGCCTCCTTGTAGAATCAATCATCGCAAAGACTTGAACCTTGCCAATTCTCTGCGCTAAGTTCAATCCGGATTTGACGAACAATTATGTACGAAATAAAGGGAGTTGTTTTGAAAAAAATAGAGGTCGCCTGCGCCATCATCGAAAAAGATGGTCTCATCCTCGCCGCCCAGCGCAGCGAGATCATGAGCCTGCCCCTGAAGTGGGAATTCCCCGGCGGAAAGATCGAAGCGGGGGAAACCGCCAGCGACTGCCTGCACCGTGAACTGCGCGAGGAGCTCGGCGTCGACATCAAAATTCACGCCGCCCTGCCCCCGACCCTCTGGCAATACCCCGACTTCGCCGTCTGCCTGCACCCCTTCGTCTGCACTCTGGAAACCTTCGATCTTCAGATGCACGAGCACAAAGCTATTTGCTGGCTCACCCCCGAAGAGCTTCCCAGTCTCGACTGGGCGGAGGCGGACATTCCCATTATTCGGGATTATTTGCAGTATTTCGCCGAAAGAGGAAAACGCGAGACAAGTTGCTAAAGGCCAGCAAGAGTTCAAGTCGTTCAAAAAAACAGGGGAGCTGCGAAATGAATCGCAGCTCCCCTGTTTTTTTATGGCGGAGGGGGGGAGATTCGAACTCCCGGTGGCTTGCGCCACAACAGATTTCGAGTCTGTCACCTTCGGCCTCTCGGACACCCCTCCAAACTTATTCAGTTGTGATCGCAGTATTTTTTGCTGCCTTCTTCTTCGCCCGCAGTTCCCGGAAAAATCCGCTCAAGTATTCGCTGCACTCTTCCTGCAGCACCCCTTCGGTCACCTCGACGCGGTGGTTGAAGCGATCATCCTTTGAAAAGTCGTAGATGCTGCCGACGGCTCCGGCGCGGGGATCGCGGCTGGCGTAGACCAGACGGGGAATCCTCGAGAGGATGATGGCCCCCATGCACATGGTGCAGGGCTCCAGGGTCACGTAGAGGGTGCAGTCGAGCAGCCTCCAGCTTCCCAGGTGCTGTGCTGCCTGCCGGATGGCGATCATCTCGGCGTGGGTCGTGGGATCCTGGGAGGTTTCGCGCAGGTTATATCCCCTGCCGATAATCTCTCCGCCGAAAACGACCAGAGCACCGATGGGAACCTCTTCGAGGGCCAGGGCTTTGCCCGCTTCTTCAAGCGCTGCGCGCATGTAATGCCTGTCCGTCTCTATCAGGTCTTCCATGCGTTGCCCTCTCCCGATCTCGCTTCGCGCCCGAAAGCAGTGAAGCGCCCCGCTTTTAGCACGGGAAAGGGCGATAAAACAAGCGAAAATAGGCGCAGTGTCGGGATCAGAGGCGCTCGAAGATCCCGGCGGCACCCATGCCGCCGCCCACGCACATGCTGACCAGGCCGTAGCGGCTCTGGCGGCGCTTCATCTCGTGGAGCAGCGTGGCGGTGAGCTTGGCGCCGGTGCACCCCAGGGGATGCCCCAGGGCGATGGCCCCGCCGCTGACGTTGATTTTTGCAGGGTCCAGTTCCAGCTGACGGATGACGGCCAGAGACTGGGCGGCGAAGGCCTCGTTGAGCTCGATGAGATCGATATCCTGCTGCTTGAGCCCCGCCTGACGCAGTGCCCTGGGGATGGCGACCACGGGGCCGATCCCCATGACCTCGGGGGGCACGCCGCGCACGGCGAAGCCGACGAAACGGGCCAGGGGCTCTACGCCCAGC
>JAAXQG010000180.1 GCA_012974445.1 Desulfuromonadales bacterium
GCGCAGCGGTAGGTGGGGTCTTTTGGGTTAGTGCAACATAGCTGCTGTAAATTCATGGCTTGTCAGCAGAATCTGTGGTGATAATCAGGCTCCGGTAACTCACCAAGTCTATGATATAAGGCGATTTTTAAGCATTTAAGAGTCTTGATCCTGTTGAGAATCATGGGCTTATGCTTGCCCATCAAACCTGATCACCAAAACCATGGGCACGTCGCTTCGCTCCTTTGCCTAAAAGCTTGAAATGTGAAGGCCGGTCTCCTTACAACAGGAAACCGGCCTTCTTTTTTGATTCTTGGGTTGGAAGGGAAGGGCCGGATCTGCCTGCCAGGTCCGGCCCAGGCTCTGTGCCCCACGCTTTTTTACTTCGGGATTTCCCGCTCCAGCACCCGGTCAAGTACCGCGACGCTGCGGTGCAGATCGTATCTTGCGGAGAGCTCCTGGTTACGTGCCCGGGTGAGCAGGAATTGGGCGTCGAGCAGCTCGACGCTGGTGGCCTGCTGCTGCCGGTGGCGATTTTCGGTGACCCGGTAGTTCTCCTGCGCCTGTTCCACCGCGACCAGAGCCTCTTTCTGCAGTCCCCGGGAGAGCTGCAGATCTTCCAGCGCCCGTTGCAGCTGCAGGCCCAGTTCGCCCTGCAGGTCCAGCATCCGGGCCCGGATGCTGCGGGAGCGGGCGTCCTGGATCTTCATCTCCTCCCGGGCGGCAAAACCGCTGAAGAGACGCCAGTTCGCCCGGATCATGAACCTTGTATCGCTGTTGTAGTTATTATCCCGCCCCTGGGGCAGCAGGGAGTCGCCAAGCTGCTCATGAGCCAGTTCCAGGTCCAGGCTGGGGGTGTAGACGCTGTCCACCACATCCCGATCGAAGAGGGAGGCCTGATGCAGCTGGCGCAGATAGCGCAGCTCGTTGCGCTGCGCAAGCTCCGGGCCAAGCTCCTCTTCGGTCTTGCTTTCCAGCAGGGGCAGGGCGTCGAAATCCACCAGGGTTTCACTGGCTGGCAGCCGCAGCGCCAGCACCCGCTCCAGGCTCTGCCGCGCCACTCGCAGATCTCTTTCGGCCCTCAAGCGGTCCTGTCTGGCCGAGGAACGCTCCACCTCGATGCGCAACAGCTCGTTGCGGGCGATGAGCCCCTGCGCAAGCTGCAGGCTGGCATCGCGCCACTGGCGCTGTAGCAGCTCCACTCCCTCGTCGGCGGTTGCCCGGGCACTTCGGGCTCGCAGCTCGGCGATATAGGCCTGCTTCGCCTCCAGCGCCACGTCCTGGCGAACGCTCTGGAGCTGGTAGTCTGCGCCCTGGTGCCTGGCCTTCGCGGCCTGGAGCCTGTTGTGGTCCGCAAGGCCGTTCCAGAGGTTGTAGGTGGCGCTGAGGGTCAGGGTGGAGAGTTCGGTTCCCTGGTTGAAGGGGTCCTGATCGCGTTTGCTGTATTCGTAATCGGCAGCCAGCCAGGGGTAATAGGGGGCTCGGGCGAAGCCTACCTGCGCCCCGGCCTCCTCCCGGTCTGCATCAAACTGCCTGACGCGCGGATTGTTCTCCAGGGCCAGGCCCACCGCCTGATCCAGGGTCAGACTCTGCGCCGGTTGGGCGCCGAGCAGCATCAGGGCAGGGAGCAGCAGCAGATGAATGCGAAATGTTCTCATGACGAAAGCTCCTGAGTGCCGGTGCGTTTTTCCATCCGGATGACGAAAATCAGGATAGCCGGAATCACGAAGATGGTGAAGACGGTGGAGACGGCCAGTCCCCCGAGAATGACGCTGCCCAGGCCGCGATAGAGTTCGCTGCCCGCGCCGGGGATCAGCACCAGGGGCAGCATGCCGCAGATACTGGTGGTGGCGCTCATGTAGATGGGGCGCAGGCGGCTGCGGGTCGATTCCAGCACCGCCTCATGGTAGTCCATCCCCCCGTGGTGAAAGTTGTTCAGCGCCTGATGCACGATGAGAATGGCGTTATTGACCACCACTCCGATGAGAATCACGAAGCCGAGCATGGTCAGCACGTCCATGGGCTGGGGGACGATGAAGATATTCAGCAGCTTCAGGCCGATGAAACCAGGCGGGTCTGGGTCAGTTTGTCCGCCGCACCGCTCATCTGCACCTGAAGCCCCTCCAGCAGCCCCATAGCCCTGACCTCGGGGATGATCTTCTCCTCGACGATCTCCATGGCGCTCTGCAGCGCCATGCTCTTGGGCGGGGTGATCTGCAGGGTGACGGTACGAGCCCGCTCCAGGTGCCGGATCAGCGCCATTCCCGTGGTCTGCTCCAGGCTTGCCAGGGTGGAGACGGGTACCACCTTGCCCTGGGGCGTGGCCAGCAGCGCACCGTAGAGATCTTCGGGGGTTCTGATGTCGCTGGCATCGGCCATCAGCACCAGATCGATCTTCTTCTTCCCCTCCTGCTTGAAGTCCCCGACGATCCGTCCGTCCATGAGTACGTCCAGCGCCACGCCCAGATCCTGAGTGCTCATGCCGTTGGCCTTGAGCCGGTCGCGGTCGGGCAGCACTCTGGCCTCGGGGTAGGTCAGCTCGATGGAGGGCACCGGGCGTACTTGGGCGCCCTGAATCTCAGTGCGGATCTTGCCGAAAAGGGTGCCGGCAGCCGCGACTATGGTGTTCAGGTCATCGCCTGAGACGTTGAGTTCAATGGTGCGTCCCTCGCCGATACCGCTCTCGAAGACCCCGGGCTGCAGGCTGATGCCGAACATGCCGGGAATGCTGTAGATCATGCGGTTGAACAGGGGCAGCAGCTCCGAGGCGCGCTCGAAATGCTGGCTGATGGCACCCACGATCATGAAGCCCTCGCGCCCCACGTAGAACATATTCTCGATGCCGGGCATCCCCTCGTGGTCCTTACCGATATGGGGATCGGCCATGGTGAAGAATTGCTTCCCGATGTCGATGCGCTCGTCATTGGAGAGCCCCGGCGGCGGCACCAGAATGCTCAGCACGAAGTTCCGGTTGCCCTGGGGCAGGTACTCCATCTTGGGGATGAGCAGCTGCACCGACATGCCGGCCAGGCCGATGAGGAGCATCAGGGTCAGCAGTCGAGTCCTCCAGGTGCGGATGGAGAGGGTCACCAGAGCCATGATAGCACCGGCCAGTGCGCCCCCGATCCTGTCGAGCATCCCGAACTTCCTGGGTGCCATGTTGGTCTTCACCTTGAAGAGTTTGTGCGAAAACATGGGGATGACGCTGACGGAGACGAAGAGCGATAGGGTCACCGAGGCCACCACCGCGATGGCGATATCCCGGAAGAGCTGTCCCGCCTCCTCCTGGATGAAAACCACCGGGAGGAAGACGGCTACGGTGGTGATGGTGGAGGCCAGCACCGCCCCCCAGACCTCGTTGGTACCGTCCAGGGCCGCGTCGAAGGCGTTCTTGCCCATCTGGCGGTGGCGGTCGATGTTCTCTATGACCACGATGGCGTTATCCACCAGCATTCCCACCGCGAAGGCAATGCCTGCGAGGCTGACCACGTTGAGGTTGCGCCCCAGGAGATCCAGGAAGATGAAGGTACCGATGACACTGATGGGGATGGCCGTGGCCACCACGATGGTAGCTCGCAGGCTGCGCAGGAAGATAAGCAGCACCACCACGGCCAGCAGGCCGCCGAACAGGATGTTCTGCTGGATCTGATCGATGGCCCCCTCGATGTAGAAGCGCTGGTCGTAGACCCAGTTCAGCCTGAGCTTCTCGGGCGCCAGCTTCGTCTCGTTGAGCCACCGGTACTGCTGCTCAACCAGGTTGGTCATCTCCAGCACGTTGGTTCCCGGAAGTCCCGACGCCCGACGCTCATGCTCCCGGCCGAGACGTTGATGTTCTCCCCCCGCAGCGCCAGCAGCAGGTCGTTGATGGTCAGGTTGTAGGCCGCCAGCTTTTCTGCCCGAATAACAACGTGCAGCTCCTCTTCGGTGCCGCCGCCGATAAACAGGTCCGAGACGCCCTTGACCCGCTCCAGATGCTGACGCACCTCGTTCTCCAGAAAGCTGCGGTAGGTCTCGATGGGGCGATCGTTGCCCTCCATGGTCTTCATGATTATCCAGATGACCGGTGAGGCCGTGGCCCCCGAGGCGTTTACTACCGGATTATCGACACCGGCGGGGTAGGAGGGGACCTCGTTGATTTTGTTGGAAACTCTCAGCAGCGCATCCTCGATACGGGTACCCACCTTGAATTTCATGGTGACGCTGCCCTGGCTGTTGCGCGCCTCGCTCTCCATCTCGATGAGATCGGGCAGCCCCTTGAGGGTGTTTTCCTGCTCCTCGATGATCTCCCGCTCGATCTCGTAGGGGGTCGCGCCGCGCCAGGTCGTGGTGACCTGGATCTCCGGCTCGACCACCGTGGGACTGAGCTGGTAGGGTAGGCGATCCAGGCTGATGAAGCCGAAGAGCACCAGCATGATGATGCCGGATAGAATGGTGACCGGCTTCAGGATTGAAAAACGGATGATGTCCATGTGCTGTCCTTCGCGTTACTGCTGTTCCAGTCGTACTGCCTGGCCGTCGCGGATGCGTTCGTTGCCCTTGATGACCACCTGCTGACCGGCCTCGAGCCCTTCGCCGGTCACGCCGACCTTCATCCCCTGGTAACCGGTGATGCGTACCGGGATCATTTTGGCCTTGCCGTCCAGAACCACGAAGGCCGTGTCCTGACCATAGAGCCTGATCACCGCGTCACGAGGCAGCAGCAGGCCGCTTTGATTCTCTCCCGAGGGCAACAGGGCGCTGGCCGCCATACCCTCCACCAGGGCTGCCGTATTGTCCAGACGCAGCTTCACGCTGAAGGTCCGGGTGGCCACATCCCCCCGGGGCACGAAGTGAACGAATCGGCCCTCAAGTTCCCTGCCTGCGGCGGTAATGGCGATGCTGCGCCCCGACTGCAGGTAGGGCAGCAACTGCTGGGGCACATCCACCACCACGTCCACCTCGCTGTCGTCGGCGATGAGCGCCACCTGTCCGCCGTCCGCCACCCATTCGCCCAGCTCGGTATTCTTAGAAAGCACCAGGCCTGAAAAGGGAGAGAGGATGCTGCTCTTCTTGCGCTCCAGCAGCTGGCGATCCAGATTCGCCTTCAGGGCCGCGGCGCGTTTCTCGAGCCCCAGTACCCCGTAATGGTTCTGATCGAAGACCACCTCGGCAATGGCGTCCTGCCTGAACAGGGCGTCAATGCGCTTGAGGTCTTTTCGAGCTTGTTCCAGCTCCACCAACACCTGCTCGTAGGATGCCCGGGTCCCCTCGATGCGCGCTTCGAGCAGATCGCTGCGCAGCTTCACAAGGGGCTGCCCGCTCTTAACGCGCTGCCCATCCTCGAAGTCGATCTTCTCCACGATACCGCCCAGCTCCGCGGCCACCCGTGAGATACGCACATAGCGCACGCTGCCCACCAGCTCCTGCATGGGCTGCGCGGTTCCCGACTCCACGGGCGCCACGGCTACCAGCATGGGTGGCGGCCCCTTGGGCTGTTGTTTTTTTGGTTCTTCGGCCAGGGCGGTTCCCGGCAGCAACAGAGCGGCCAGCATCAGCTTCCAGATGGTTTTCATTTCTCGATCTCCTCACCGATTCCCCGCAGGGAAAATTCGACTATATGTTTGGCCAGATCACCTGGCTGCGTCTCGCTTGGGGTTTCTCCCGTCAGGCTCTGGATGGCGGCAGGGCAGCGGGCGAAGTGGAAGGCCTGGCCGGTAATGCTGCTCAGGCACAGGGCGATGTGTTTCTCGTCCATCTGAGGGCGCGCTTTGTGGATCGCTTGTTTCATCAGGGCGTTGACCGGGATGACCAGTTCTTCCATGAGCAGTTCCATGGCGTCGCTGTCGTCGGAGAGTTCCCGGGCGATGAGGCTCAAGAAACCTTGCGTCCGCTGGAGCGCTTCCTCGCTGCCCAGGTAGATGCCGACGTAGGTTTCGATCAGTTTCCGGAGATCGGGAGCCTTGTCCTGTGGGAATTCCTGTCCCAGCTTCGTGATCTTCATCTGCGCAAACGAGGCGAAGATGCGCCTGAGCACTTCCAGGTAGAGCTTTCGCTTGCTTCCGAAGTGGTAGTTGACCGAGGCGACGTTGACGCCAGCCTTCTCGGTCAAGTCTCGGACGCTGACGTCTACGAAGCTACCCTCTCGGAAGAACTCCTCGGCGACGTCCAGAATTTTCTCCCGGGCTCCTTTGGTTTCTTTGCTTGCTGTAGTTGTCATGAAACGGGATTTTAAACACTGTTTAAATCCTGTCAAGCGGAAAGTTGTTTTATGGGGGAAGGGGGCGTAAGGCGGCTGTCGGGCCGCGACCCGACGGTGTTGCCTTTGTTTATCGGTGTTGGATCGAAGACAGAACCGGAGGGTTTCGTCCCTCCAGCCGACTTACCTTTCTTGCTTGCCCAAGAAACGTAAGCCAAAGAAGGGCACCCGGAAATCCCCGCCCTTCGGGTTCCTTCCGGGGCCGCAATCGCCCACGGCGCCCTCCTGAACTCGGCTGGCGCCTCAGACACCGGAGGCCGAAATTTCCGTGGCCGATCCCGTCCCCTCCAGCGGGGATTTCGACCGGGAGAACCAAACCATCAAGAGGGGCCAGTATTGTAGGGTGAGCACTGCCCACCAGCCACCACAGGAGCAAAAAAGCTTCGCCTTTATGCTCCCTCTCCCTTGACGGGAGAGGGTCGGGGTGAGGGGGGGCCCCCCTTTGCATCCGTCGGAGCGCAGGAGCGCTGGCCGCTAAAGGGCCCCGCTGGGGGCGGGACAGGACGTCTCGATTCACCTTTGGGCCTGGAGCCCCATTCGGTGAACCCCGGTCAGTGTGCTTGTGCAGAGGGAGCCCGCAGGGCGGACATGCAGGCCTGCCCCTACAGCTAATGCAACATAATTTTTTTATTGTGGAGATTCGTCACACCTTTTATTTGCTGGCGCTTATGACAGAGTTGGCTAAACTATCCCGCAGTGTGCAGTTCCCAGTGTCATTTTGGTTCTGAAAATCTTTCGAGTGGGAGGAATGCAGAATATGCTGAAAATCAAATGTATTGTCGTACTGGCCGTTTTATTTGCTTTGATGGGTACCGCACAGGCCGAGGATGAATATCTATTTGGTGAATGGGGTGGTTTGCGTCCAGCGCTGGAAAAGGAGGGCATCAGTTACGAGGTTGTACTGACTCATGACCTGGTCCGTAACTTTAGCGGGGGGCTCGATAAGGATGGTACCCTGCTCGGAAATTTCGACTTCACGCTGGAGCTGGATACCGCAACAGCCGGTTGGTGGCAGAACGGCACCCTGTTTTTTTATGTGTTGGGAAATTACAATTCCGGTGGTTTGCTCACCGAGATTGTCGGTGATATTCAAGCAACCAGCAATATTGAAACAGATAACGCCCTGCGGCTGTACGAGGCCTGGTATGAGCATCGTTTTCTTTCGGATCGACTTTCACTGCTTGTTGGCATGCATGATTATAATAGCGAGTTTAATGCTCTGGAGTACGCAGGACTCTTCTTGAACAGCTCATTTGGTATCGAACCTGACATCTCTCAGGTTGGTCCTTCCATCTTCCCCATTGCGGCCCTGGCGACACGGCTTCGGCTGCAGCCCAGCGAAAATACCTATGTTCTGGCTGCCATTTATGATGGTGTTCCAGGTGATCCCGACAAACCCTCCCGTACCAGGATCAAACTGGATGATGGTGACGGCCTGTTTGCTGCCCTGGAAGTTGGTTTGGTTCAGGGGGAAGCGGCTCAGGCGGATTATCACAAGCTGGGGCTGGGTGTCTGGCGGCATACCACTGAACTTGCAACCTATTCAGGTGAGCAGATCGACAGTAATATAGGCATCTATCTGATTGCCGAGACCAGGTTGTACACCGAGAGCCACGAGGAGCAGGGGCTGGGTTGTTTTATTCAATTCGGCCTGGCCGATGAAGATAAAAACCAGATTGGCCGTTACTGGGGGGCGGGCGTGCACTACACAGGGCTGCTGCCAGGGCGAGATTCGGATGTTATGGGTCTGGCCGTCGCCAGTGCTCGCAATGCCAATAATTTTCTCCGATTTAACCAGACCGAAGGCGTTGAGCTGGATCACACCGAGACGGCCATCGAGTGGAGCTATCGTGCGCAAGTACAGCCGTGGCTCGTCCTGCAGCCAGATGTGCAATATGTGATCAATCCCGGTATGGATCCCCTGGTAGATGATGCCCTGCTGGCAGGGGTTCGTGTGGAGGTTAGTTTCTGAGTACCCCTTCGCGTAAAGATACCTGGAAGCCCGAAATCTGGTCTTTCCGGCTGGAAAACGTAAAAAAGCCCCCTTTTGTAAGGGGGCTTTTTTACGGAAAGTAACGGCAGTTTGAGGGGGCGGTAGTCGGGCCGCGACCCGACGGTGTTGATCATTTGCCTGTTTCCTAAGAGCTGATAGAGTTTCTAAATTGAAATCCCACTCAGAAGGAGCGGAAAAATGAAGAAAATCATCTCTCTGTTTTTATGTCTGATCGCCCTGTTTTTTGTCGGCTGCGCCCCAACCAAAATGGTCCATCAAGTTGACTCGGGTAAGGAAGCCGAATATATCGCCAAACTTGCCATGTCCACCTCATCCATGTGGATGATCGATCTCCATGTGAAAAAAATTCAGGGGTCAATCGGGGAAAGTGATTTGCCCGAGGCCATTGAAGAAGCTGAAGAACTCTTCGAGTGGATCAAGGGGACTGTCTGGACCGAGGCGCTTGTAGGGCCCGCCCTTGTCACTGAGAAGGCCGTCTCCAATCTGCTTATTGCGTTGCAGGCAAATAACGAGCAAGACATGACCAAAAGCATTGAAATGCTGAACATGGCCCAACACCACCTGCATCACGAGCTGATGGAAATTGTCGCGCAAGGCAAGGAGCGCAAAGCCTCCAAGGGCTCAGAGCATCATCACTGATCCCTAAATAACCCACCGACCCGATCGCCACGAGGCCCTCACAGAGTTACGATGTGAGGGCCTCGATTTATTTATATTCAGGGTAAATGTTCAGCACGATGTCCAGATTCCGATTTTTGGCCAATTGTAGTGGTCAACTATTTCCGGACAGTAAAATAGGTTTTGGCAGAATCCGGGGGCATAATACCAATTCTAATCAACGCAGGGCTTCGGACCTGACAAACGGAGTTTCTAATCTTAGGTTTAAATCACTTGAAAAACATAGTACCCAGCTACACCTAAAACCGGAGGGTTTCGCCCCTCCAGGCGCCTTCTCTATTTGCTTGCCCAAATAGAGAAGCAGACAAAGGATGGGAAAATAAACATTACTCGTTCGCAACGTGGGCGAGGCAAGGACGCCGAGCTTTTTCGTGGGGCAGGAACCCCATGAGAAAAACCCCGAAGGCGGGTGCCGCCACACGGGGCCTTCGAGAGCAGCCACAGGGGGCGGCGTTTTTGCTTACTTTTTTCGCTGAAGAAAAAAGTGAGTCGCCTGAGCGGGGCGAAATCCAAAGCCGCAATTCAGCAGTTAGGCACGAGCCTTTAGCAGGTGACCGCCAGTAAACCAGTAAGCCGCGCCTCGATTCCGAGGCGGCCCCCTCACCCCAGCCCTCTCCCTCAAGAGAGAGGGGGCCAAATAGCGCCAGGGTCAGTCCCGCAAGTTGGTATTCTGACCCGAATCAGGGTCTTCTCGCAGAATCTGCGGGTTGAGGCAAAAACTATGGCTTTTTTTATGAATTGGTGTCGATCTTGTTTTTAAAGATCGACACCAATTCGATAACAACTAAACCTTGATGGTTATTTTACGGCACCCATTTCCTTGTAGTACTTCAATGCCCCTGGATGAAGAGGGATGGCAAATCCATTTACTGCCGTTTGCAGATTGATAGAGTTCCCTTTTTCATGAACCTTGATCACCTTGTCCTTATTGTCAAAGAGGGCTTTGGTCATCTTGTAGACCATTTCATCGGGCAGGCTCCCCGGGACACAGAGCGTCGCCAACGAACCGGTGGTGGTAATATCTGTATCGATCCCGGAGTAGGTCCCCTTGGGGATAATGACCGCATCAGAAAAGTAGGGGTACTCTGTGACGATTTGCTTGATCTTATCTTCGTCGATGGAGAGGATCGTTATGTCATGCTGGCTGTTGATATCGATAATGGCGGAGGAGGGTGCGCCAGAGTCAACCATGACCGCATCGACCTGACCGTCTTTCAGCAGTTGCATCGCCTGCCCATAGCTCAGATACTGGGGATTGATCTCACTAAAGGAGATTCCGTAGGTCTTCAGGACGATACTCAGGTTGGTAACGCTGGAACTGCCCTGGATACCGGCCGCAACCTTCTTCCCCTTCAGATCGGCATAAGACTTAATTCCGGAATCCGTCTTGACCACGGTCTGAATCGTGTTGTCATCGACTCGACGAAGGCGACCTCCATGTTCCCCTTCTTGAGGTGGCGTGAGTTCTCAACAGAGCCTCCGGTCGATTCGGCACCAACGTTAAGCCCGATATCGGCTGCCGACCACATCTTGGCCATGGCAACACCAAGAGGATAATAGGTGCCACTCATCGACCCGGTACCGATGGAGATATTCTTCGTTTGCGCCAACCCAAATCCGGCCCCGCCCAACACAACGGCGCAGGATAGGAACATGACACACAGAAAACGCTGAATTTTTGTGAACTTTTGCATGGTTGTTTCTCCTTTGAGGTTAAATTACTTCCTTGATTGAAATCTGTGAGCAGGCAATCTCCTCCCCGCTCAGAACTGGAGTCGACCCTAGGCGGCGGCCTCTCCCGGGACTCCGATTGGGACCTTGCTGAACGACCTCTGGTAGAGATAAAGACCCCCCAGAAGGATGAGGCCGGCCATGCTTGAAATCCGCTCCGGGTAAACCAGGGTCAGACAGCTGATGAGCAGGACGGCTCTTTCCCAGGCCAGACACTTCCGGTGAAAAAAGTTGGCCACCGCGGCGCTATAGGCGACAACCGCCAGGGCGGTGCCCGTACCAACAAGAATGATATCCAGGACCGGCCCCTGCATTAGCAGGCTGGGGTAATAGACGAAGAGGATGGGGACCAGAAACCCGACAATGACATGTCGCGATGACA
>JAAXQG010000193.1 GCA_012974445.1 Desulfuromonadales bacterium
GCCTTACGATTCACGAGCGTATTGATCAGGGAACTTTTCCCCACATTGCTTCGTCCCGCAAAAGCGATCTCGGGCAGATCATGCTCGGGGTAATTACCCGGACGGGTCGCACTTTTAATGAACTCTGTAGAGCGGATAATCATGATACCTCCAAAAAAGAAAAGCAGCATAGTGAAGCTCGGGAGGAAATGCAACAGAGCCTCGCATAATGTCTACTATATTGGAATTTTCCCCGAATGTGGTACCATCTTGGTCTACAATTGAGCTTTCGATCTTAACTATCAGGAGGAATCCAATGCTGAGCCCCGAACTTGAAAGTGCCTTAAACGAGCAGATGAAAAATGAATTCTTTTCCGCCTACCTCTACATGGCCATTGCCGGATATTTCGAGGACGAAGATTTCTCCGGCTTCGCCAGCTGGATGCGCGTCCAGGCCTTAGAGGAGATGAGCCACGGCGAAATGTTCTTCCGGTTCATCTGTGAGGCCGGGGGGCGCACCGATCTGCGGGCCATCGAGGCTCCGAAAAACGAATTCACCTCCCCGCAGGATGCCTTCGCGCACAGCCTGGAACATGAGAAATTCGTTACCGACAGCATCAACAAGCTCATGGACCAAGCCAAAGCCGAAGGCAACCATGCCGCACAGATCTTCCTCCAGTGGTTCATCACCGAACAACTCGAAGAACTCTCCAATTTCGGGCATATTCTCAAAAAACTCAAAATGGTCGAGGGGGACGGTCGCGGCCTGCTCATGCTCGATCAGGAGCTTGGCCAGCGCACCTTCGTTCCCCCCAAGGTCTGAGTCCGCCATTTTTCTAAAAAAGGGTCCGGTCGAAGTCTTCGGCCGGACCCTTTTTTTTCCTTCCCATACCAGACCCGAATCTCAGGATCAGAACGGGGATTGCAATGGAAAAACAAATCCGCTAGTGTCAGCAAATCTGCGAACCCAAGGACTCTGCGCATTTGAAACGACCTCTGCCCCTCAAATTCATCATCAGCCTTGCACTGTTGGTCTATGTTTTCACCGGCAGCTTCAACGCCACCCTCTGGTGCATCGGCGAGGACGGGCACTTCGAAGCCAAAATTTCGGAAGAGAAGCTCTGTGACGAGGCCACAAGCAGCAACGCTCCGGTATGGGGTCTTCCCCTTGGTGGGACTACCGTTGCTGAATTGCAATCCAGCGACTGCTGCGGGGCCTGCATTGATTTTTACAGCTCAAGCTTTTCGGCGTCTCTGACATTAGAAAACCAGCAGCTCATCAGCCTGCCACCACCAGCTCCTTTTTCCCTCCCCACTTTTGATCAGAACCAGACCTACGTCACCCTTGCCTACCCTTCTGCGATTCATCCCAATCAGACCCTCCTCGCACTGCGCACCATTGTTCTGCTGATTTAAACCCACCCGCTTCATCTCAAGCCAAAACAATCTACCTGGAAACATCCGCTGAACCTTGTCGTTCGACCGGATACGTTTACTTTGTGTCAAAACATACCTAACCCCCCACTTCCTGGAGGTTTTACATGCAGTACAGTTGTACCTGGGTGCGCACCATCGCGCTTCTTGGGGTGCTGTTGGCCGCCCCCCTGTGCGCCATTGCCGCTTCGTCCACCCAAAATGACCCGATTCAACAACAGGATCCCAAGGGTCTGCTGTCACTGGACGAAGCATTGTCCCTGACTCTGAACCACAATGCCGAGCTGAAAGCCTTGACCTTCGAGATTTCGGCAAGACGGGCCCGGGCCCTTCAGCAAGGGTTCCTTCCAAACCCTGAATTTTCCGCTTTTGTCGAAGGAGTGGGCGAGGAGATTGAAACGAATGTCGAATTAAGCCAAAAGATCGGCTTAGCAGACAAAAGGAAGAAACGCCGAACTGTCGCTGAATTTGAAATGAAGGCTGCAGAGTGGGATTTTGAGATCAAACAGCGAGAAATTCTGAGTGATGCCCGGATCGCATTCTACAACCTGCTTGCCGCTCAGCAACGACTCTCTCTCCTGGAGGAACAACTGGGCATTGAAGAGGAAATCCTTCAAACAGTCCAGGCCAAAGCCGAAGCAGGCAAGGTCTCTCCCATAGAAGCCATCAAGGCCCGTACCGCCCTGTCTTCCAGTCGCATAGCCAGAGACAGAGCACTTCGAGAACTGGCAGCGGCTCGCATGTCCCTTGCATCGCAATGGGGAAACAGCTCTCCGGGGTTTAAGAGGGCCACGGGTTCCCTGTCCCTGTCCCTAACGCAACTGCCTTCTTTTTCGAAACTACAGGAAGCGGCCCTGAAGGGCCCCGGCATGCGTCAGTGGACTAGCGAGCTTCTGCAACGGGACGCGGAGCTGGATCTGGAAGAGGCCCTGCGCGTTCCCGACCTGACTCTGAATGCGGGCATGAAGAAAAACAACGAAACGAAGGAGTCCAGCTTTATGCTCGGGTTCTCCATTCCACTCCAGATCTTCCATCGCAATCAGGGCGCAATCATGGAATCCCGGCAGCGCATGAACCAGAGTCGTCAGTTGCGCCGAAATGCCGAAATTACTCTTAAAACTTCACTTTTCAACGCCTACCAGGATCTGAGTGCAGCCGCTGAGGAAGTCGAAAGCCTAGAGAATGAAGTACTGCCCTCCGCTGAGCAAGCTTTTGACGCCGAACAAGAAGGCTATCTGGCTGGCAAGTTCAGCTATCTCCAGCTGCTCGACACCAAACGAACGCTCTTCGAGCTGAAGCAACAACATATCGAAGCCCTGACCTCTTTTCAAAGAGCCCTTACCGAGGTCGAACGACTGAGCGCTGCCCCCCTCGCAGCGGTTATGGGACAAACTCCCTCCATTGAGGAAAATAAATAATGAAAACATCACTTCTGACTATTTTTTTGGGACTTCTTCTTACAACCCACGCCCCCAGTCCTGCCGCCGGAGCCCAGTCCGTATCAGACCAGGCTCTGGCCTCAGCGCTGGCAGATGAGCTCACAAGCGACGCCGATGAACATGCCGATGAACATGCTGGGGAAGAAGAAGGCGAACACGCAGAAGCCGGAGGGGGCCATGAGGGACACGAAGGAGAGGAGGAAGGGGAAGGTCTCATTCGTCTGACTGGGTCCCAGATGAAGGAATTCGGCATTAAACTCGTCACCGTTCAGGGCGGGGCTCTGAGTCAGTTTATCGAGATGCCCGCAGAGATCCGCCTCAATACCGACCGGGTTGCCCATGTGGTTCCGCGTGTATCCGGGCTCGTCCGCAATGTCAAAAAAAGCCTGGGTGATCGCGTTAAGACAGGCGAAACAATGGCAACCCTGGAAAGCCGGGAACTGGCCGATTCGACGGTAGCCTACCTGGCGGCCATAGCGCGGCTCGATCTGGCTCGATCAAGCTTTGAGCGCGAAGAGAAACTGTGGCAAAAACGAATTACCTCCGAGCTGGAATATCTCGATGCCCGGCAGAGTTTCGCCGAGGCGCGCATTGAAATCAATTCGGCCGAGCAGAAGATGCACGCACTGGGATTCTCCGACGAGTACCTCAAAGACCTTCCTCTGCAGCCCGATGCAAACTTTACCCGCTACAAGCTCAACGCCCCCTTCGATGGAACGGTCATTGAGCGGCACATCACCCTGGGGGAGTCGCTCAATGATGATTCCCTGGCTTTCGTCATCGCCGATCTCTCCAGCGTCTGGGCGGATATCAGTGTCTACCAGAAAGACCTCCCCAATGTACGAAAAGGGCAGCGGGTCCTGCTCAGTGACGCTCAGGGGCAGATGGAAGCGGAGGGAACCATCTCCTATGTGGGGCCCATTGTAGGCGAATCCACACGGGCCGGCCTTGCCCGTGTGGTGCTCAACAACCCCAGCAGCCAGTGGCGTCCCGGCATGTTCGTGACGGCTAAAATCGCCATCGCGGAGAAGAACGTCCCCACGCTGATCTCCAGGAAGGCCCTTCAGACCCTGGGCGACGAAACGGTCGTCTTCGTCCAGACGCCAGAGGGTTTTGAACCCAAGTTCGTAAAAACCGGAAAACTGGGCTCCTTGGAAGTAGAAATCCTCTCAGGTCTCAGCCTGGGAGATCGCTACGTCAGCGCGGGATCCTTCACCCTCAAGGCCCAGCTCTCCAAGGGATCCTTCGGCGACGGTCACAACCACTAAAGGGAGGAACTGATGAATGCATTAATTCGATTCGTCCTTCAAACCCGCCTTCTGATGGTGGTCTTGGGGGTTCTGATTATGGGGGCAGGGTACGCCAGCTACCGAAGTCTGCCCGTAGACGCATTTCCCGATGTAACGCCAGCTCTGGTCCAGGTATTTACCGAAACGGAGGGGTTAGCCCCCGAAGAGGTGGAGAAGTACATCACCTACCCCGTCGAAGTGGCGATGAACGGGCTGCCAAACCTCAAGAGCATCCGCTCCATCTCCAACTTTGGCCTCTCGGTCATCAACATCTATTTTGAAGACGGCACCGATATCTATTTCGCCCGTCAGCTGGTAGGAGAGCGGCTTCAGCTGGCCCGCGAAGAGATCCCCGAAGGTTTCGGAGACCCGGGGATGGGGCCCATCGCCACGGGCCTCGGACAGATCCTTTTCTACATTCTGGAAGATGAAACAGGCAAACGCAGCTCACAGGAGATGCGGGAGATACAGGACTGGCTCGTTAAATTCAACCTGCAGAGCGTTCCCGGAGTGACAGAGATATTGTCTCTGGGCGGAGAGGTCAAGCAGTTTCAGGTGCGGTTGCGCCCCTCTGATCTGTTGCGATATGACCTGCTCATTCCCGAAATCGTCGAAACCATCGAAGCGAACAACTCCAATGTCGGAGCTCAGTTTCTGGTTAAAAACTCCGAGGAGTACATTGTCCGCTCCGTGGGGCTGGCCAGCAGTCTCGAAGACCTGAAAAACATCGTCGTCAAGGTCGTTGACGGTACCCCCATCCGCCTGAGTCAGGTCGCCGACCTGGTCATCGGCGGGGAAGTTCGCAGGGGGCTGGCCACTTTCGACGGACAGGGCGAAGCCGTGGTCGGAATGATCCTGAAACTCATCGGAACCAATACCACCGAAGTTATCTCAGACATCAAGGTCCGGATGGAGAAGGTCAATCGGGTTCTTCCCGAAGGTGTACGGGTTAACGTCTATTACGACCAGGCAACTCTGGTCCAGAAGTGCATCAAAACCGTCACCGACGCCTTGCTTCAGGGGGTGGTACTGGTGGTATTGGTACTGCTCGTGTTTATGGGAGGCGTCAGGCCCAGCCTGGTTGTGGCCCTCTCTATCCCCTTCTCCATTCTCTTCGCCTTTATTCTGATGAAGGTCTTCGGAGTTTCGGCCAACCTCATGTCCCTGGGGGGACTGGCTATCGCCATCGGGATGATGGTTGACGGCACCATCGTCATTGTCGAGAACGTGGACCGGATGCTCAAGGAAGCCGAGCCCGAGGAATCTCGCCTGCAGGTGGTGGCCAGAGCCTGCGCCGAGGTGGGCCGCCCCATCCTTTTCGCCATCGCCATCATTATCATCGTCTTTCTGCCTCT
>JAAXQG010000024.1 GCA_012974445.1 Desulfuromonadales bacterium
GGGAGAATCTGAGTCTTAAAAGCGCCTGGAGCCGTCTGGATCAGGCCCGGGCCGTCGCCCGCAGGCAGGGGGCGGAGCTGCTCCCCGATCTGGAGCTCAGTGGCTCGGCCTCCGGCTCGCAGAGGCTGGGGGGGAGCAACCGGAGCTCGGGGGAGAGTTTCAGCATAGGGGCCAGTGCCAGCTACGAGCTCGACCTCTGGGGGCGCATCGGCTCCGAGGTGGATGCGGCACGTCTCGATGCCCGGGGCAGCGCCGAGGATCTCGCGGCGGCCGCCGTCAGCCTCTCAGCCCGGGTGGCCGAGCTCTGGTTCGAGGGGGGCGAGCGGATGAGTCAGCGGGCGCTCATCGATGAGCAGATCGCCGTCAATGCCCAGGTGCTGGAGCTGGTGCGCCTGCGCTTTCACACGGGTAAGTCGGGCAGCGCCGATGTGCTGCAGCAGGAGCAGCTCATCGAAGCCCGCCGCGGTCAGCGCACCCAGATCGATGCCCGCATCGAGCAGATCGAGCATCAGCTGGCGGCCCTGGTGGGAACGACTCCGGGGGGCGGACCCTCGGTCGAACTCTCTGCCTTGCCCGGGCTGCCCCCCCTGCCGAAAATCGGATCGCCTCTGGAATTGATCGAGCGTCGGCCCGACCTGCGAAGCCGCTGGCTCAGTCTGCGCTCTGCCGATGCGCGGGTGGCCCAGGCGCTGGCGGAGCGGCTGCCGCGCCTGAGCCTTTCGCTGAGGCTCGACAGCAGCGACAGCGGCCTATCGGGGCTCTTCGACAACTGGCTGGCGACCCTGGCGGCCAATCTGGTGCTTCCCGTGCTCGACGGGGGGCGGCGCGAGGCGGAGCTGGACCGCAGCCGGGCGCTCACCCAGCAGCGTCTGGCCGACTACCGCCAGGCCGTGCTCGACGCTCTGGTGGAGGTGGAAGGGGCCCTTGTCGCCGAGCGTCAGAGGGCTGCCCTGATCGGGAGTCTCGAGCGGCAGCTGGAGCTGGCTTCGACCGCTATCGAGCGGCTGCGCGATCGTTATGTGCAGGGGGCGACGGATTACCAGCGAATTCTCTCGGCGCTGCTTTCCTGGCAGCAACTCCAAAGCACCCTGATTTCGGCCCGCCTCGATCTGATCGGCGACCGCATCGCCCTTTGCCGTGCCACCGCCGGCGGCTGGATCACCCAAGCCTTCCCTCCCGCAGATCATGAAGGAATCACAAAACCATGACACTCGATACCCATAAGACCGTCAAACCCATCGAAGCTTCCGACCTGCCCCCCGCACCAGCGCGCCTGAGTTCTCTGGCTCTGGTGTTTCGGCTGGTTCTTATCGCCCTGGTGCTGGGTGCGGCCGTAGCCCTTACCTTCTGGATGTTGGGGAGTAAGCCCAAGTCCAAGCCGCGGCCCAAGGCCCGCACCGCACCCCTGGTGGAGGTTGCACCCGTTCGCTTTGATGCGCACAGTATTCGGATCCCCGCTATGGGAACGGTGATCGCTGCCCGGGATCTGGAGCTGCGCCCCGAAGTCTCTGGGCGAATCATCGAGCTCTCCGACTCCTTCGAGCCCGGCGGACTCTTCGCGCGAGGGGAGCTGCTGCTGCGCCTGGACCCCCGGGACTACGAGCTGGAGGTCACCCGGCGCCAAAGCGCGCTGGAGCGGGCTCAGTCGGAGTTGCTGCTGGAGCAGGGTAACCAGATCGTGGCCCGGCGGGAGATGGAGTTTCTGGGGCAGAATGTGAGCCCCGAAGAGGAGGCGCTGATGCTGCGGCAGCCCCAGCTACTTTCGCTGCAGGCGGCGGTAGCTTCGGCCCGGGCCGATCTGAAGCGAGCCAGGCTCGATCTGTCCAGAACCGAATTGCGGGCCCCCTTCAATGCCGTGGTGGTGGAGAAGGTGGCCGAACTGGGGGGAGAGCTCAGCGGGGGCAGTCAGGTTGCCAGGCTGGCCGGTACCGACGCCTTCTGGGTGGAAGCCTCGATTCCCGTAAACCAGCTCTCTTTCATGGATATCCCCGGCGCCAGCGCCCAGGTCCGTCTCTCTCTCAACGGCCAGAGCCGGCAGAGCCGCATCGGGCGGGTTATCCGCAGGCTTCCTGCGCTCGAGCAGCAGGGGCGCATGGCCCGAATCCTGGTTGAGATCATCGATCCTCTGGAGCTGGCCGCTAAAAAGGGCGCCGAGTTGCTGCTGGGCTCTTACGTTCATCTGGAGATCGTCGGACGGCCTCTGGACCGGGCTCTGGAGCTGCCCCGCGAGCTGCTGCGCGACCGCCAGAGTCTCTGGGTGCTCGCTCCCGATGGAACCCTGGATATCCGCCCCGTGGAGATTGCTTTTCGCAATCCAGATCATGTGCTGATCTCCGGCGGAGTCCAGGACGGAGAGTCGATCATCGTCTCCGACCTCTCCGCTCCCGTTCAGGGGATGCCGCTACGGGCCGGGGCTGCTTCCGCCGCCGGTGAGCAACCATGAGCGCGCCCCGTCGCCGCTGGGATCGCGGCCCCATCGCCTGGATGGTAAACAACCGGGTGACCCCCAATCTGCTCATGGTGGCACTGCTGCTGGGGGGGATGTTCATGACCACTCGGATCAAGCAGGAGGTCTTTCCCTCCTTCGATCTGGATATCGTCCGGGTTTCGGTCCCCTATCCCGGCGCCAGCCCCGAGGAGGTGGAGCAGGGGATCGTCCTGGCCATCGAGCAGGAGCTTTCCGGGCTGGAGGGGATCAAGGAGATCACCGCCACCGCCGGGGAGGGCGCGGGAGTCGTGACGGCCGAACTGATGGCCGATGCCGACAGGCAGAAGGTGCTTCAGGACATCAAGCAGGAGGTGGACCGCATCACCACCTTCCCCGAGGACGCCGAGGAGCCGGTGGTTTCTCTGGTGGCGCGCCGCCGTCAGGTGCTCAGGCTGCAGCTCTTCGGCAACGTCTCCGAGACGGTGCTGCGGGAGCTTACGGAACAGACGCGGGACCGGCTGCTGCAGTATTCCGGCATCAGCCAGGTGGATATCGTGGGGGGGCGGGATTTCGAGATTCTTGTCGAGGTGCCCCGCGAGGCCCTTCGCGCCTACGGCCTGAGTCTGGCTGAGGTTTCGCGGGCCATCTCTGGGGCATCGGTAGAGCTTCCCGGCGGCAAAGTGGAGACTTCTGCCGGAGAGATCCTGCTGCGGGTCAAGGACCGGCGCGACTGGGCCAGTGAGTTCGCCCGCATTCCCCTGCGCACCACCGCCGGCGGCAGCATTCTTTATCTGGAGGATGTAGCCAAAGTCAGTGAGGGATTCGAGGATGCCAGCCGCACCGGGCGCTACAACGGCAAGCGCAGCATGGGGCTCAACGTCTACCGCATCGGCGATCAGACCCCCATCGGGGTCTCCGATCTGACCCGCGAGGCTATGGAAACCATCGCCCTGGATCTGCCGCCAGGGGTCGACTGGGCGGTGAACAGCGACCGTAGCGATATCTATCGCCAGCGCCTGGAGCTGTTGCTGAAAAACGCCTTCATCGGCCTCTGCCTGGTACTGGTGACCCTGGGGATTTTTCTGGAATTCAAGCTGGCCTTCTGGGTCACCATGGGCATCCCCATCTCCTTCCTGGGTGGACTGCTCTTTTTGCCGGGCGTGGGTGTCTCCATCAACATGATCTCCATGTTCGCCTTCATCGTGGCGCTGGGCATCGTGGTGGATGACGCCATCATCGCCGGGGAGAATATCTACGAATACCGGCAGCAGGGCATGGGGGCACGTCAGGCGGCGATTCAGGGGGCCCGGGACGTTGCAATTCCCATCACCTTCAGTATTTTGACCAACATCGTGGCCTTTTTCCCCCTCTACCTGGTTCCGGGGATCATGGGGAAGATCTGGCAGGTGATCCCCCTGGTGGTCAGCACTGTTTTTATCATCTCCTGGGTGGAGTCACTCATTATCCTGCCCTCCCATCTGGCTCACACAAGGTCCCGTCCTCGCAGTCGCCTTACCGGCTATCTGCACGGCCGTCAGCAGGCTTTTAGCGCCTGGTTTGCCTATGCCGTGCGGCGCTGGTAC
The DNA here is from genome assembly GCA_012974445.1 of Desulfuromonadales bacterium. Taxonomy (GTDB): domain Bacteria; phylum Desulfobacterota; class Desulfuromonadia; order Desulfuromonadales; family JAAXQG01; genus JAAXQG01. The sequence continues at coordinate 4,012 of JAAXQG010000024.1, forward strand.
GGCCCCTTTCTCGCGCTCTGCCTTCGCTGGCGGGGGCTGACGGTGGCGCTGGGGATGGCCTTTCTGATTCTGGTGGTGGGTTACGTGATGAGTGGCCGCATCGGCATGGTGCTCATGCCCAGGGTGGAGTCGGACCGGGCCGTGGTCACCGCCACCCTGCCGGTGGGCAGCCCCTACAAGAAGGTGGCCGTCGTGGAGCAACAGCTGGTGGAGGCGGCCCAGCGCGTCGGTGAGACCAATGGCGGCAAGGACCTTCTGGTGGGAGTCTTCTCCCTCACCGAAGAGAATCGTGTCGAGGTGACGGCCTATCTTTCCTCCCCCGACATTCGCCCCATGAGTACCCGGGAGATGACCAGACTCTGGCGCAAGGAAGTGGGGGATGTTGCCGGACTGAACTCCATGCGCTTCGAGTCGGACCGGGGTGGCCCTGGCGGCGGGGCCGCCATCACCCTGGAGCTCAGTCACCGCAGCGTCGAGGTGCTCGACCGGGCCAGCGAAGCGCTGGGGGAGCGACTTGCCGAGTTTCCCAACGTCAGCGAGATCGACGACGGCTACACCCCGGGGAAGCGTCAGTTCGATTTCCGGGTGACGGCCCGGGGCGAGAGCCTGGGGCTCAGCGCGGCGGAAGTTGCCCGCCAGGTGCGCAACGCCTTCCAGGGAGCCATCGCCCTGCGTCAGCAGCGGGGGAACAATGAGGTGTCGGTACGGGTGCGCCTGCCCGAGTCACAGCGGCTCTCCGAGTACGATATCGAGACGCTGCTGATCCGCACTCCCGCGGGAACTTTCGTGCCTCTGACCGAGATCGCCGAGCTTCAAAAAGGGCGAGCCTACACCAGTATCGACCGCCGCGAGGGACGCCGGATCGTGACTGTCACCGCCGATGTGGAGCCGGTGGACCAGACCGGTCAGGTGCTCGCCACCCTCAACGAGGAGACGCTGCCCCAGCTGGCCGCCGACTTCCCGGGCCTCAGCTATGGGTATGAGGGCAGGCAGGCCTCCATGAAAGAGAGCATGTCGAGCCTGGGGCGCAACTTCCTGCTGGCGCTGCTGGCCATCTACTTCCTGCTGGCCATCCCCTTTCGCAGCTACTTCCAGCCCCTTATCGTCATGGTGGCCATTCCTTTCGGCATCGTGGGTGCGGTGCTGGGGCACTTCGTGATGGGATTCAGCCTGAGCGTGGTGAGCATGATGGGGATCGTGGCGCTCTCAGGGGTGGTGGTCAATGATTCTCTGGTGCTTATCGATTACGCCAATAAGCTGCGGGCTCAAGGGGAGAGCCGCTGGGACGCCATCCAGCTATCAAGCATCCGTCGCTTTCGCCCCGTGCTGCTCACTACCCTGACTACCTTCGGCGGCCTGGCACCCATGATCTTCGAGACCTCTCGTCAGGCCCGCTTTCTGATCCCCATGGCGCTCTCGCTGGGTTTCGGGATTCTCTTCGCCACGGTGATCACCCTGGTGCTGGTGCC
>JAAXQG010000187.1 GCA_012974445.1 Desulfuromonadales bacterium
TTCCCCCATATTAAAGTTGTACCCATCGTGGGGGATGTGCGATATCGCGCCCGGGTGGAGGCGATCTTCGATGAGTTCATGCCCGAGGTGGTCTTTCATGCCGCAGCTTACAAGCATGTGCCCATGATGGAGCACAACCCTGCCGAGGCGGTGAACAACAACGTGCGGGGAACCCGGATTGTCGCTGATGCGGCCGATGCTTTCGGCGTGAAGAACTTCGTTATGATCTCCACGGACAAGGCGGTGAACCCCACAAACATCATGGGCGCGACCAAGAGGGCTGCGGAACTTTATGTCCAGGCTCTTTCCCGGCGGAGCAAAACCAGTTTCGTTACAGTGAGATTCGGCAATGTGCTGGGGAGTAACGGCAGCGTGATCCCCACTTTCAAGGAGCAGATCCGCAAGGGGGGGCCGGTTACTGTGACCCACCCGGAGGTGACCCGCTTCTTCATGACCATCCCCGAGGCGACTCAGCTGGTGCTTCAGGCTGGCAGCATGGGCAGGGGGGGGGAGATCTTCCTTCTGGACATGGGTGAGTCGGTTAAGATTACAACCCTGGCCGAGGAGCTGATTCGTCTTTCGGGGCTTGTGCCCTATGAGGATATCGATATTGTCTTTACCGGCCTTCGCCCCGGGGAAAAGCTCTACGAGGAGCTGCTCCTGGACGGGGAGGGGGTTCTGCCCACCGCCCACGAAAAAATCTGTGTGGCCAGGTCCACCGAGGGCGATGAAGCCAAGCTTCTGGCACAGCTCGATGATCTCTTTGCCTCTGCACGGTCCATGGACCTGAGGAAGGTCAGGGCGCTGCTGCAGGAGATCGTTCCCGAATATTGCCCGGCGACTCATGAAGGCGGCGCCAAGGTTATCCCTCATCCCGCTTTGGAGCGGGCGGTGTGCTCAGCTGCTCGATAATTAATTGTGCGATGGGTGGTGACGGTCGGGAGGCGGATCGAGAGCCCCCCTATTCTCACGCCCGTTCGCTTTGCTCACTCGAAACGCAGAGTAAGCAGAGAGTCCTTTTGTCTTGTCTTTCTCTGCGTGCTCTGCGGCTCTGCGGCTCTGCGTGAGGCTGACTTTGAACTTCTAGTTCTCACGCCCGTTCGCATTGCTCACTCGAGACGCAGAGTAGGCGTAAAGCCCTTGTCTCAATCTTTCTCTGCGTGCTCTGCGCCTGGTTTATTGGGAACCCATAGGGGTCAGCCCTTCACTCTTGACATAATTGACGCAGGTGCTAGATTGAAAGTCAATAATCGAAGAGGGAATCTATGGCCCGTCCTTTACGTATTCAATTTCCAGGTGCATTTTACCATGTGACTTCTCGTGGTAATGAGCGCAAGAATATCTTCAATAACAGAACTGATCGTCTGAGATTTTTGGCTTATCTGGAATCGGCCTCAGAAAGCTATGGCGCGGTTATTCATGCCTACTGCCTGATGGACAACCATTATCATCTGCTTATTGAAACACCTCGGGGGAACCTTTCACGTATCATGGGGCACATCAACGGGGCCTATACCTCCTACTTCAACAGCAAAAGAGAACGTTCCGGCCATCTTTTTCAGGGGCGTTACAAGTCGATTCTGGTCGAGGCGGATGCTTACGCCGCCGAGCTCTCAGCCTATATCCATCTGAACCCGGTTCGCGCCGGGCTCGTTTCCCGCCCCGAAGAGTTTTTCTGGTCAAGTTATCGCGCCTATATTGACCAGATCGTTCAACCCGGTTGGCTCTGCACCGATTTTGTGCTGAATTTGATCTCCAGTCACAGTATGGCTGCCCGTGAGTATCGCGCATTCGTTGAGGGACAGCTCGGGCAAAATGCTATAAGCCCCCTTTCTGCAACGGTTGGCGCGGCCTTGTTGGGCAGCGACATCTTTGTCCGGCAGGTGACTGAAAAACACCTTTCACGCGATCAGGGTGAATCAAAAGGTTCTGTGGTGTTGCCCCGTAACTGGCATCCTTCTATCGAACAGATTGTTGCCACAGTTGATGCTGCTTTTGCTGAAGACGTCAAAGCGTCCCGCAGGGCGTCAATCTACCTCTGTCAGAAACTTTCGGGGAAAACTCTGCGCGAGATCGGTGCCTATTTCGGGCTCGGCGAATCGGGTGTGTCTCAGGCCTGTCGACGCTATGAAGTCACTCTGGATCAAGACCCCTCTTTGCGCAAGAGGTTGACCTCGCTGCGGAAACTGTTGCCTGGGCAGTGGAGCGAAGGGCGGGCGGCGGGAGTCGAGGGGCGAGAACTTCAAAATATGAAACTGAAAATAGCTGAGGTTCTGGAGTGTTTTCCGCAAGTGCTGTTTTCGACCCTGTTCGGTTCTGCGGCAAAGGGACGGATGACGCAACAGAGTGACGTGGATATTGCGGTTGCTGCGCGACGGCAGCTTTCGCTTGAAACCCGTGGAAGTCTCGCTGTCGCACTTTCCACTGCCCTGGGCAGAGAGGTGGATCTCATCGATTGTCAGGCTGTTTCCGGTCTTATTCTGGAGCAGGCTCTCTGTTCCGGAATAATCGTCAAAAATGCCGACCATGACCTTTATGCCCGGTTGCTGAAACGCCTTTGGTACAATCAGGCCGATATGATGCCTTATTGCCGGCAAATACTTGAACAGAGGAACAGTCGATGGCTTCAACCATAATGCTGACCAAGCTGGATTCTTTACACCGTTGCCTGTCGCGCATCGAATCCAAGACGCCTGAGAGCCTGGAGATTTTGGAAGCGGACTTGGATATTCAGGATATTATCACCTTGAACCTGACCCGGGCCGTCCAGATTTGTGTGGATATTGCGACCCATGTCATTGCCGATTTTGATACTCCACCTCCATCTTCTATGGCAGAGAGTTTTGATCGTTTGCATCATTTACAGGTCATTTCGGGCGCGACCTCTGTGCGTATGAAGAAGGCAGTCGGCTTCCGTAATGTGTCGGTGCATGAATACCAAAGTATCGACTGGTTGATTGTCTACAGGATTATCAGTGAGCATTTGGATGATTTCAAGGATTTTGCCAGGCAGGTTCATGCCTGGCCGGGTTGATTCATACGCAGTGCTCAACAGTGATGAATGGGATAAATGTTACACCTATGCGTCTTAAGAACTTCGAAATAGCGGCGATTAAAGAGATTGTGTTGCATCGGGATCCGGAGGCGGAAATCTATCTCTTCGGATCGAGAGTCGATGACACCCAAAGGGGAGGGGACATTGATCTTCTGATCATGTCTCAGAGCCTTACCTTTCTTGATAAGCGTAAGATTCGTCTGGCCCTCTATGATGCATTGGGGGAGCAGAAAATCGATCTCCTGCTGGCTCAGGATGACAGCAAAGCCTTTGTACGCATGGCTCTTGAACAGGGGGTGAAGTTGTGAAAAAACAGTTGCCACTCGAGAACCTGAAAGAAACCGTCGCTCTTTTCTCCGATGCTCTTCGCTGGCTGCGCCGCTCTTACGGGATTTGTCAGGTAATCGATGTGAAGGCTTCCTGTGCCGAAGAGGAATATGATGCCCTCGAAACACTGACCAGTCGTTATGCACGGGTTACCGACATGATGATCAACAAGGTTTTTCGTTCTATCGATACCGTGGAATTTCTCTCCGGGGGAACCCTGTTGGATGTGGTGAATCGGGCAGATAAGAGGGGAATCATCACCTCGGTTGACCATCTTCGAGAGTTGAAGGACCTTCGCAATCAGATTGCCCACGAGTACGCCGGAGAGGAGTTGCTGGCAATCTTTCAGGATGTCTTGATCCAGGCACCGTCTCTTTTAAGTATTGCGGAGACTGTACTGGCTTATTGCGACAAACTCCTGAAGGAATAGGGCCGCGGGAGGAGAGCTCTTTTCCTCGTCTTCCCCTGTGTTCTTTGCGCCTCTGCGAGAGACCGCCTTTAAAGGGTCTCAAAACTGTCCACGACGGAGACATCCCATGAAGCTCGATACCTCTGCCTTCGAAAAAGCGCTTTCCCAGTTGGAAAAAAGTCTGAATTACCTGCACTCGGATCTGGCGCTCCAGGACCCCGGTCTCAGGGAGCAGTTTCGGGCGGCAACCATCCAGACCTTCGAGTTCAGCTATGAACTTGGCACCAAGATGCTGCGGCGGCAGTTGGAGCAGATTGCGGCTAATCCGGCAGAAATTCGTGAAATGGTTTTTATGGATATGATACGTACCGGAGCCGAAGCCGGGTTGGTTCAGCATGTTCCGAATTACCGTGTTTACCGTGAAAAGCGCAACATGACCAGCCACACCTATGATGAAGACAAGGCACAAGAGGTGCTGGCTGTACTTGGCGACTTTTTACAGGAAATGTATTTTCTCCGGGATGAATTGAAGCGCCGCAATGCCTGACCTGAAGATCGACCCGCACGAATTGGAAATCGTTCGTGGAATCCTTAGGGATCATGTTCCCGGGGCTGAGGTGCTGGCATTCGGCTCGCGGGTTCACGGCGAAAACCTTAAACAGTTTTCCGACCTCGATCTTGTGGTCATTGCCGAAACGCAGCTCGATGCTCTGCTGCTGGCAGAACTGAAAGATGCTTTTTCCGAATCGGCTCTTTCATTTAAAGTCGATGTCCTTGACTGGTCGACTACAAACGAGCGATTTAAAGATGTGATTCGGAAAAATTACATTGTTGTCGGTTTCTAACGGCAGCACGCGCTACCCCCCGCAGGAGAAAAGCCCATGACCGATGACCAGACGACCCTCAAGCAGCTCAAGGAGCGCATGGCGGAGTTTGTCGCCCGGCGGGACTGGCAGCAGTTTCACACCCCCAAGAACCTCTCCATGTCCATCGCCATCGAAGCGGCCGAACTGATGGAGCATTTTCAGTGGTTGACCCTGGAGCAGTCTGCGAGTCTTGCGCCAGAAAAGCTGGCCGAGGTCGGTGAGGAGCTGGCCGATATCGTGATTTATGCCCTTTCCATGTCCAATGCTCTGGGGCTGGACCTCTCCCGCACCATCCTGGACAAGATGGAGAAAAATATCAAAAAGTATCCCGCCGAAAAAGTCCGCGGCAAGGCGCATAAGTACAGCTATTACAGCGAGCCCGATGGGGACTAAGGGGCGTCCTGCGAAGAAGTACAGCCAGGCGGCTCGTCTTCATGACCTGATCCGGCTTCTGGAGTCCCGGGGCGGGCTCTGCGCCGAGGAGATGGTCGAGGCGACTGGTGTGACGCGGCGCACCCTCTATCGGGATCTCCAGTCAATCGGCGATGCGGGCTATCCGCTGGTTCGAAATCGCCAGGAAGATGGCGTCGTCTTCTACAGTTTCCTTACCGGTTTCAAGAACATCCCCCCCATTACCTTCTCTCTGGAAGAGCTGATGACCCTGCAGCTATGCCGCGGGCAGCTCTCTTTTCTTCGCAACACGGTCTTTCTCGATCAGCTCGATTGCGTCTTCGAGCGCATTCATGCGGGACTTCCCCCCAGAGCCGTGGCGCACCTGGAGCGCATAGCCCAGGCCGGCACTCCGCTTCGATTTGCTATACCCCCCCGGGGCAACCGGACCGACTCTACGACATCGAGCCTTACAGTCTTCTTTTTTATCGCGACTCCCTCTATATTGTGGCCAGGGCGCTGAACCGCGATGCGATGCGTCTTTTTCTGGTGGATCGTATCTGTAGTGTGGAGCTGGGCGCTGAACGCTTCGAGGTGCCTGAGAATTTTAACCCCGAGGCGCTGACTGGAGAGGCCTTCGGTCTGGTGGCCGAGGAGCCCATGGATATCCGGCTCCAGTTTGCTTCCCCTGTAGCCCATCTCATCGCAGAGCGGACCTGGCATCCCAGCCAGCAGATCGAGCCCCTTGAAGGCGGCGGAGTCTGTCTCAGTTTCCGCGCTGGTGGCTTGCGGGAGATTCTTTCCTGGATTTCATCCTATATTCCCCACGTCCGGGTGCTGGCTCCGGAGAGGTTGCGGC